>NZ_CAXUPX020000009.1:0-281950 GCF_964252895.1 Aminobacter sp. LjRoot7
CAAGCGCCCGGTTCTTCGGCCCGAGATCGTGCACGATCGCCGCAAACCCCTCCCAGAACCCATCCGCCTCCACACCCGTGCCCACCATCGCCTCGCCAACGAAGTCGTGCAGCTCGCGCGCGACAGATAGGCCATGAAGGGAGACGCGGTCACTGATCCTGTTCATCATGTTCATGATCAAAACTCCCCTGTTTCAGGCCGCGATTGCAGCGTCGGTGCGGAACTCGCCCGAAATGGTCTCGGCGACCATCTGGGCGGTGGCGGCGGAGAGCGTCCAGCCGAGATGGCCGTGGCCGGTGTTGTAGAACACACCTGGCTGGCGACCCTTGCCGACCCTCGGCATCATGTTGGGCATCATCGGCCTGAGGCCGGCCCAGGGCACGACGCGGTTGGTGTCGACACCGGGGAACAGCATGCGCGTCCAGTCGACCAGCGGCCTGACGCGGTCGTCGCGAATGTCGCGGTTCATGCCGTTGAACTCGGCCGTGCCGGCAACACGGAAGCGCCCCTCGCCGAGACGGCTGGTGACGATCTTGGCGCGGTCGTCGAGCAGGCTGACCCAGGGCGCCGCATTCCGGGTACGCTCGTCGTCGAGATGCACTGTTATCGAGTAGCCCTTGACCGGATAGACATTGACGCGGTCGCCGAGCATCGCGGCAAAGTGTCGGCTCGCCGAGCCGGCACAGACGACAATGCCATCGGCCTCGACGATCTGGTCGCCAGGCGCACTGGACGCCCCGCCGCTGGTGTAGCCGATGCAGAACACCCCATCGCGGGCGATCCGGTTGACGGTCGCGTCGAAGACGAAACGCGCCCCGCGTCGCTCGCAGGCCTTGGCGAGGCCAAAGGTGAATTTGTGGATGTCGCCGGTCGAATCCGACGGCGTATAGAAGCCGCCGTGGAAATCGCCATGCAAGGTCGGCTCGATCGACTTCACTTCCTGTGCCGTCACCGGACGACGGTCAAGACCGCCTTCGACCAGCATCGAATTGACCTTCAGCGCATGCTGGAAGCTCGGCCTGTCCCAATAGAAGTGCAGGATGCCGCGCTGGACATGGTCGAAATCGATGTTCTCGCGCTCGGCAATCGCAAACAGATGCTTGCGCGCGGCGATCGCCAGCCGCGTCGTCTCCACCGTGTTGTCACGATAATTCGCGATGTTGGAGACGAACTCGGCGAGCCAGGCATATTTGTGCCAGGTCGGCCTGGGATTCATCAACAGCGGCGCATCGCTGCGCAGCATCCACTTCATGCCCTTGAGCAAGGTCGACCAGTGGTTCCACACTTCGGCATTGCTCGCCGAAAGCTGGCCGCCATTGGCGAACGAAGTCTCCATGCCGGCATAACGCTGGCGGTCGATGACGGTGACGGAATAGCCGCGCTCCAGAAGCGCATAGGCAGTGGTAACGCCGGTAATACCGGCGCCGATAACGGCAATATGGGGCATTTCACTCTCCGCGAACAAAGTTGGGTGCGGGCCGAAACCCACGGTTATTCCCCAATCTGTCGCTGTACCTGAGAGCTTAACCACGACAGCCCGGCCGCTGCGGCTTTCCCCTTCGGTGGACGCTCGAAGCGCCTCTCTCCAGATCGTTCAACTGCATGGTCACTTTTGCCTGAGAGTTTCCTGGGGGGTTGCTCCGTCGGCGTCGGCCGGTGTTGTCTAGCAGCGGCCGATCTCTCCCAATGCAGCCTGTTGAACGCAATTCTTCTTAGCTGGCACCATGCCGTTCCGCAACGGTAGTCGCGGAACGGCCAAGGCCTCAGTTTCCTTCGTCGTAAAGCGTCGTGGTCGTTTCGACGCCGTGCTCGTGTAGACCGGCGCGCACCACCGCGGCAGCCGCCAGTTCGCGTGCCTTGCGGCGGATCGATGGCTCGTCGACGCCCTGCACCTTGCCGTCCAAATAGACCGCCTTGCCGTCGACCCAGGTCTGGGTGATCGAGGCCGTCGAGGCCGAGAACACCAGCGCCTGCAGCGGATCGTAGAACGGCGTCCACTCGACATGGTCGAGGTCGAACAGGATGAAGTCGGCCTTCTTGCCGATCTCCAGCGAGCCGATCTCGTCGTCCCACATCAGCGCGCGCGCGCCTTCGATGGTGGCGGCACGCAGCGCATCGCGCGCGGTGAAGACGTCAGGCTTGAGCCGTGCATCCTTGAACATGCCGGCGACGACGAGCATCTGCCGCATCAGATTCATGTTGCCGGCAGCCGAGACACCGTCGGTGCCGAGACCGACCTTGACGCCGGCCCTGACCATCTCGGGATACTTGCCTATCGACGTCGCGCCCTTGCCGAGCTTGAACGACGAGCACGGGCAGAAGGCGACGCTGGCGCCGCGTTCGGCCAACAGCTTGACCTCTTCGTCCGACACGGCAGCGCCGTGGGCGATGACGAGGTTCTTGCGGATGCCGCCGGCATTGTCGACGCGGGTGATCGGCCAGCAGCCATATTTGCTCTCGCAGACCTTGGCCTCCTCGATCGAGGTCGCCAGGTGATAGGTCGTGCCGACGCCGAGCTTTTCGGCCAGCGCCACCGCGCCGACATGCAGTTCGAGGCTGCAGGGTTCCTTGCCCTCGATGTTGACCCAGCAGCGGGCGCGGCCGTCGAGCGTGTTGTTGTAACGCAGAACGTTTTCTTCCAGCACCTTTAGCGCCGACTGGGCATCGGGGAAGAAGTGATGCTCTGCCATCTCCTCGGTCCAGCCGCGCGGCAACTCGGCCGGGCGATTGTCGGCGGCGTGGCGGCCGGTGATACCGCGGATGCCGGTCTTGTCCATCGCCCGGATGACGATGCCGGGATCATATTGCGAGCCCATGTCGAGGAAGCAGGTGGTGCCACAACGCAGCATCTCGGTAATGCCGAGCAAAGCGCCCCAATACTCGTCTTCCTCTGATATGTGGGCGTAAAAAGGCTTGGCCCAGTGGAACACCCAGGCGCGGGTGTTGAGATTGTCGGGGAAGACCGCGCGCGACAGCGTCTCGGACAGATGCACGTGGCTGTCGACAAAGCCCGGGCAGATACCCAGCATCGTGCCGTCGATGACCTTGTCGAAGCTTTTGCCCTTGTGGCGTGCCGCCACCTCATTCGCCTGGCCGATATCGGCGATGCGGTCGTTTTCGACGACCACGCTGGCGTTGCGCAGCACCGTGTCGTTCTTGTCGACCGTGAAGGCGAAGTTCAAATTCTCGATCAGCGTGCGCATGTGTCTCCACCCCATACTTCACTCACGGACCTTCAATCGCATCCCGCCGGTCCGTGACGGCGGGCGATATCTCTTTATGCAGCCAGGTCAAAAAGCATCCCGGCTGCCAATTCACAAGGCAGGTTCGCTCAGGCGACCGCCTTGACCTTGCCACCATTCCTGGCGGTGCCGCAGAGGATCAGCTTGTCGGTGTCGGCATAGTCGGAAAGCAGTTCCGAACCCTTCGACGTCACCAGCAGCATGTCCTTGTTCTGCATGCCATAGCCGTAGCCGGTGTCGTAGCAGAGCGGCTCGAAGCCGAGCACCATATTCTCCTCCAGCGGTGCGTCGCTGCCCGGTTTGCCGAGCACCGGCGTCAGGCCGAGATAAGGATCCTCGTGCAGGTGCAGGCCGATGCCATGACCAACGAACGAGATCGGCGGCAGGTTGAGCCTGGCCAGCTTGGCGATGAAGGCATCATAGATCTCGCGGCAGCTGGCGCCTGGCTTCACCTTCTCCATGATCTCATATTTGCACTCGACCAGATGAGCCCAGATCTTGTCGGCCATGGGCGGGGCCTCGCCGACGATGGCCGTGCGGCAGACGCCGGCCTGGTAGCCGTTGATGACCGAGAAGATCTCGACGCGGCAGACGTCGCCGCGCTTGAGAATGCGGTCGGATGGGCCGACATTGGGCAGCACCGAGCGCTCGCCGGTGGCAACGATCAAAAGCTTGAAATGCTCGGCGCCCAGCGAATAGACGTTGCGGGTCAGATGGCCGGCAATGTCCATTTCGGAATCGCCGGCGTCTACCACAGCCAGTGTGTCGGTGATCGCCTGGTCGGCGATGCGCGACAGCTTGGAGAGCAGCGCTACCTCTTCCGCCGTCTTGATCTGGCGCAGCCGCGCCAGGATCGGCTCGGCATGCTCGAAGCGGGCACCCGGCATCGCCGAAATCAGGCGGGCGAAGTCGCCGGCCGGCAGATAGTCCATTTCGAGGCCGATGCGTGCCTTGGCAAGACCGAGGCCGGAAAGCTGGTCGGCCAGCACCAGCATCGGGTCGTCAGAGAATTCGGCCCAGATGCGGGCTGGCATCTCAGGCAGGCGGCGCTTGATCGTCGAGGCCTCCATGTCGACGCCGAAGATCGCGGTGCGTCCATCTGCCGTGACGATGGTCATCGCATGGCGGTGGCGGATCAGCGGCTGCGACGGCACGACGAAGCCTGCGGTGTAGGCGAAGTTTTCAGGCGACGAGCAGATGATGGCGTCGAGCCCATGCTCCGCCATTGCCCTGACCTGCTTCGCTACGATTTCTGCCCGCATGATATGTTCCTCTCCTTGAGTTTCTTGACCGGCGCTCAGTCGCGCACGCGGTATTTCTCGACCTTGGCAAGGTCGACATCGATGCCCATGCCAGGCCCGGACGGCACGACGACCGCGCCATCGGCGACCTGCATCGGTTCGACCAGAAGATCGTCCTTGTAGTAGATGCCGCCGACCTGGCCATGCTGTGCCTCGGCCGGCGTCGAGATCGGGATGACGCAGGACAGCGTCGCCGCCGGCGAGGCGGCCGCGACCTGGACGTTGGCCAGGTTGCCGATGCCTGTTTCGATCGAGCCATTGACGTTGCAGATGATGCCGGCGGCGCGGCAGACCGCACCGACCTCCATCGCCTTGTAGAGGCCACCAGCCTTGGTGGTGTAGATCGAGATGATCTGGATGCCGCCATTCTGGATGATCTGGATGGCGTCATGAGCGTTCCATGCCGACTCGTCGGCCATGACGGGCGCGTCGATACGGCGGCCGACCTCGGCAATGCGCTCGATGCCCATCACCGGCTGCTCGACATATTTGAGCCGGTACTTTTCCATCTGGCGCACTGTCTGCACCGCCTCGCCCGGCGTCTTGTAGCCCTCGTTGGCGTCGACGCAGATTTCCATCGCCTCGCCTGCGGCCTCGCGGACCGCAGCGACCATCTTGACGTCGCGTGCCGGATCGACACCGATCTTGACCTTGATCGTTTTGATACCTTCAGCGGCAAGCTTGGCCGCCTCGACCTTGGCCTCCTCGATCGCAATCAGGCCGATCGAATGGGTGATGGCGACCTTGGCGCGCGCCTTGCCGCCAAGCAGCGTATGAACGGGAACGTTCAGCCAGCGGCCGGTGAGGTCATAGGCGGCAAATTCAACCGCCGCCTTGGAATAGGGATAGCCGCGGATGATGGCGTCCATGCGCGTATGCAGTTCGGCAAAATTACCGAGTTCAAGGCCGATGACGGCGGGCGCCAGATAGGTTTCGATGACACTGCGGGTGATCATGGCAGACTCACCGAAGTAGCGGCCGAACTCGCCGCCCCAGTCCTTGAGTGCTGGCGCCTCGCCCCAGCCGACACGACCATCACTATCGGTCATCTTGACCATGACATAGCGGCCGATGACCTCTGTCAGGCCGGCCCATTTGTGCTCGCGCCGGGTCGGCAGTTGGACAATCAGCGTTTCGATGGACTTGATCGTGGGCACCGGTCTTACCTTTTCCTTGTCACCGCAGAGGCATCTCTGTACGATGCGATCATCTAGTGTGATCACACTTTATGATCATATTTTTGGATGTCAAGCGATCCCAGGATCGATTTTTCACGCCGACCGAAACGGCCGTGATGCATGATAGGAAGACAGCGGAGGAAAAGATGATTGTCGAAGCGACCAATTATTTCGCCAAGGAGGGTCTGGCGGACGACGTTCTGACGCAGCGCCGCAAGGCGACCGAGATCAGGCGTCGGCTCGGCCTTGACCCGGGGCGCATCCTCGTGCGGACGGAAGGAGACGGACCTGACATACGCTGGGAATGCAGCTTCGCCTCCAGGGAAGCTTATGACGCCGACCGCGCCGCACGTACAGCATCGCCCGACTTCGAAGCCGCACGCAAGCAGATGCACACGCTGCTCGAGCGCTTTGAGCGCCACGTCTACGAAGTGGAGGAATAGAGCGGCGGGGCCCTGATCTAAGCCTGTGCCAGCAGCCGATTCATCCTTGCCCGCACACGGACAACGCCCTCGGCGATATTCTCGCGCGGGATCGACGAATAGCCCATGCGGAAGAAGCGGCACGGACCGTCCGCATCGGGAAAGAAGGGCGAGCCAGATTCGATCAGCACACCGTCCTGCTTGAGTTCGTTCATCAAAAGGTCGGCGTCCAGCCCTTCGGGCCCCTCGACCCAGAACGACGTGCCGCCGAAAGCCGACGAGCCGGCGATGGTAAAGCCTTCGCGCTTCAGCGCCTCGGCCATGACGATGTGGCGCTTGTGGTACTCGCCACGCATGCGGTGCAGCACCGCATCGTGATGGCCGAGCGCGAGGAAGTAGGCCGCCGTGCGCTGGAGATGCCCGGGCGGGTGGCGCAGCATCAGGGCACGCAACGCCCGCGCCTCGCGGATGACCGGCGCCGGCGCCACGAGATAGCCCAGCCGCAGGCCGGGAAACAGCGATTTGGAAAAGCTGCCGATGTAGAACACCCGGCCGCTGCGATCGAAGGACTTCAGCGCCGGAGACGGTGGCGCGAGAAAGCTCATCTCGAACTCGTAATCGTCCTCGACGATGATGAAGTCCTCGGAGGCGGCGGCGGCCAGAAGTGCTGCGCGGCGTTCCACGGGCATCGTGGCGCCCGTCGGCGAATGGTGGCTCGGCGTGACGAAGACCGCATCGACCTTAGCCGGTAGGACCTCGGGCGGCAGGCCTTCCTTGTCCACGTCGATGGCCGTGACGTCGGCACCGCTCAGCTTGAGCGATGCGCTCATGTCAGGGTGGCAGGGGTTTTCGCACACGGCGTGCGCGCCCTGCCGCAGCAGCAGCTGGGTGACGATCCACAGCGCATTCTGCGCTCCCACCGTGACAAGGATTTCATCAGGCGTGGCGCGAATGCCGCGGCTGGGCAGCGTTCGCGAGCAGATGTAGTTGACCAACTGCACGTCATCGGCAGCGGCAAAGTCGCCGGCCATCAGCTCAAAATCCTCGCGCGCCAGCGCACGCCGGGCACAGTCGCGCCAGGCGCCAAGATCGAACAGCGACGGGTCCATCTGGCCGTAGAGGAACGGATAAGGATAGCGGCGCCAGTCGAGCGGCTTGCGCATCTGCTTGGCGACGATGAAACTCGACCGCAGTTTCGTCGACCAGTCGATTTCGTCTGCGCCGACGCCGGACACTGCTGCTTCGAGCACAGTTGTCGGCGGGTTGCCGGCAACACGATACGAGCTTCGGCTGGCGGTCTCGACATAACCCTGCGACGCGAGCTCCTGATAGGCGAGCGTCACGGTGATGCGGGAAATGTTCAGATATTCCGCGAGCTTGCGGGTCGAGGGCAGCTGAGCGCCAGGCTGCAGCCGGCCAGACAACACCGCCGAGACCACGGTTTCGCGGATCTGCGCCTGCAGGCCGATGCGGCTCGCCCGGTCGAGAAAGAAGATCGTCTCCGAAACTGTCGCCTGTGCCATGGTCCCACGCAGGTTCAATCTGGAGTCATTCAACTTCCAATCTGGATATAAGGCAATTCAAAGGTTCCATTTAACCCTATGTCCAGAACCAAGACCGGCATCAAAGCCGGCAAGTTCCCGGAATAACCGGTGGCTAACAAAACAAGAGGGTAACGATGATACACTTTAAGCATTTCAAGCATTTAGCCGGCGCCGCAACCGTAGCGGCCGGCGTGTTCACCTCCTGCCTCGCCTATGCCGAAACGACGGTCGTTGTCGGCTATCAGCAGATCGTCGGGCCGTTCGTCACGGCCATCGCCGACGGACGTTTCGACGCCGCCGCCAAGGAAGCGGGCTACACCGTCGACTGGCGCCAGTTCAGCTCCGGCGGCGACATCTCGACGGCTCTCGCCTCCGGCAGCGTGCCGATCGGCGTTATCGGCTCGACCGGCACCACCGCCGCCGCCACGCGCGGCGTCAATCTCGAACTGTTCTGGATCCTCGACAATATCGGCAAGTCGGAAGCACTCGCCGTCCGCAACGGCTCGGGCATCGAAAAGCCCGAGGACCTGAAGGGCAAGAATGTCGGCGTACCGTTCGTGTCGACCTCGCACTTCCATCTTCTTGTCGGCCTCGAGCAGGTGTGGAAGATCGATCCGCGCGAGGTCAACATCCTCAACATGAAGCCGCCGCAGATCATCGCCGCCTGGCAGCGTGGCGACATCGACGCCGCCTATGTCTGGCCACCGGCACTGACCGAACTGCTCAAGAACGGCAAGACCATCGCCGATTCAGAGACCATCGGCGCGGCTTCGGTACCGACCTTCGACGGCCTTGTCGCCGACAAGAAGTGGGCCGCCGAAAACCCGAAGTTCATGGCCGCCTTCACCAAGGTGCTGGCTGAATCCTATGCCGACTACAACAAGAACAAGGCAAGCTGGACGGCGGACTCGCCGCAGGTGCAGGGCATCGTCAAGCTGATCGGCGGCGACGGTGCAGGCGCCGTGGAAGCGCTCAACCTGTTGTCGTTCCCCAACGCCGACGAGCAGGCATCCGAAACCTGGCTCGGCGGCGGCGCCATCAAGGCGTTGAACGAGAGCGCCAAGTTCCTCGTCGCGCAGAAGCAGATCGACAATGCGCTCGACGACTACGCGCCCTTTGTCAACAGTAGCTACGCCAAGGAAGCATCCAAGTAGCATTGGACGTGCCGCTGGCCGAATGCCGGTCGGCGGCACCCTCTCCACCACTCGATTGCATTTTCTTCGAAAGGCTCGACGCGATGGAAACCCTCAACGTCAGCAATGTCAGCCTGACCTATCCAGGCCTCTACTCCGACCAAGCGGTTATTGCGCTCAAGGGCGTGAACCTTGAGGTCAAAAGCGGCGATTTCGTCGTCGCCCTCGGCGCCTCCGGCTGCGGCAAGACCACCCTGCTCAACCTGATGGCCGGCTTCATGACGCCAACCGACGGCGACATCACACTTGGCGGACGTCAAGTCGTCGGCCCGGGCGCCGACCGTGGCGTCGTCTTTCAGAAGCACGCGCTGCTGCCCTGGCTCAATGTTATCGACAACACCGAATTCGGGCTCAAGCTGCGCGGCGTCGACAAGGCGACCCGGCGCGAGCTGGCGACCAAGAACCTCGCCCTTGTCGGGCTGCAGGATTTTCACCGCCATATGATCTACCACCTCTCCGGTGGCATGCAGCAACGCGTCGGCATTGCCCGTGCGCTAACCTGCGATCCGGCGATGCTGTTGATGGACGAGCCAATGGCGGCGCTCGACGCGCTGACCCGCGAGACCATCCAGGAGCTGCTGCTCAAGGTCTGGCAGCTCACCAACAAGATGTTCTTCTTCATCACTCACAGCGTCGAAGAAGCACTTTTCCTCGGCTCCCGGCTGATCGTCATGTCGCCGCGTCCGGGCCGCATCACCCACACCTATGAGCTCGATTTCAATCGGCGCTTCCTCGAGGAGGGCAACGCACGTGCAATCAAATCCAGCCGCGATTTCATCGACATGCGCGAGCAGATCCTCGGCATCATCTACGGCGACGAGCGCCAGTCCGGCAATCCGGAACTCCTCCATGCTTGAGCGCCTCTCACGAGCCAAGTCCGTTCGCCCAGGCAAGATCTACGGCGCGCCCGGCGACGGCATGAGCGGCCATATCAGCCTGATCACCGCGCTCGTACTATTCGGCCTCTGGCTGCTGATCACCGAGATGGGCTGGGTCAAGCCGCTGTTCCTGCCCTCGCCGCTCGCCGTCTGGGACAAGTTCGTCGTCGCCATGACCGATGGCGTTTCCAACTCGACGCTCATCCAGCACACGCTGGCCAGCCTTGGCCGTGTGCTCGGCGCCTTCTTCCTGGCGCTGGTCACAGCAGTTCCAATAGGCATCCTGATGGGCGTCAACCGCACGGTGCGCGGTCTGTTTGACCCGATCATCGAGTTCTACCGGCCGCTGCCGCCGCTCGCTTACCTGCCGCTGATCATTATCTGGCTCGGCATCGGCGAATTCCCGAAGGTGTTCCTGATCTATCTCGCAATCTTCGCGCCCATGGCGATCGCCGCCCGCGCCGGCGTCCGCTCGGTGTCGACCGAACAGATCCATGCCGCCTATGCCATGGGCGCCACCCGCGCCCAGGTCATCTCTCAGGTGATCCTGAAGGCCGCCCTGCCCGAGATCTTCACCGGCATGCGCATCGGCATCGGCGTCGGCTGGACCACGCTGGTTGCGGCCGAAATGGTCGCCGCCCACCGCGGTCTTGGCTTCATGGTGCTGAACGCCGCCGAGTACCTCGCCAGCGATACGGTCATCATGGGCATCATCGTCATCGGCATCTTCGCCTTCGCCTTCGACCTCATGCTGCGCTACCTGGAAAAGGCGATGATCCCCTGGAAGGGCAAGATCTGATGGCAAAGCTCACACACCCGGCAACTTCGCCGCCCGGCTGACGCCAAACCCAACCGTACCAACAGACAGACCAATCCGCCGGCTAGTCCGGCCACGGCGAAGCCATGCCAAAAAGGCTCTGCCGCACAGATACGAGGACCACGACATGTCTCTCACCGCCGACGGCCTGGCTCGCCTCTTCGACGCCTTCAACCGCCACGACATCGACGGCGTCATGCATTTCTTCGCCGCCAACTGCGTCTTCAACGGCGTTGCTGGCCCGGAGGTCTACGGCACCCGCTTCGAAGGCACCGAGGCAATCGCCGCCGCCTTCAGCGGTGTCTGGAAGTCGATGCCGGACGCGCACTGGGCTCATCATGGCCACTTCGTCCATGGCGATCGCGCCGTCTCGGAATGGACGTTCACCGGCACCAACGCCGACGGCAGCCGCGTCGAGGCGGAGGGCTGCGACCTGTTCACGCTCGACGACGGCAAGATCGTCCGCAAGCAGGCCTTCCGCAAGAACCGGCCGCTGATCGCGGCTGGTGCCTGAGCGGTCTCGGGAGGACCACGCCAATGGAACATCAACTCGTCAGGTCCGCGGCACAACGCCTGCCGTTCGATCCGGCCTACGACCCGGTCCACGCGACAAACCCAGGTGCCGGCAAGGACTACGCGCCGACCTACTGGATCGCCACCGCCGGCCAGCAACCAGAAGACGACGGTCCGATCACACAGGACATCGACGTCGATATCGCCATCATCGGCTCGGGCTATACCGGCCTGTCCTGTGCCATTCATCTGGCCAAGGAGCACGGTATCAAGGCGACGGTGCTGGAAGCCAATGGCGTCGCCTGGGGCTGCAGCACCCGCAATGGCGGCCAGGCGCAGATTTCGGCCGGCCGGCTCAAGCGTTCGCAGTGGATCGAGCGCTGGGGCGTCGACGTCGCCAGGAAGATGCATGTCGAGATTTCGGAAGCGTTCGACCTGTTTCGCGACCTGATCCGCCAGCCCGAGATCGACTGCGATCCGCAGGATGGTGGCCATCTCTACATCGCCCATCGCGACAAGGTGCTGCCGGCGCTGGAAAAGGAAACGCGCCTGCTCAACGACGTCTTCGGCTACCGCGCCCGCATGATCGGCCGCGATGAGGTGCACAGCGATTTCGTTCGCGACGCCGAAGCCAAGGGCGCGATGTACGAGCCCGACGGCATGGGCATCCATGCCGCCAAGCTCGCCTTTGGCTATCTCAGGCTCGCCCGCAAGCTGGGTGCGAAAGTGCACACCTCAAGCCCGGTCCTCGGCAGCGAGATCAAGGGCGGCGTGCATCACCTGCGCACGCCGGGCGGCATCGTTAGAGCGCGTGCTGTCTGCATCGCCACCGCCGGCTACACTTCGCCCGGCCTGCACGAGCTGACGCGCCACCGGCTGATGCCGATCCTGTCCAACTCGATCGTGACGCGGCCGCTAACGGACAGCGAGCGCGAGATCCTGAACTTCCAGACCCGCATCCCGCTCACCGACACGCGCACGCTTCGCCACTACTACCGGATGCTGCCCGACGGTCGCGTGCAGATCGGCAGCCGCAGCGCCATCACCGGGCGGGACGCGGTCAATGCAAGCCATCTCGACCGGCTGCTCGAAGGGCTCTACCGCAAGTTCCCGGTCCTGCGTTGCATCGAGGTCGACTACTCCTGGTGGGGGTGGGTCGACGTCAGCCACGACATGATGCCGCGCATCTTCCGGCCCGACCCCAAACAGCAGCTGTTCTACGCCATGGGCTATGGCGGCAACGGCGTCATGTACTCGGCCCAGGCCGGCCGCCGCATGGCCCAGATGGTCGCCGGCAAGGGCGGCGAGCTCGACCTGCCGATCTTCACCTCCCCGCTGCCCAGCCACGGCCTGCTGACGCCGTTCCGGCGGCTCGGCCAGTGGGGAATGTACCGCTGGTATTACCTCAAGGACGAAATCCTCTAGCCCTCCCAAGGCCGGACCTGCCCCCAATCGAAAGGAACCAAGAAATGAAAATGACCACCGAAGAAGCATTCGTCAAAGTCCTCCAGATGCACGGTATCGAGCATGCCTTCGGCATCATCGGCTCGGCCATGATGCCGGTGTCGGACCTGTTCCCCAAGGCTGGTATCAAGTTCTGGGACTGCGCGCATGAGACCAATGCCGGCATGATGGCCGACGGCTTCAGCCGCGCCACCGGCAACATGTCGATGGCCATCGGCCAGAACGGCCCCGGCGTCACCGGCTTCATCACCGCGATGAAGACCGCCTACTGGAACCACACACCACTGCTCATGGTCACGCCTCAGGCGGCCAACAAGACCATCGGCCAGGGCGGCTTCCAGGAAGTCGACCAGATGGCGATGTTCGAGGAGATGGTCTGCTACCAGGAAGAGGTGCGTGATCCCACTCGCATTCCCGAAGTGCTGAACCGCGTCATCGAAAAGGCATGGCGTGGTTGCGCCCCGGCGCAGATCAACATCCCGCGCGATTTCTGGACCCATGTCATCGACGTCGACCTGCCTTCCATCGTGCGCTTCGAACGCCCGGCCGGCGGACCGCAAGCCATAACCGAAGCAGCACGCCTGCTGTCGGAGGCCAAGTTCCCGGTCATCCTGAACGGCGCCGGCGTCGTCATCGGTAACGCGATCCAGGAATCCATGGCGTTGGCCGAGCGGCTCGATGCGCCGGTCTGCTGCGGCTACCAGCACAACGACGCCTTCCCTGGCAGCCACCGTCTCGCCGCCGGCCCGCTCGGCTATAACGGCTCGAAGGCAGCGATGGAGCTGATTGCCAAGGCAGACGTGGTGCTGGCGCTCGGCACCCGCCTCAACCCGTTCTCGACCTTGCCCGGTTACGGCATCGACTACTGGCCGAAGAATGCAGCGATCATCCAGGTCGACATCAATGCCGATCGCATCGGCCTGACTAAGAAGGTCTCCGTCGGTATCTGCGGCGACGCCAAGCAGGTCGCCCGCCAGATCCTCGAGCAACTGACGCCCTCGGCCGGCAACGAAGGCCGCGAGCAGCGCAAGGCGGCGATCCACCAGAACCGTTCGGCCTGGCTGCAGCAGCTGTCGTCGATGGACCACGAAGAGGATGACGTCGGCACCGAGTGGAACGCCACCGCCCGCCTGCGCGAGGCCGACCGTATGTCGCCGCGCCAAGCCTGGCGCGCGATCCAGGCCGCCCTGCCCAAGGAAGCGATCATCTCCACCGACATCGGTAACAACTGCGCCATCGGCAACGCCTATCCGAGCTTCGAACAGGGCCGGAAATATCTCGCACCGGGAATGTTCGGCCCTTGCGGTTACGGCTTCCCGTCGATCGTCGGTGCCAAGATCGGCTGCCCCGACGTGCCGGTGGTCGGCTTCGCCGGCGACGGCGCCTTCGGCATCTCGATGAACGAAATGGGCGCGATCGGTCGTGAAGGCTGGCCGGCGATCACTATGGTTATTTTCCGCAACTACCAGTGGGGTGCGGAAAAGCGGAACACAACGCTGTGGTACTCCAACAACTTCGTCGGCACCGAACTCAACCCCAACCTCAGCTACGCCAAGGTGGCTGATGGCTGTGGCCTGAAGGGCGTCGTCGTCGACACCACGGCCAAGCTCACCGAGGCGCTGGCCAAGGCGATCGACGACCAGGCCAAGGGCATTACCACCTTCGTCGAGGTCATCCTCAACCAAGAGCTGGGCGAGCCTTTCCGCCGCGACGCGATGAAGAAGCCGGTTCCGGTGGCTGGCATCGACCGCGCCGACATGCGCCCGCAGCAGCGCGCCTGACTTCGCAACAAGACCGCCTGCGCGGTTCGCCGGGCAGGCGGACCGCCAAAACTTCGTGATCCGGGAATGAGCTGAATGAACACCGCCGCTGCGACACAACGCTTCAATGGCCTGCCTTCGGTGGTGCAGGTCTACTGGCCTGGCCTCGCCGTCACCGGTGCGGTGGCGATCGCGGCACAGTTCCTCTCCGATCATTACGGCGCGCCGGCGATGCTGATGGCCCTGCTGCTCGGCATCGCTTTCCACTTCCTGTCGGAGGAAGGACGCTGCGTCGCCGGCATCGACTTCTGCGCCAAGAAGGTGCTGCGCATCGGCGTTGCCCTGCTCGGCATGCGTATCAGCGTCGACTTGCTGATCGGGCTCGGCGCCAGCACCATCCTGCTCCTGGTAGCCGCGATCGCCGCGACCATCCTGTTCGGCCTCGCCGCCGCCAAACTGCTCGGCCGCGGCTGGCGCCTTGCCCTCATCACCAGCGGCTCGGTCGCGATTTGCGGCGCCTCCGCTGCCATGGCGATCGCCGCAGTGCTGCCCAAGAATGAGTTCTCCGAGCGTAACCTGATCTTCACCGTGCTGTCGGTGACGGTGCTGTCGACACTCGCCATGATCTTTTATCCGATGATCGCCCAGGCCATCGGCCTCGACGCGCGTGCCACCGGCATCTTCTTCGGTGGCACCATCCACGACGTCGCCCAGGTTGTCGGCGCCGGTTTCTCGGTCTCACCAGAGGCGGGTGAAACGGCGACGCTGGTCAAGCTCATCCGTGTCACCATGCTGGCACCTGTCGTGCTGATCTTCTCGCTCGCCACCCGCAATGTCGGCTCCGTCGGCGAGACCGGCAAGCGCCCGCCGCTGCTGCCCGGCTTCGTCATCGCCTTCCTCATCCTCGCCGCCATCAACTCCTTCGGTCTCATACCTGAAGCGGTGTCGAAGGTCGGCATGGAAGCCTCGCGCTGGGCCCTGCTCGCCGGCATCGTCGCTGTCGGAATGAAGACCTCATTGCGCCGCGTGCTCGACGTCGGCGGCGATGCGGTCGCCCTCATCGTCGCCGAAACCATCTTCATCGGCCTCTTCATCCTCGCCGGCATCTATTATCTGGGGCACGCCTGATGAAACCGCTGGAACGCATCCTCGCAACGGCAAGACAGGCGCCCAAACACATCGTTCTCCCCGAGGGCGAGGACCCGCGCATCGTCGAGGCCGCGATCCGGGCCAGGCGTGAAGGCATCGCCGAGATCACGCTGATCGGCAACCCCCGCGTCATCGAACAGGCACTGGCGGGCGAAGACGCGAGCCAGTTGGGTCTCCTCATCGAAGACCCCGCTTCCTCGCCGCTGGCAGCACGCCTCGCCGGTGCCTATTTCGAACTCCGCAAAGCCAAGGGTGTTGACGAAGCGGCAGCAATAGAAGCGCTGCGCTCGCCGCTCGTCTTTGCAGCAATGATGGTGCGCGAAGGCGAGGCCGACGGCACTGTCGGCGGCGCCGTCGCCACCACCGCCGACACCGTGCGTGCCGCCCTGCAGACGATCGGCCGCGCCCCCGGCGTCGGGCTGGTGTCGAGCTTCTTCCTGATGATGCTGTGCCAACCCCATCACGCCAAGAAGGGCGCTTTCGTCTTCGCCGACTGCGGTCTTGTGGTCGACCCCGATGCCGCCGGCCTCGCCGACATCGCCCGCATGTCTGCCCGCTCCTACCAGGCGCTCGCCGGCGCGCCGGCGAAGGTCGCGATGCTGTCGTTCTCGACCAATGGCAGTGCCGCTCACGAGCGCGTCTCGAAGGTGGTCGAGGCAACCCGCCTCGCGCACGCCGCCGATCCCGAACTCGTCATCGATGGCGAGTTGCAGTTCGACACCGCTTTCGTCGAAGCCGTCAGCGCCTCCAAGGCGCCCAATTCGGCGCTGCATGGCGAAGCCAATGTCTTCGTCTTTCCCAATCTCGACGCCGCCAACATCGGCTACAAGATCGCCCAGCGCATCGGCGGCGCCGACGCCATCGGCCCGATCCTCCAGGGCCTCGCCAAGCCGGCAAACGACCTCTCCCGCGGCTGCACCGCGGAGGATGCCTTCCACATGATCGCGGTAACGGTGGTGCAGGCGCAGGCTCGGTAAGGTGACCTTCCAAGCCGGCCATGTGGCAAGTCAGTCTTCCCCGCCCTGCGGGTAAGAGATGATCGACAAAAACCTTATCGGCAACTTTGTCAGCTGCTCGGGGCCGTGCGGGGTGTCGGCTTCAAAGAACAGGCTGTCGCCGGGTGCCATGTGGTAGAGCGTCGAGCCGTGGCGATAGGTGATCTCGCCTTCAAGCAGGTATAGGAATTCCATGCCCGCATGCTGGAACAGCGGGAAGACGTCGGTGTGGCTGGTCAGGGTGATGAGGTAGGGCTCGACCGAGACCGCGCTGGACGCGGAGCCGATGTAGCCGAGCAGGTTGTAGTGATGACCGGCGCGGGTGCCACGCCGCTCGACCTCGAGCCCGGTTCCGGCCCGGACGAAGACCGCGCTGCGCTCTTCCTCGAAGCTTCTGAGCAACGCGGTCATCGGCACGCCAAGTGCCTGGGATAAGGCTTGCAGCGTGGTCAGCGACGCCGAAATGACGCCGTTTTCGATCTTCGACATCATGCCGACCGAGATGTTTGCGGCACCTGCAAGCTCGGTTGCCGTCATGCCGTGACGTTTGCGACAGGCCCGCACTTCTCTGCCGATTGCCGCCTGCAGCTCGTTCTCCCCAGGGACACGCACGGCGTGCGGGTCCTGTTGCAACGAAGCCTGCGTGGTTTTCCTGTTCATGCAAGGCCCGGTCCTTGGAGGTAACCCCGTGGGGCGGGTCTGATGTAGGGGAACTGTCGCATTCATCCTGGCACCCTCCGTCGGTCATTGTTTGCCGCTAGGCTGGCAGCAAAACGGCCGGTCAAACGAGGCCGGTCACCACTCCGATGCCGGTTACCGCTGCCAGCATGCCGAGCGAACGGACGACAACTGCCCCGCTTGTGCCCGCCTTGCCCTCAAGAGCCAGACCGAAGCCAAGTCCGGCCGCGTGCAACATCGCCGTCGCCAGCACGAAGCCAGCACCATAGGCCAGGCCGCTGGCGCTCTCAGGCATCTCGGCGCCATGGGCATAACCGTGGAAGACCGCAAAGAAGCCGACCAGCGCCATGGCGGCCGCTACTCCGGCGCGCAGGTTGAAGGCGACAACGCCGCCGAGAACGACGATCGACAGGCCGATGCCGAGTTCGACGAACGGCACGGCAACACTAGCGAGGCCGAGTGCGCCACCCAGAACCATCACGGACACGAAGCTTGCCGGGACGAGCCAGCGGGCGCGCCCGCCAAGCTGAGCGGCGAACAGGCCAACCATCACCATGGCGAGCACATGGTCGAGCCCGCCGAGCGGATGGGCAAAGCCGTGGGCGAAGCCTTCGACATGGCCGAGGCCGGTATGGGCGCTGGCGAAACTGGGCGCCAGTGCGAAGGCGGCCAGTGCCGCTGTCCTTGCGAGAAATCTGGAGTTCATTGTCTTGTTCCTTTCATCGACGATAGCAAGATACGGGCCGTCATTTGCGTCGCGCCACGGGTTGCTGGCCAAAGGCTGCTGCAACGGCGAGCACGAACAGGCTTTCGGCAATGCCGCGTGCGGCGATCGCGTCGGCAGCCAGGCACCGCACGCCCCAGCCTGCTCCGTTAGGGAGCGCCGTGATGCCGGCAAGCTGACGCTCCGGCCGGCCGAGGGTGGCAAGCTCATCGACCGTGGGAAGCCGATCGGGCGCACCTAAAAGCATGAAGTTCGTCACGACCTTCCAGCCGCCGATGGGCGAAGCCGGGCCGGCGAGGTCCACTCCTGCGACGTCGAGATTGTCGCGTACGAGCAGCCGCCCGTCGGCGTCGCGAATGTCGACCTTCGCCTCCAGCCGCTCGAACGGACGGCCACGTCCTTCGTGGTCGTGCAAAGCGAAAGCGTCGGACAACAGCAGCACCGCGCCCGACGCAAGCCTGGCCTGGGTGATGCTCACGCAGGCGGCGCCCGGAAACAGCACCAGCGGATCAGGCGTCAACGCCAGGAACGCTCCCTCCTCCAGGACGATCTCGGTCGTCTGACGGGCCGGCTGGCCATGGCAGTCGTGAACGACTGTGGCGGCCTGTGTGGTGACATGGCCGGCAGCACCCGCCCCGACGTCAAGGCGGGTCGAAAGCCTATCATCGCGATAGAGGCCGCCCGAAGAAGACTGCTGGTAGACGGTGAGCAGCGATGGGATGGCAGCATCGAGCGCAAACGGCCGCGTCATGTGGAAAGGATAAGAGACGTACTGGCGTCCGATATGCGTGCGCGCGCCGTGGCGGGCCAGCGCAAGCTCGAAGCGGCCACTTCTTGCCCCGGCCTGGCGCGGCTGTGCCGGCAGGCGAGATGTAGGCGGTTGGGGCCAATGGCTCGTCATCTGAACAACACGTCGGAGACGATGCGGTCGGCGATCGCGTCGATCCCATCATTGCTGCGGCAATTGGTGAGGGCCATCGGTCGGCCAGCGCGCGCAGTAGCGGACTGCGCGGCCATCGCCGCAAGGTCGACACCTACGTAAGGGGCAAGATCGATCTTGTTGACGACCAGCAGGTCGCATTTGAGGACGCCAGGACCGTTCTTGCGCGGAATGTCGTCTCCACCGGCAACGTCGATGACGAACATCCACCAGTCGACGAGGTCGAGCGAGAAGGTCGAGGCGAGATTGTCGCCGCCGCTTTCGATCAGGATCAGCTCGACATCCGGAAACAAGGCTTCCAGATCATCGGCGGCGGCGATGTTGAGGGTGGGATCCTCGCGAATGACGGTGTGCGGGCAGGCGCCCGCCTCGACCGCCGCCACACGCGCCGGGTCGATCAGACCCGAGCGGCGGATACGTTCGGCGTCCTCCGCCGTCACCAAATCGTTGGTGACGATTGCCAGCGACACGCCGCGCGCCGCGAAAGCCGGGATCAGCCGTTCGATAAGCGCGGTCTTGCCTGAGCCGACGGGACCGCCAATGCCGATGCGGGCGGCTCCGACACGCGACTGTGCAGGCGAATGGAAAGACGTCCTGGTGTCCATGATGTCACCTCAGCATGTAGCGTTGGGTCAGCGGCAGTTCATAAGCCGGCTCGCAGGTGGCCAATTCGCCATCGACGAAAACGTCGAAGGTCTGCGGATCGACGCGGATATTGGGGCAGGCGTCGTTGTGCAGCATGTCCTTCTTCGACAGGGCACGATTGCCGCGCGAGGGCAGCAACGCCTTCTTCAGGTCGAGCGTCGCGGCAAGGCCCCTGTCGATGGCGAGCGGATTGACGAAGCAGGCCGACAGCGCCTGCTTGGCGCGGCCGAAGGCGCCCCATTGCGGCCGCAGGAGCAGCGGCTCGCAGGTCATCAGCGAGGCAGCGCTGTCACCCATGGCGCCCCAGGCGATGAAGCCACCTTTGATGACGAGTTCCGGTTTGATGCCGAAGAAGGCCGGCCGCCAGATCACGATGTCTGCCATCTTGCCGTCTTCGAGCGAACCGACATGCTCCGCGATGCCGAAGGTGCGGGCCGCGTTGATGGTGTATTTGGCGACGTAGCGCTTGATGCGTTCATTGTCGCCGAAGCGCGTGGTCTCTTCGGGCAGGCGGCCGCGCTGCTTCTTCATCTTGTCGGCGAGTTGCCAGGTGCGGCAGATCACCTCGTTGATGCGGCCCATGCCCTGGCTGTCGGAGCCGAGCATCGAGATCGCGCCAATGTCGTGCAAGATGTCCTCGGCGGCGATGGTCTGGGCGCGGATGCGGCTTTCGGCGAAGGCGACATCCTCTGGAATGGCCGGGTTGAGGTGGTGGCACACCATCGTCATGTCGAGATGTTCGTCGAAGGTATTGATCGTGTAGGGATTGGTCGGGTTGGTCGAGGACGGCAGGCACCACGGCACGCCGGCGACGCTGATGATGTCGGGCGCATGGCCGCCGCCGGCACCCTCCGTGTGGTACATATGGATGGTGCGGCCATTGATGGCCGCAAGCGTATCCTCGAGGAAACCGGATTCGTTCAGCGTGTCGGTATGGATCTGGACCGGGAAATCGAGTTCGTCGGCAACCGTCAGGCAGGTGTCGATCGAGGCCGGCATGGTGCCCCAATCCTCATGCAGCTTGAGGCCGAGGCAGCCCGTCTCGATCTGCTCGACCAGCGAGGCTGGTCTGTGCGAATTGCCGCGACCGAGGAAGCCGAAATTGATCGGCCAGTGCTCGGCAGCCTGCAGCATCTTGCCGACGTTGAACGGACCGCCGCAGTCGATGCCGACCGTGATCGGACCCAAAGAACCGCCGAGCATTGTCGTGATGCCGGAGGCGATCGCGTGGTCGCAGAGCTGTGCACTGTCGAAGTGGACATGCACGTCGAGCGCGCCGGCCGTTGCGATCAACCCTTCGCAGTCGCGCACCGTGGTCGCCGCCGAGACGATGAGGCGCGGGTCGACTCCGTCCATGATCGCCGGGTTTCCGGCCTTGCCGATGCCGACGATCTTGCCGTCGCGAATGCCGAGATCGCCCTTGACGATGCCGACGACGGCATCGATCACCGTCACGTTGCACAACAGGAAGTCGAGCGCACCCTCGGCGCTGGTGACGCCAGCGGCAAGGCCGGCACCATCGCGCAGCGTCTTGCCGCCGCCATGCAGGCACTCGTCGCCATAGACGGCGAAGTCCTTTTCAACGACGGCGACGAGCGAGGTGTCGCCGAGACGGAAGCCGTCACCGGTGGTCGGGCCGTACATCGCCGCATAGTCGCGGCGTGACAAGGTTGCCATGATCGTTCCTCCCCTCAGGCGCCGCGAAAGCCGCGGGCGCGGGCGTTATCAAGGGCAGCGGCCTTCACCGCTGCATCGTTGGTCTGGCCGTTCGACAGCCCGTTGAGGCCCGAAAGCAGCTGCTGCCCGCCGAATGTGGTGAGCGGAACATCCTTCTCCTGTCCCGGCTCGAAGCGCACGGCGGTGCCGGCAGCGATGTCGAGGCGCATGCCGAAGGCAGCCGCACGGTCGAAGTCGAGCGCCTTGTTGACCTCGAAGAAGTGGTAATGGCTGCCGATCTGCACCGGGCGATCGCCGGTGTTGACGACCTTGAGCGTCAGCTTGCGGCGGCCGGCGTTGAGTTCGATATCGCCTTCCTCGGTGATGATCGCGCCGGGTTCGACATCGTCGGCAACAGCGCCTGCGGCCGGGCGTAGCGGCTCATGCACGGTGACCAGCTTGGTGCCGTCTCGGAACGTCGCCTCGATCTGCAGCATCGGCAGCATAGCCGCCACGCCTGGCATGACGTCGGCCTGGGTCAGGATTGCGGAGCCGAACGACATCATCTCGGCGACCGAGCGCCCTTCTCTTGCGCCTTCGAGTATCTCGTCGGAGATGATGGCAACGGCCTCGGGATAATTAAGCAGCAAGCCTTTGGCCCGGCGTTTGCGTGCCAGCTCGGCCGCCGTATAGATGGTCAATCGTTCAAGTTCGGTCGGCGTCAGCAGCATCGTGTGCACTCCTTAATTCGAAAACAGGCGCTGGCCCGAAGCGCCGTGCATGGCGACCGCGATCTCACAGAGCGGCGTGAACGAACGCAGCGCTTGATCGTCGGCAACGGGCCTGCAACCTGCCGCCTCGATCTCAGGCAGCGCCCGGGCAATCGAGGCCTGCGCGTCGATGGCGCCGATCAAGCCGAGCCGCACAGCGGCCGTCGCCAGCGAGGCGACCATCTGGTAGCCACCGATCGCAACGGCCGTCGCCTCATCGAGGCCGATCGCTTGCCACACCAGACCCTGGACGACAGCCAAGTGGCCGGAGGCCCGACCATTGCGAACCATCGCGCGGTAAGCTGCTGCTCCCTTGGTTCCCAGGCGCCCGTGGGTGGTCAGGAGAGCCGTGCCGTTGCGGCGCGAGCCCGACCGTAACCCCTCCACGAAAGTCGACGCCTCGACCTCACGGTCCAACTCGGCCAGCGCTTCAAGATCTCCGGCAAGTCGAAAAGCCCGGACCAGCGCGACACGATCCGCATCGGCCCAACGATGCCGGATCTGGGTGTCGACGAAACCGGCGAAGTCGAACGCGCCCAGTTTCCCGGCAAGCGAGGACGACGCCTCCAGCCCTTGCGAAAAGGCAAATCCACCTGAAGGAAATTGCCCGTCGGCGTGCTGCAGGGCAACGAGCAGATTTGCCGCCGAAAAGCTCATTCGGTCACCTCGCTCATGGCGACGCGACCGCCCGAGATGAGCGGATCGATGCGCGCGGCATAGGCCGACGCAGGTCCATCCTGGGCGACCAGCAGATCCTCGCCGTCGAAGCGGACACGCCAGTGCAGATTGCCGGCGTGATAGCCGAGCTCCAGCGCGTCGCTGGCCGAGCGCGGGCTGAACCTCAGCCAGCGCTGCTCGCCGGCGCGAACGATCACCGCGCGATGATCGTCGAGCACCAGCACCGCGCCGTCATGAAGTTTCTGGTCCCGCGGCAATGTGATCGCCACTTCCTCACCCTTGTCGGTCCTCGCCATCAGCCGCCGACGGTCGAGATCGCCGACAGCCACCGTCACGAACTCCACGGCGTGGTGATGTTCGAGATGATGGATCGCTTCATGCAGACCGGGATCGTTTCGGCTCCCGACAACGCTCTCAACTCGAAGCATCTCGACATTCCTTTCTGCGCTTGACGTTCGGGCCTTTGGCCGCTCGCGCGGTTACAGGCCCATATGCTTGTGGATCAGTTCATTGCTGAGTTCGGTGGTGTCGCCGGCCGCCGCGATCTGTCCCTTCTCGAGAATGGCGAAGCGGTGCGCGGCGGTTCGGGCGAAGCGTATCTTTTGCTCGACGAGGATGATGGTCAGGCCATGGTCCCGGTTGAGCGACACAATCGCCTCTTCGATATGCTCGACGATGTTGGGCTGGATGCCCTCGGTCGGCTCGTCGAGAACCAGGATACTGGGGTCGGTTGCCAATGCGCGGGCAATCGCCAGCTGCTGCTGCTGTCCGCCCGAGAGGTTGGTGCCGCGCCGGTGGAGGTGGTCCTTCAGGAATGGAAACAGCGTCCAGACCAATGGCGGCACCGAGGTCTGGCCATCGGCGCGCGCGTTGCAGCCGAGCAGGATGTTGTCGAGCACGCTGAGCCCGGGCACGATCTCGCGGCCTTGCGGCACATAGCCGATGCCGCGCCGCGCCCGCTGGTAGGTCAGGTCGCCGCTGATGTCGGCGCCTTCGAACTCGATGGTGCCTTTGGTCTGCACGTCGATGCCGAGCAGGCTACGCAGCAGCGTCGTCTTGCCGACGCCGTTGCGGCCCATGATGCAAAAGACCTCGCCCTCGCGGATTTCGAGGTTGAGATCGTGAATGATGTGGCTGGTTCCGTAGAACGCGTTGAGGTCTTTGAACTTAAGCATGGCTGAGCGTCGCCGATCCTAGATAGGCCTCGATCACTGCGGGATTGCGTTCGATCTCCTCCGCGGTTCCCTCGGCGAGCACCGCCCCTTGGTGCATCACGGTGATGGTGCGACAGATGCGGCGGACGAATGCCATGTCGTGCTCGATCACCAGAACCGTGTGGCCGCCGGCGAGATCGAGCAGCAACTCCGCCGTCTTGTCGGTCTCGGCCGCGGTCATGCCGGCAGCCGGTTCGTCAAGCAGGATAATCTTGGGTTCCTGGCTCAGCACCATCGCCAGTTCGAGCCATTGCAACTGGCCATGTGACAGTTCCGAGGCCTTGCGCTTCATCGAGCCGAGAAGCCCTGTGCGCTCGGCAACCGCGACCTCCTTGTCGCTCGGCCTCCCTTTCACCCGCTCGAACAGGTTTTCGAAGACGCGCACCCGGCGGTTACTTGCCACCTGCAGGTTTTCCAGCACTGTCATGTCCTTGAACACAGTCGGCGTCTGGAACTTGCGGCCGACGCCGCTGCGGGCGATGGCCGCCTCGCCGATGCCTGTGATGTTACGGTCGCGCAGCCAGATCTCGCCTTCGGACGGCAGCGTCTTGCCGCACAGGAGGTCGAGCAGCGTCGACTTGCCGGCGCCATTGGCGCCGATGATCACCCTGAGTTCGCCGTCGGCAATCGACAGGTCGACCTCGCGCACGGCAGGAAACTCGTCGAAGCGTACGGTAAGGTTTTGTGTCCGCAGGATCGGCGCCGTCGATACGGCGCCGGCCTGGGATTGCCTATGAACGGCATTCATGGTCACGCCTCCCTTGCCGACAGTTCAGACTTGACGAGAAGCTCGGCCTTGTCGGAGCGCTCGGTCTTGCCGGCGAGCTTGGCTCCACCGAGGCGTTCAGCCTTGCCGGGACGATCGATGAACGCCTTGAAGATCCCGGCTATGCCGTTCGGCATGAACAGCACGACGACGACGAAAAGCAGCCCCAGGATGATGGGCCACACCGGCTGGAAAGTCGCGCTTTCGCTGGCGAGCGAGCCGACGAAGTTGACGATCAGCGCACCGATGCAGGCCCCGAGCAGCGACGCACGGCCGCCGGTTGCCGCCCAGATCACCATCGAGATGCTGAGCGACGTTGCCATCAGCGACGGCGTGGCGAATTCCGAGGTGAGCGTGAACAGCATTCCCGCCAGGCCAGCGACGCCGGCCGAGACGCAGAAGATGAAGAGTTTGTAGTTCTCGACGTCGTAGCCGAGATAGCGGGCACGCGCCTCGTCCTCGCGAATGGCCTTCAGGACTTGGCCGATACGCCCCGTCAGCATGTAGCGGGCGAGCAGGATCACCGCGATCAGCGTCAGCGCAACGGCGTAGTAGGCGCTCGGTCCGTAAGGGTCGAATTCGAAGCCGCCGATCTCCAGAAGGGCCAAGTCGGCCAGGCCGTTGAAGCCGCCGGTCAGCGGCTGGTTGTTGATGATCAGCAATTGGCCAATCAGCGCGAAGGCCAGCGTGATGATGCTGACATAGACGCCGGTCGTGCGCCGCTTGAACATGACGTAGCCGATGCCGGCGGCCAGGACGCAGGGTACGACGATGCCCGCGATCATGCCGACAGCAATTGACCGGAACGGAATCCACAGGAACGAGCCTGTGGTGACACAGCAAAGATCGCGAACCGCATTGGGCTCCATGTTGAGCAGCATCAGCTGCGGCACCGGATTGTTTTCCGGCACGGCGAGGGTCAGCGACATCGCCAGCATGTAGGCGCCCATGCCGAAGAACAGGCCCTGGCCGAGGCTGAGTATGCCGGCATAGCCCCACGACATGCTGATGCCGATCGCGCAGATCGAATAGACCAGATAGATCGCGACGCGGTTGGTCCAAAAGCTGTTGAGCACCAGCGGAAGCGCAAGCACAACGGCGAAGAAGACGATGTAGGCGATGATGGAAGCGGTGCGGTAAGTCATGCGCTCGTCCATGTTGCGGCCAAGCTCAGCGGCTCTTGGTGACGAAGAGGCCTTGAGGCTTGAACAGGAGAATGAAGATCACGACGGCAAACAGGACGGTGCGTCCGTAGACGTCGTTTGCCCATGTGGCGACGAAGCTCTGGACTTCGCCGAGAATGCCGGCCGAGGCGAAGGTGCCGAGCAGATGGCCGACGCCGCCGGCGACGACTACAAGGAACGCGTCGACCACATAGGGCGTGCCCATGTCGGGCGACACGGTCTTGAACCCCGACACCAGAACACCGGCAATGCCGGCGAGGCCGGAGCCGTAGGCGAAGGCCAGCATGTTGACGCGCTTGTCGTTGATGCCGCAGGCAGCTGCGGTGTTCCGCGCAACCGAAACGGCGCGCAACTGGCTGCCGAAGCGCGTCTTGTACATCACGAGCCAAGTGATGGCGCCAAGCGCCAGCGCGGTGACGAAGACGAAGGCCCTGTAGACCGGGATGTTGGCGCCGAACAGTTGAATGGCCTGCTGCAGTTCAGCAGGAACCGGGACGTTCTGCAGGTCGGAACCCAAACCATCGATCTCGATTCCGAACAGGCCGAGCCCGAAATGGATGCGGATCAGCTGCTGCAGGATGAGCGCGATACCCCAAGTCGCCAGCAAGGTGTCGAGCAGCCGGCCGTAGAGCCTGCGCACGACGGTACGCTCGATGATCAGCCCGAATGTCGCCGTCACCAGGAACGCCAGCGGCAGGCAGAGATAGATGTTGAAGCCGAGATGCTTGGTTGCCAGCACCGTGGTGTAGGCGCCGATCATCACCATCTCGCCATGGGCGAGGTTGATGACGTTCATGGTGCCGTAGATAATCGCCAGGCCGAGGGCGACCATGAACAATATCGATGCAATGCTCAGGCCAATGACAAAAGTTTCCATGCCGCTTCCATCCGCGTTGGTCGGGGGCGTGCCGGCATGGATTCCGCGCCGGCACAGCTGGCAGTTCGGGACTAGAGCGTTGCCCCGCTCGTCGTGCAGACGCGCTTGTCCGCCGTCTCGCCGACGCTGGAGTAAGGCAGCGGCACCAGCGGTTCGGCGTACTGGTCGACGATGTCGAGCAGGCCGTCGGCGCGGGTCTTGCCGATGCGCGGCGTCAGGTAGCTGTGCAGGTTGTCGGGGTCGATGGTGACCTTGCCTTGGGGTGCGTCGAAAGACAGCCCGCCGGCATTTGCCACGATCGCATCAGGCGCCAGGTCGCCTGCCTTTTCCGCGGCCATCGCCCACATGTTGACGCCGATATAGACCGCCTCCATCGCGGCGTGGGTCACTGCATCGGCGCCGGCATAGGCCTTGAACGCTTCGACGAACACCTTGTTCTGTGGCGTGTCGACGGTCTGGAAATAGGGCAGCGAAACATAGCTTCCGAGCGCGTATTCCGGGCCCATCGCCTTGATCTCGACTTCCGTCGTCGTCGAGGCGCAGAGCGGCAGCTTGTCGAAGTCGTAGCCCTGGTTGCGCAGCTCCCGGTAGAAGGCGACGATCGAGTCGCCCACCACATTGGAGAAAATCACGTCGGCGCCGCTCGATCCGATCTTGGAAACCATCGACGCCCACTCGGTGTGACCGAGCGGCAGGTATTCGTCGCCGACCACCTGCATGCCGATCTTTTCGCAGATCGTCTTCGATGTCTTGGCCATTCCGCGCGGGAACGCATAGTCGGAGCCGACGATGAACACCTTGTTCTTGCCTAGGCTCTTCTGCAGCCAGGGCAGCGAATTTTCCAACTGCTGATTGGGCACGGCCGAGCCAGCATAGAGCACGTTCTTGGAGCACTCCTCGCCTTCATACCAGGTCGGCCAGACGAGCAAGCCCTTGCGCCGCTCGACGACCGGCAGGACAGCCTTGCGGCTGGCCGTGGTGTAGCAGCCGAAGATCACCGGAACCTGGTCCTCGATCGTGAGCTTGCGGGCCTTTTCACTGTAGATGCGCGGCTCGGACGCCGGATCTTCGATGATCGCGCGCAGCTTGCGGCCAAGAACACCGCCCTTGGCATTGATTTCGTCAATTGCCATCTGGGCGCACTGGTTCATCGATTTCTCGACGATCGCCGTGGTCCCGGTCAGCGAATACATGATGCCGACGGGGATCTCGTCCGCTGCCCAGGCCTTGTCGCCGAGACGCAGGATCGAAGGAGCTGCCAGTCCGATGGCCGTGAGGCCCGACGCTTTCAGAAACGTACGCCGATCATGGTTCTTCATAGGTCCTCCTGTTCGCATCTTTGTGCGTTTGATTTTTGTGAAGCCGCCCCATTCGCGACCAACGGCACGCTTAATTAGAAACTCCTGATAGTCAATACATCTATAAGTATATTTTCTATTTGCTAGATATACTAACGCATCAATACTATTACCCGCACCAGCATCGATGCAGAATTTCGAAATCCTATTTCCTAATTTTTCTTTTCTCTTGCAACGTTACGGAACGAATCCTTTCACAAGCGGCGCAGCATGCTTCCAAACGCTAGACAAAACGATGCCGCACACGCGCTCGCACGCGCTGACCAACGAGCGTCAAGAAGTGCTGCAGAGATCGAACCAACGGCTGCCAACGGCCTTGTCGGAAGCCGAAAAACAAAAAAGCCCGCCAACTCCGACAAGGAGCTTGCGGGCTACATAGCCACTCGGTGCCGACCACATTGTCTCACACCGTATCGACATCCGAGGTTCACCCGGCGTCAATTATTTTTCATATTAGTCACGCATGTCCTTGAACGTCAAGAGCTCATGCGCGTTGATGATCGCGCTCGCCAGATCATCCATCGGCACGCGCTTCGCCATCGCTTGCCGGCGGATATTTTCATACGCATCCTGCTCGCTAAGCCCTTGCGTTTCCATCAGAATGTTCTTTGCGCGCAGGATACGGTTGTTACCGGCCAGCTTCCGCTCCAGCTTGCGGATGCGTTTGCTGGCATTCTGCCGCTCAAGCCAGAGCGCGCGCGCGATGGTCAGATTGGTGAGCAGGCCAAACGGGCGGATCGGCCGCTCGATGACCGCAAGCGCCCCGCATTCCAGCACCACCTGCAGCGTGCTTGGATCTTCATAGGTCACCACAGCCACCAGGGCCGGATCCGACGGTTCAACCGGCCGGAACAGGCTCAGGATCTTGTCGCGGTTCTCCTGCTCGATCGAAACCAGCACCACCACCGCCGACGGATTGATCGCATCGGGCAGAGGCCAGGTCGTCTCGCAGCTGCAGCCGATGCGCCTGAGATGCTCGACCAGAGCCAGTCCCGCCTGGTCCGGCGGGTGTATGACTTGGACGCGCAAGCCCTTCAGGTCCTGGAGAATGCTGGTTGCCACCGAAAACGATCCGCTAAGCCTTGCGTTTCAGCTGATGGGGTTTGCTCATCCAATCATCGAATGACGCCGTGACGAAATAGGGATCGGGCCGGATCCTCGTCTCGGATTGCCAGATGATGTCGAACTTGCCTTCGTCGTTAACCCGCCCGATACGCGACCACAATTCGGTGTGGTGGTTGTCGGGGTCAATGCGTATCCGCCCTTGCGGCGCTTCGAACTCCAGCCCGGCGAGATGCTTGGCCAGCGCTTCCGGCTCGTCCGTGCCAGCCAGCTCCAGCGCCTTGGCGTAGAGATGAACCTGGAAATAAGCGGCCTCAGCGCCCGCCGTTACAGGCGCATCGGCGCCAAACCGTTGCTTATAGGCAGAAACGAAGCGCCGCGCGTGCGGCGTGTCGAGCGTCTCGAAGAACGACGCCGAGGTCAGGTGTCCCGCCGCTATATCAGGCGCCATCTCGGCGACTTCCGCTTCGGTGGTCGTCAGGCTGGCAATCGGCATTGTCGCAACGTCGAAGCCAGCTTCCTTGTAGGCTTCGTAGAGCATGACCGCGCCGGTGCCGACAACCGTCGACACCACGATGTCGGGTTTCAGCTTGGCGATCTGCTTGATGACACGGTTGAAGTCCTTGCGCACCGGTTCGACGGGCACATAGAGCTCGTCGAGAATGGTCCCCTTGGCTCTCATTACCAGGTCCATGACGACGCGGTTGTATTCGTAGGGGAATACGTAGTTCGAGCCGACCAGCAGGAAACGCGTGCCGTAGTTCTCGATCAGGTAGCGCGCGAGCTGAACCGCGTTCTGGTTCGACGACGAACCGGTATAGAAGCAGCGCGTCGAATACTCGAACCCTTCATAGAAGGTCGGGTAAAACAGCATGCCGCGATAGGCCTCGATTTCCGGCATCACGGCTTTTCGCGCCGACGACATATAGCATCCGAAGATGATCTTGATGCCGTCTTCGGAGAGCAGGCGAACGGCAAGCTCCTGGTATTTCTTGGCCGAACATTCCGGATCGTAAAAGACCGCGCTTATCAGGCGCCCGCGAACGCCACCGGCTGCATTGATCTCCTCGATCGCAAGGCGCGTTGCGTTCGCCTCGGCCGTCTCGGCCGCAGCGGTCACTCCGCTATTGGAAAACAGGACGCCAATCCGCCAGTCACCATTCGCCATGCGATACAAGCCACCTATTGATCAGGTCGATAGAATACTACCCGGTCATCGGCGCGAGCCGGGCGGAGTCTGCTTGGGGAGATTTGGGAAACGCCACTGTTTCCAGTCCCATAGAGATATCCTGACAGCTCGGGAAAGGCAACGTGGCTCTGCAGTCAAGCCACGCAAGCGAGGAGTGCTCGTGGACAGCTGCGCTGCGTACCACGGCCGACAGGGAGGCGATCGACGGACCGCCTTCTCCGTCTTGTTTCGGACGCTCCGCGCGACAAGCTGTCAGGCGTTACCGGTGAGCATGTCGTAAAGAGCCAGCGTCACGACATTAGTAGCCAGCACGAGGTCATCGATCTTGAGTTTCTCGTCGGCACGGTGAGCATTGGCCTCGAGCATGGTTCGTGGGCCGGCACCGTACAGCACGGTCGGGATGCCGGCGTTGCTGTAGTGCCGCGCATCGGTATAGAGCGGCACCCCATGCGTTGGGACGGGTTCGCCGGCGAGGTCCGAGGCATGCCTCTGCAAGGCACCGGCCAGGCGCTCCTGCCCATCGAGCGGCTTCAGCGGGTTGGCCAGCATCAGTTGCCGGACATGGCACTCGACGCCCGGCATCTCCCGCGCGGTCGCCTCGATAAAAGCGATCAGGTCGCGTGCCACCTCCGGACCGTTCTCCTCCGGGATCATGCGGCGGTCGACACGCATCACGATCTTGTCCGGGACGACATTGGTGTTGATGCCACCCGAAATGAGCCCCACCACCAGCGATGGGGTTGTGATGCCTTCGACCGACGAGCGCTGCTCCGAAAAGCCCGAGCGCAGCGAATAGAGCCGGCTCAGGATGTGCGTTGCCGCCTCGAGCGCGTCGATGCCCGTTTCGGGCCGCGCTGCGTGGGCGGACTTGCCGCGGACGTCGATATCGAGATGCAGGCAGCCATTGTGGGCAGTGACGACGCCATAGGATAGGCCGGCGCAGATCGCGTAGTCTGGCTTGGTCAAGCCCTGCTGCAGCAAATAGAGCGGGCCGATGTCGCCACCGACCTCTTCGTCGTAGGTCAGGTGGATCTCGATCGTGCCCGACAGCTTCTCGCCCAATGCGCGCAACGCCAGCAGCGCATAGGCATAGGTGACGAAGTCGGACTTCGAGGTTGCCACGCCCCGACCGTACATCCAGCCATCCTTGATCTCGGCGCCGTAGGGATCAACGGTCCAGCCTTCGCCAGGCGCCACGACGTCGCCATGCGCATTAAGCGCGATCGTCGGACCGGGGCCAAACGTATGGCGGACAATCAGATTGGTGGCGCTGATCATGCCGACGCTCGCAACCAGCGCGTCGGGCACCTTGTGTCGCTCGACCATGAAACCAAGGCCTTCATACAATTGGGCAGCGCGATCGGCATGCGCTGCGCAATCTCCGGGCGGGTTGTCGGACGGCACCTTGACCAGTTCTGCCAGCATGCGCACCTGGTCGTCGCGATGCGAACGGATGTAATCCAGCAGACGCTCCGAACCGAGGCCGGGGCTTTTTGCGATAGGGTTCGGTTCCATTAGGGTCTTCCCTGAAAATTCTCGATGAAATGCAGGAGCACAGCCGCCCCTGTTGCAACGTCTGCAGCGGTGACCGACTCCTCCGGCGAATGGCTGATGCCGTCCTTGCAGCGAACGAAGATCATGCCGATGTCGGTGATCGCGCTCATCGCCATGCCGTCATGGCCGGCACCGCTGGGCAAGCGCAGAGGGCGCTCTCCGGCCGCTTCAACGGCGGCCGCGATACGGTCGACGAAATCGGGCGCGCACGGGCAGGACTTGAGATCGAGGATCTTGTCGATGTCGATCTCCACCCCGCGCCTTGCCGCGACGGCCCGGGCAGCCATGCCGAGTTCGTCGAAGGCAGCGTGGCGGATGCCGTCGGCCTGCGAGCGCAGATCGACGGTCAAGGAAACCTCGCCCGGGATGACATTGATCAGTCCAGGCTCCGCCTTGATGAAGCCGACGGTGCCGACCGTATTGGGATGGGCCGTGGCGACGCGCTCGACCGCCAGCGCGATCTCGGCTGCCGCCAGAAGCGGGTCCTTGCGCATGCCCATCGGCACCGTGCCTGCATGGTTGGCCGCACCCTTGAGCGTCACGACGGCGCGGGTCTGGCCGCTGATCGCTGTCACCACGCCGACCGACAAACCCTCGGCCTGGAGCACTGGCCCCTGCTCGATGTGCAGCTCGACATAGCCGATCATGTCGCCCGGCCGATGAGCGGCCCTGGCGACGGCCTCGGGGTCGAGACCGAACTCGATCATCGCCTCGCGGACGCTGATGCCTTGCGCATCCCTGGCATTGAAGAGGTCGTCGCCGAACTGCCCTGATATGGCACGGCTTCCGGCGAGCGTCGTCCTGAACCGGGTGCCTTCCTCATCGCCGAACGCGACGACCTCGATACCGAACGGCAGGCGGCGGCCGCGGCCGTTGAGCACGGCAACGCAGTCGAGCGAGGTGATCACGCCAAGCGGACCGTCATAGCGACCGGCATGGACGACGCTGTCCATATGCGACCCGGTGACCAGATAGGGCCCGCCGCCGCTGTCGGAATGGTAGCGGCCGACGACGTTGCCGGCCTCGTCGATACGCGCGTCCATGCCGGCATCGCGCATCCATCCGGCAATAGTTTCGGCGGCCGTGCGATGTTGCGGCGACAGATAGAGCCGCGTCACGCCGGCACCTGGCTCGCTGATGCTGCCAAGCTCGTCGCAGCGCTGCATGATCCGCCGCCCGGCGTCGGTTTCGTTGAGGTATGTCGACATGATGCTTTCCCGGTGCCCCGTGCCGCTACTGCCGCTCGGGTGCATGGTGCTTGTGCCAGTGGCGGGCGATTTCATCGCGCCGGCAGATCCAGACACCTTCGTGCTTCTGGACATAGTCGAGGAAGCGCAGGAACGAAGCCCAGCGCCCGGGGCGGCCGACGATGCGCAGGTGGAGCCCCGTGGACATCATTCGCGGCGTCCTGTCGCTCTCACGGTAGAGCACGTCGAATGTGTCCTTGAGATAGGTGAAGTACTGGTCGCCGGAGTTGAAGCCGGCGGCCGCCACGAACCGCATGTCGTTGGCTTCGAGCGTGTAGGGAATACGCAGATGCTGCTTGCCGTTGACGTTTTCCCAATAGGGCAGGTCATCGGCATAGGTGTCGGAATCGTAGAGGAAACCGCCCTCCTCGACCACCAGCTTGAGCGTGTTGGGGCTGCAGCGTCCGGTGTACCAACCGACCGGCCGTTCACCGGTCACTCGGGTGATGGTATCGATGGCAAGCTTCATCTGGGCGCGCTCGGTGTCCTCGCCCATCCACTGATGGTCGATCCATTTCCAGCCATGACTGGCGATCTCGTGGCCGAGGGAATGCATGATCTTGCCGGCCTCGGGGTAGTGTTGCAGCGCCAGGCCGTTTGCCAGCACGGTGGTGCTGATGCCGCGCTGCTTGAACTCGTCGAAGACCCGCCAGAAGGCGACACGCGTGCCGTACTCGTAGAGCGACTCCATGTTCATGTTGCGCACGCCGAAAAGCTGCGGCGCGCCGATGATGTCGGAGATGAAATTCTCCGAATGAGCATCGCCGTGCAGGACGCAGTTCTCGGAACCCTCCTCGAAGGCGACGATGAACTGCAGCGCGAGCTTGGCGCCATTCGGCCAGTTGGCCATCGGCGGCCTGTTGCCGTAGCCGATCATATCGCGGGGGTAAGACATTGTTCGATCCTTTCTACCTGTTCCGGACGGACGCCGGCCTAGTCACGCGGTGCGATTTCAAGATGCTTGACCGATCCGCTCAGCCGCTTGGGCAGCGGATAGGCGAGATCGCCGAATTTGCTGGTGCCTAGCCTCAGGGCGACGATGCCCTCGACCAGCTTGGTTGCGGCGGTGACACCTTCGATGACCGGAACGCCGATCTGCTCCTGGATATGCGTGGCCAGGTCGGCCATTCCTGCGCAGCCGAGCACGATGGCGCCGATATCGTCCTCGGCGACAGCGCGGCGGCATTCCTCGACGATGTCGCGGCAAGCCGCCATGCCGGTCTCCTCGAGTTCGAGAACCTCGAGCCCGCAAGCCCGGACCTTGCGGCACTGATGTTCGAAGCCGTGGACCTGCAGCAGGTGCTCGCAGATGATCTTGGTGCGGGCGAGCGTAGTGACCACCGAGAAGCGGGTCGCCACGATGCTGGCGACGTGGAAGGCCGCTTCGGCGATACCGATTACGGGTCCCCGTGCGAGCTCGCGGGCGGCGAGATAGCCCGGATCGCCGAAGCAGGCGATGACATATCCATCGACGCCGGCCCCCTCGCCTTCACGAATTCGCTCGAGGATGCCGATCGTGCTCAGCGCCTCGTCATAGTGGCTTTCGATCGACGGCGGTCCGCTCTCGACCGACACTGACAGGATCTCGGTACCTGGCGCGGCGACGCCTTGTGCGGCCGCGAGGTTCTTCCTGGCGAAAGCCGCGGTGGTCGTCGGATTTATGATCTCGATCTTCATGATCTGTCCCTAGCCGCCGAGATAGGCGCGCCGCACGTCGTCATTCTCGGCCAGCTCATGCGACGGTCCCGACAAGGCGATCTTGCCTGTCTCAAGCACGTAGGAGTGGCTGGAGAGCTTGAGCGCCATGCGCGAGTTCTGCTCGACGAGAATGACGCTGACGCCATTGTCGCGGTTGATGCTGGTGATGAAGCGGGCGATCTCGCGAACGATGATCGGCGCGATGCCGAGCGACGGTTCGTCGAGCAGCAACAGCCGCGGCTTGGACATCAGCGCGCGGCCGATCGCCACCATCTGCTGCTCGCCGCCGGACAGGCTTCCGGCCTGCTGGCCGATGCGCTCGCGCAGGCGGGGAAACCGCGTCAGGATGCCCTCGAGATCGGCAGCGACGCCGGCGCTGTCCTTGCGGCGGTAGGCGCCCATCAGAAGGTTGTCGCGCACGCTCATGAACGGGAAGATGCGCCGCCCTTCCGGTACCATCGCCACGCCACGGGCCACGATCTGGTCTGGTCCCTTGCCGTCGATGCGCTCGCCGTCGAACCAGATCTCACCGCTCTCAGGCGCGGTCAGACCCGTAATGGCGCGCAGAATGGAGGACTTGCCGGCGCCGTTGGCGCCGATGAGGGAAATGATCTGGCCCTCGCCGGCGGTCAGAGACACGCCTTTCACGGCGCGAACCCTGCCATAGGAGACAGCGAGATCCCGGATCGAGAATTGCGCGCTCATAGGCCGATCTCCGTGTCTTCCGCGCCGAGATAGGCCTCGATGACCTTCTCGTTCTGCTGGATCTCCGCCGGCGTTCCCTCGGCGATCTTGCTGCCGAAACTGACAACCACGATGCGCTCGCTGACTGACATGACCGCCGTCATGTCGTGTTCGACCAAGATGGGCGTGATGCCCTCGTCGCGGATCTTGCGGATCAGCTCGACCCCACGCTTGGTCTCGTCCGAATTCAGGCCGGCAAACGGCTCGTCGAGCAGGATGAGCTTCGGCCTGGCTGCAAGCGCCACCGCGATGCCGAGATTGCGCAGCATGCCATGTGGCAAGGCAGCCGAGACCGTATTGGCAAGGTGTGTCATGCCGAGCAGGTCGAGCACGTGATCGGCATAGTCGCCAGCCTCCCGCTCGTCTTTCCGGGCGCGTGGGGACCGGAAGATCATGCCGGCCAGCGAGGCCTTGCAATCCTTCTGGCAGCCGAGCAGCACCGCTTCGCGCACGGTCATGTCCTGGAAGCTGGTGTTTTCCTGGAACGTCCGCACGATGCCGTGGCGGGCCACCGCATGCGGTCCGATGCCGGTGATGTCCTTGCCGTTGAAGCGGACGGTCCCGGTAGTCGGGCTGAGGAAGGAGGCGATCAGCTTGAAGCAGGTGCTCTTGCCAGCGCCGTTGGGGCCAATGATGGACAGGATCTCGCCGGCATTCAGCGTGAAGTTCAGATCCTTCACCGCCGTCAGGCCACCGAAAATCTTGGTCAGTCCGCGAACTTCAAGCATTGTCGGTCTCCTCCGGCTTGCCGGAGCGCTTGACGACACTCAGGATTCCGTTCGGCATCAAAAGGATGCACAGGATCATCAGGCCGGAGAAGATGACGGTCTGATAGCGTTGGAACTCATGCAGCAATTCGAAGCTGCTCATCATCACCAGCGCGCCGACTAAAGGACCGACGACGAATTCCAGGCCGCCGACGAAGCAGTAGACCATGAAGTAGACGCTATCGAGCACCTGGAAGGTGGTGGGATAGACGTTCTGCTGCAGCGTGGCGAAGAAGGCGCCGCCGACGCCGGCATAGAAACAGCTCACCATGAAGGCGACGACGCGATACTTGGCGACGTTGATCCCTAGGCTGGAGGCGAGATCCTCGTTCTGCCTGAGCGAGCGGAACACGGCGCCGACGCGGCTGGTGTCGAGCAGCCACATGAACAGCAGCCCAAGCAACATCAGCGTGCCGGCGAGGTAGAAGAACGGCAGCCGCGCGCCCTTCTCGAAGGCGGGAATGATGGTCAGCCCGAACAGCGACAGTTCACCTGGCAGTGGAAGATCGACGATGCCTTGAGCGCCGCGCGTGAGGGCCGGAAAGCTCAATGCCGCCAGGCGGCAGGCCTCGGTGATGCAGAGCGTGATCATGGCGAAGTAGACGCCCTTGAGCCGCAGGACCGGCCAGCCGATTAGGCCACCTAGCAGGGCGGCAACGGCTCCCGACAGCGGCAGGCAGATCCAGAATGACACACCGAGGCGCGACACCAGGATGGCGGTGACATAGGCCCCGACCAGGGCAAATCCCGCCTGGGCGAGGTTGATGCGGCCGATGGCGAAGGTCAGCCAGACGCCGAAGCTGATGAAGCTGACGGCAGCCATGGTGGTGAACACGTTGAGCAGGTAGCCGTTTGAGCCGAAGGCAAGTGGAACGCCGACGAAATAGGCAGCCGCGATCAGCAGTCCCAGCCCGATGGGCTTGAGCGAGGAGCTTCGCTGCTCGCTTCGCGGCAGGTTGTTCACATTTGGTATGGAGATTGTCTTTTGCATGGTCGTCTCAGCCCCAGGGCTTACCCATGATCCCGTTCGGCCTCACGATCAGGAAGCAGATCACGATCAGGAAGATGATGAGAAAGGTCAGCGAGCCCGGCAGCAGCGCATAGCCGACGGATTCGAGGAAACCCAGGACGAAGCCGCCGAGGATGGCGCCGGAGAGCACGCCCGCGCCGCCGATCATGATCATCAGGAATGCCTTGATCGAGATTGCCGTTCCGGCGCCGGTGTGGACAGCGAAGATCGCCACGAGCAGGCCACCGGACAGGCCGGCAAGGCCGGTACCAAGGCCGAAGCCCATGGCGGAGAGCCATTTGAGATTCACGCCCTGAAGGGCCGTTGCCTCGCGGTCCTGCGCCATCGCCCTGAGCGCCCGGCCGGTCTTGGTATAACCGATGAAGGCCATCAGCGCGGCGATCAGCATCGCTGCGACGACGATGACGACGATGCGTCCGGTGGGCAATCTCGCGCCGAACAGGTCGATCACACCAGTGGCAATGGGGGGAACGCCGCGCTGCTTTTCGCCGAAAACGATCAGCGCCAGGCTTTCGAGGAACACCGCCGTGCCCATGGCCAGCAGCATCGTCACCTCCTCACGTTTGACGCGCAGCATCACCGGTCGGAACAGGAACAGTTCCATGGCCACACCAAGCAGCCCGACGATCAGGAAGGACATGACGAGGCCGAACCAGAACGGCAGCCCGAACACGACATTGAAGTAGTAAACGACGAATCCGCCGATCATGTAGAGCTGACCATGGGCGAAATTCACCACCTTCATGATGCTGAAGATGATGGTGATGCCGAGCGCGATCAGCGCGTAGGTCGTTCCGACGACAAGTGCATTGAGCATAACCTGCGTCATGCGAAGTCTCCTGTGCGAGGACGGGGCTCTTTTGCCCATCCGTGGCCCACGCAATGTGGACCTCATGCGAAGGGAAATGCGGGCGGCGGCCATGGGGGCGGACCGCCGCCCGGGGTTCGTCAGTCAGGGAGTTTTCCGACGAACAGCGGCTTGTATTCGCCGTTTTCGACCTGCTGCACGACGATCGGCACGGACACCTGGCGCGGCTGGCCATAGTCGGTGCGGCCAACATATTTCAGCTCGCCGCCTTCCTTGAGGAACGGGTTCTTGCCAACGAAACCGTCGAGAGCGGCCTTGAAGGCCTCGGTGTCATCAAGGGCCTTCGGTCCGACGCTCTGCAGCGTCTGGATCATGATCTCGGGACCGTAGACATAGAGGCCTGCGACATCGTTCCACTCGCCCCAATCCTTGGTGTAGCGGTCGATGAACTTGACCATGAAGTCGCTGCGGATCGCTTCGGTGCTGGCGCCGCCGGCGGCGATGAAGCCGTTCGCGGCATCACCCGCCACCTCATAGATCGCCTTCGGGTCCTGTCCGGTCTCGGTGCTCATGGTCCCCGTGAAGCCCAGTTCGCGCGCCGCCTTGATCAGCGGGCCGACATCTGAGGGCGAAACGCCCGACAGGACGATGTGATCCGGCGAGGTGCCGATCACCTTGGTCAGGATCGGGAAGAAATCGGTGGTGCCGGACTCGTACGTCTCCTGGTCGGAAACGACCTCCATGCCGAGCGCCTTGGCACCTGCGGACCCTTCGTCGCGCTGCTTGATCGGATCGGCATTGTTTTCGGAAACAAAGGCGATCTTCTTCACGCCCTTGTTTTCCATCAGCCATTTGTAGATGACCGGGCCAACCTGGTAGGACGCCACCATGCCAAGGATCGACTGCGACGCCGGCGCCTTGTAGAGCGACTTGGAGAAGGCATAGGGCATGTTGACCGTGCCGTTCGCTTCCATGACGGTCTTGGCGCTTTCCGCCGTGGAGTCGGTGTTCGGCCCCTGGATATATTTGACACCTTCTGACACCAGCTTTTCGGCACCGGTCTGGGCGCCCTTGGGATCGCCCTTGTCGTCGACGCAGACGACCTCGATCTTATAGGTCTTGTCGCCAATCGCCACGCCACCGTCGTCATTCCACATGCCGGCCCGGGACTTGAACGTCTGGCACATGACGCCACCCCAGCCGGCAAACGGCCCGCTCATCACACCGAGCGCGCCGATCTTCAGAGTTTCTTCGGCATAGGCCGAAGGTCCAAAGGCCAATGCTCCGGTTGCTGTTCCTAATATAAGCACCCTGCGTAGGGCACTTTGTCTCTGCTGACGCAAAATCATCTTGTCCTCCATTGTGTAACTCGGCCTTCATCTGCAATTGAACCCATGTCAATTGGTTCAATATGTTCAGATTACGTAGTTATGTTCCCTTGTTTTTGTTGTTATTTGAGCGTATGTCTGGCACTTGAAGGTGTCAATTATTTCATTGACACGGTGTCAAAGTAGCGAGAGCCGCATGAACTGGAAGCCGGAGATCAGAAAGGGCACCGGGCCGATCTACGTGGCGATTTGTGATGCGCTGGAACGCGGAATAGCCGAGGGTCAGCTGTTGCCTGGCGAGAAGCTGCCGCCACATCGCGATCTCGCCTATCGGCTGGGCGTGACGGTCGGAACGATTGCGAGAGCTTACACAGAGGCTGCAGTGCGAGGTCTCGTCGTCGGCGAGGTCGGCCGTGGCACCTTCATCAACGATTTCGACAACCATCGCGACGACATCACCCGGCTGGTGGTGCCGGAGAAGCCTCAGCCGGAGGTGATCGACCTCGGGCTGAATCTTTCCGCCATTGGTGAAGCCGACGAGATCCTCAGGTCGACCCTGAAGGATCTGTCACGATCAGGGTCGCTCGACGCGCTTCTCACCTATCAGCCCAGCGCAGGCATGATCTCGCATCGCGCCATCGCATCGCAATGGCTTGAGGGCATCGGAATCAGGGCGCATCCGGACAATGTGATCATCTGCAACGGCGGGCAGCACGGCCTGCTGATCAGCATGATGGCGCTGGCTGGCCATGGCGAGTCGATTGCCACGGAGCAACTCACCTATCCGGGCGCGAGGGCCATCGCCCATCAACTCGGCATCAATCTCGCCGCAGTTCAAATGGACGAAGAAGGCATGAACCCTGCTGCCCTTCGAGAACTATGCGAGACCAAGCGGCCGAAGGCCCTGTATTGCATGCCCGTCCTGCAGAACCCGACAACGATCACCATGTCCGAGCAACGGATGCGGGAGATTGCCGCGATCGTTGAGGAGTACGGTCTCTGGATCATCGAAGACGATGTCTACGGCTTTCTGGCCGAAAACAGGCCGCGACCCGTCGCGTCCCTCATTCCGGAGCGGACCATCTATCTCACCAGCGCCTCAAAAAGCATGGCGCCTGGATTGCGGATCGGCTTCCTGGTTGTTCCAGCCAAGCTCAGCCGCTCCGTCCAGGAGATCGTTACCATGAGCAACTGGATGTCACCACCGTTCATGGCGGCGATCGTGACCAACTGGATGGCAAACGGCTATGCCGACAAGCTGATCGCCTGGCACCGCAATCAGGCGCATGAACGCCAGCAAGTCGCCCACCGGATCCTCGGCCCCTATGCGGAGCACGCTTCGACGTCCTGCTATCACCTGTGGCTGCAGCTTCCCGAACCCTGGCGAATGGACTCATTCTCTGCAACCGCCCTGCGCGAGGGCGTCAGAGTGATCACCGCCGACGCGTTCGCGGTGAAGCGCGATCATGCACCGCATGCAGTGAGGCTATGCCTGGGAGCAGCGCACTCACTTCCACAGATCGCACTCGGCCTGAATCGGCTGATGAGCCTGCTCAATTCGCAGCCCAAGCCGCACATGGATTTGCAATCGATCGGCTATGTGTAGCCGGGTAAAGCCGCCCGAGGAGTAGGAGCCAGGTCCGCTTATGCACGAGCCCTTTGCAGGGCGCGTCCGTGGTAAACCGTTCCCTCGGCCTGACCTTGCGCGCCCCGGCGAACCGCCACGCGATCGAGCTGCGGAAACTGGGGTTCCAGTTTGTCCCAGATCCAGCGTGCGACATTCTCGAGCGAAGGCACGGAAAGACCCTCGATCTCGTTGAGATATTTGTGGTCGAGGATCATCCGCACGACCTCTATCTGCTGCTCCAGCTCATACAAATTGACCGGCCAGCCAAAGACCGGGTCGGGGTCGCCGACGAGATGGACGCTGACCTGGAACGAATGACCGTGGAGGCCCGAATAAGGCTGCAGCTGGTGCGCTGCCTCGAAGGTGAACTCCTTGTAAGTCTCGATCATTTTCCCGTCCTGCCCCTTGTCATGCTCAACGCAGCGCTGGATATCTGCCACTGGCTCCAGAGTCGGTCAATTCTGTCAGAACAAGCAACATGCGCCCGCTACTTGCCGATACACGATATCGTGCTGATTATTGTGGCATATTCAACGTCGTTAATATGTTTTTCAGTGACCTTTGTCATCGTCCGATGCAAACTGACGGTGCCAGGGAGTACGCGCTATGAGTCACCTTTTGTCTTCCATCATTCGAGCCGTGGCAATGGCCACGTCATTGGCACTTTTCGCGCTGTCGGCCGCACAGGCCCAGGACGGCAAACTGCAGGCCCCCAAAGGCGACCCAATCCTGGTCATCGAAGGCAAGATCGGCGTCACAAATGGCGATGGCGTGGCTTCGTTTGACCGCGACATGCTCGAAGCGCTCGGCACAACCTCGATCGAGACAACGACGCCGTGGTTTACGGGCGTGGTCAAGTTCGAGGGCGTTCCACTTCAGAAGATCATGGAGCTCGTCGGCGCCGACGGCAAAGAGGTCGTTGCGGTCGCCCTCAACGACTACAAGACGACGCTCCCGACGGAGGATTTTGCGCTCCACAACGTGCTGTTGGCGCTCAAGCGCGACGGCCAGTACATGGAAGTCAGCGACAAGGGTCCGCTCTTCATCGTCTATCCTTATGACAGCAAGCCGGAGCTTCAGAGCCAGAAGTTCTATTCGCGTTCGGTTTGGCAGTTGGCCCGGCTGATCGTCCGGTAGGAAAGATGTCATGGCCGCTTTGTTGGCGCCTGGATCTCGCCGTGCATTTGCATTCCGCCTGCTCAAGGCACTGCTGATCGCCACCATTGCCGCGTTCGCTATCGCCGCTGCCTATTTGTCCGTCGTCATCTTCGAACGTCAGGCAGCCATCGGGAAGCTCTCGCGATACGACGTGGCGTGGAGCGCCAGCCAGGGCGTCAACGAATATCTGCGCCTGTATCAGCGGGTGGCCACGCTGGCTACGTCCCCGAGCGAAAAGCTCAAGGCCGACACGCAGCTCCGCTTCCAGATCCTAAAGAGCCGGCTCAGTGGCTTCAGCACCGGCCAGTTCGAGGAATTTGTCGCCGAGGCGCCCGAGCGAAAGGCGACCGTCGCCCAACTGTCTGCCTTTGTCCAAGAGATGGACAGGATCATTCCCCAGATCGACCAACCGGGCCAGGCGCAATCCATTCTTGCGTCGATGCGAGCGCTGGAGGCCGAACTTATCGGCCTGGCCTCGGAGGCCAACCAGTACAGCGCCGTGCAGGCGGCCAAGGTCGACGACGAGCTGTTGCGGCTCCACAGCGGGTTCTCCGCTGTCGCTATCGGCTTCTTCCTGTGCAGCCTTGCCTTCATCGCCCTTCTGAGATGGCACAACCGGCTGCTGACTCAGACTTCCGATGCCCTCAATGCCGCAAACGAGGATCTGCGCCGAACTTCCGATGATCTTGAAACGGCGAACGCCGCTGTGCTGGGCGCCAACCACGCACTCGCCACCCAGAACGGCTTGTTCGATGCTGCGTTGAGCAACATGTCCCAAGGCCTGTGCATGTTCGATGCCGATCAGCGGCTCATCGTCAGCAACAGCAAATTCGCCACCATGTACGGCCTTCCGGAGGGAAGCCTTGCGCCTGGGACCACGCCCCAGCAGATCATGCAGGCCTCGATCGACGCAGCAACGTCGACGCAGCAAGGTGCTGAGCTCTCCTATCGCTCCCAGCAGCAGCTGATCGAAAAGGGCCAGCCCGGCGTCCTGCTGCAGAAGCTCGTCGATGGCCGCATCGTCTCGATCCTGCATCAGCCGATGGATTCAGGCGGATGGGTTGCCACCTACGAGGACATCACCGAGCGCCATCTCTCCGAAGAACGCATTGCCCACATGGCACGTCACGATCCTTTGACCGGGTTGCCAAACCGATTGATGCTTCGCGAGCGCCTGGAGCAGGAACTGGCGCAGGGCCGCAGGCATCATCAGGACACTGCGGTTCTCTGCCTCGACCTCGATAACTTCAAGAACGTGAACGACACGCTCGGCCACCCCGTCGGCGACGCATTGCTGCGCGAGGTTGCCAATCGTGTCTCGGGCATGGTTCGCGAATATGATGTCGTTGCCCGCCTTGGCGGCGACGAATTCATCGTCATCCAGCCGGCAGTTCGACGCGAAGATGTCGCGCATGTGGCGCAACGGCTGATCGACGCCCTTGAGGAACCGTACCACCTCGACGCCCACCATGTCGTCATCGGCGCAAGTATCGGCATTGCGCTTGCATCGGATTGCGATGGCGTTGCTGACGACATGGTGAAGAATGCCGACCTAGCACTCTATCGCGCCAAGAGCGATGGCCGCGGCAGCTATCAGTTCTACGCACCGGAAATGGACGACCGGCTGCAGCGCCGGCGCATGCTCGAACTCGATCTCAGGGGCGCCGATTTCGACAAGGAATTCGAGCTGGTCTTCCAGCCGATCGTCAATCTCCAGAGTAAGCAAGTCGCCGTGGTCGAGGCGCTGCTGCGCTGGCCAGGCTGCCAGCGTGGTCAGATCCGGCCCGACGAATTTATCCCGATCGCCGAAAGCACTGGCCTGATCGTGCAACTCGGCGCCTGGGTGCTCGAAAAGGCGTGCCGGGAAGCCGTGAAATTGCCGGGCAACGTCAATGTTGCGGTCAATCTGTCGCCGGGACAGTTCAGGCGGGGGAATATCGTCGACACCGTCGCCAACGTGTTGTCGCTGACGGGCCTTGCGCCCGAGCGCCTTGAGCTTGAAATCACGGAATCCCTGCTTTTGGGCGACAACAAGGAAACCTTGCTCGCCCTGAACAAGCTGCACGCGCTCGGCGTCAAGATTTCGCTCGATGATTTCGGGACGGGCTACTCGTCGCTCAGCTATCTCAGGAATTTTCCCGTCGACAAGGTCAAGATCGACCGGTCCTTCATCGCCGAGATCGCCGGTAACCGCGATCATTGCGCCATCGTCAGCGCAATCGTGAACCTTTCGCATGCGTTGGAGATGACCACCGTTGCCGAGGGCGTCGAAACCGAAGAGCAGCTGTTGATCGTCCGGGCCACCGGATGCGACGCCGTCCAGGGACACTTCTTCAGTCCGCCAATGTCGGTTGCCCAGCTCAGGCGATACCTCGAAGACCAGCGCGCAAAGCTGACGCTGGCATAGGAAGCCCAACGGCAAACGGGACGGAAAGTCAGCCCGCGGCGATCATTTGCCTTCGCCGAGGAAAACGACAGCGCCCTGGTCGAGCACATGCTGGAGCCGGTCGAGGACATGGCCGGATCCGAGTTCGCCGACGACGTAAAGGTGGTCGCCTTCGAAACGAACCGGCCAGTGCATGTTGCCGGCGCAATATCCCAGCTCGATCCCCGCAGCGGCATCGGCTGCCTTGAAGACCAGCCACCGTTCCGGCTCGGCGCGGACAACGATGGCCCGCTTGTCCTCGAGGAGCAGCACAGCACCGTCGACGAGCCGCTGGGTCCGCGGCAAGGAGATCGCGCAGAGCGTACCGCGATCCGTCCTTGCCGAAAGCCGCCGTCGCGCGATTTCGGCAGTGTCGAGCATGATGAACTCGACGCGACCCTCATGATCCAGAAGATGGAGCCGGGCGCTCAGCTGCTGGTCGGCCGCCAACCCGACGATGGAATTCAGCTTCAACATTCAAAGTCCCCCTGAGGCGATTGACCGCTGGGTCGCAAGGCAGCTCGCAGGCTGACGTCCAGGTCAAATGCCCAGATGCGCGTCGACCGTTTCCCTGTCGTAGAGCTGATCTGGCGAGATCTCGGCAACGAACGCGCCCTTCTGGATGATCAGCACGCGGTCGGCCAACTGGCGGATGAAGCGGATGTCCTGTTCGACGAGGATGATGCCAAGGCCCAGCGTGATCTTCAGTTCGCCGAGCTTCTCGGCGATGAGATCGACGATCGAGGGCTGGATGCCTTCGGTGGGCTCGTCGAGCAGGATCAGCTTGGGGCGTCCGGCAAGGCAGCGGGCGAGCGCCAGGATCTGCTGCTGTCCACCAGACAGACCTCGTCCGGGCCGCTCGAGCAAATCCTTCAGCACCGGGAAATGTCCGAGCATCTCAGGGATCGCGCTTTCACCGCCACGCATGATCTCGCCCATCTTCAGGTTCTCCATCACCGAGAGCAAGGGGAAGATGTCGCGACCTTGCGGCACGTATCCGATGCCGGCGCGCGCGCGCTCGGACGGGCTGGCAAAAGTGACGTCTCGACCGTCGAACTCGATACGCCCCTGCGTCGTCTTGATCTGGCCGACGAGCGTTCGCAGCAGCGTAGTCTTGCCCATGCCGTTGTGGCCGAGGATGCCGACGACCTCGCCAGGCTTCATGGCGAAGTTGATGCCGTGCAGGATCGGGATCCGGCCGTAGCCGGAGTGCAAGTTCTTGACCTCAATCATCTTCGGATTTCCCCAGATAGACTTCACGGACAAGCTCGTTGCCTTGAACCTTGTCCATCGTGTCCTCGATCAGCACGCGCCCCTGGTGGAACACTGTCACCGTCTGCGCGATCTGCTTGATGAACTGCATGTCGTGCTCGACCACGACGATTGCCGCCGACTTGTTGACCTCGCGAATGAGCTCGGCGGTCTTGTTGGTCTCATCCGCCGTCATTCCTGCCGCCGGCTCGTCGAGCAGGATGAGCTTGGGCTCGAGCGCCACCACCATGGCAAGCTCGACCCACTGGCGCTGGCCGTGGGCAAGCTCGCCAACCAGCCTGCCCGTCAGCGACGTCAGCCCCAGCCGCTCCATGACGTCCTTGCCCTTGGCTGCAGCGCGGGCCTTGCCATGTCGCGACCTGGCGGCAACGGAGATGTTTTCCGCCACCGTCAGGTTGTTGAACACATCGGGCACCTGGTTCTTGATGCCGATGCCGAGCCGGCTGACCTGATGCGGCTGGGCGCGGGTGATGTCGACGCCATCGAACAAGATCTGGCCCGTCGTCGGCTTGAGCTGCGCCGTGAGCATCTTGAAGAAGGTACTTTTGCCAGCCCCATTGGGGCCAATCAGGCAGCGCAACTCGCGCTGCTTCAGGTTGAAGTCGACGCTGGCGATGGCAACGACGCCACCAAAGCGCTTTTCGAGACCCCGGGTCTCGAGGATGCAATCGGACGAGCTCATGGCACCCTCCTCTGCTCGACGAATGGAGCGACGTAAGGACGGAACTTCAACCGCCGAAAGGCATCACTGACTGTCGGCACCACGCCTTTCGGCACCAGCAAGACGAAGCCGATCAGGATCGTGCCGAGCACCAGATTGGCATTGAGGAGCTGCTGTGCGCCCAGTTTCGTGGCGATCCACTGCATGGCGAAGCAGCCGACGATAGGGCCAAGCAGCGTGCCGGTGCCACCGACAATCACCCAGATGATCACCTGTGCCGACTGCGCCAATCCGAAGACATCGGGGCTGATGAACATGCCCCAATTGGCAAACAGGCATCCTGCCAGGCCGGCGATGGCGCCACCGATGGTAAAGGTCGCCAGCTTGTAGAAACGCGCGTCGTAACCGAGCAGTTCCGCGCGGCGTTCGTTTTCGCGAATGGCAACGACGACCTGACCGAACCGGCTCTTTAACATCAGCCGCAAGCCAGCATAGACCGCCAGCAAGGTGAGGCCGGACAGATAGAACAGGCCGTCAAAGGAGAGCGCGACGTCGGGCCTACCGGGAAAATTCAGCGGCGGCACAGCCGGTATGCCATTGTAGCCACCGAGCGGCGCGGCGCCGATGACATATTGCGAACCCGATGTCGCACCCATGACCTTGTAGAGGATCAATGTCACCGTCAGCGTGATGACGCCGAAGTAGACGTCGGTGATGCGCGCGTAGAACAGAAAGTAACCGAGCAACGCCGCAAACAGTCCGGGCACGACGATCGAGAGAAGCAGCGGAACCGTGCTGTCGCCGAAATTGATGACGGCGATGGCATAGGCATAGGCGCCGATACCAAAGAAGGCCGACTGGCCAAAGCACAGGATACCGCCATAGCCCCAGATGAGCCCGAGGCTGAGCGCCAGGATCGCCATGATCACATAGGACGTCAGCTCGATCATCATGACCGGGTCAACGATTTGCGGCAGCGCCAGCAACAACACCAGCCCCAGCACCGTGGCGGCAACCAGCCCGCCGTTTCCTTGCCAATTCGCGGTCATGCTGCCCTCCTGAAGAAGCGCCCGGTAATGCCCTGCGGCATGAACCTCAGCAGCACGACGGCAGCAGCCAGAAGAGCCACCTCGCCGATAACCGGGGTCGAGAGATATGTGATGATCTGGTCGATCGCGCCGAACATGACGGAGGCCGACACCGTGCCCGCCAGGATTGCCGGGCCGCCACCGATGACGGTGATGAAAGCCTTGGCGACGTAGGCCGCGCCAATTGTAGGTACGATGCCGGTGATCGGTGCCATGACGCCGCCGGCAAGGCCGGCGAGCCCGGCGCCGACCCCGAATGTGACGGCATAGACGCGCGACGGATTGACCCCCAGTGCGGCGGCCATGTCCGCATTCTGCATCGTGCTGCGTGCGATCAGCCCGTAACGCGTGAAGCGGAAAACAGCCCAGATTGCTGCGAACACGGCGATTGCGATGACGATAATGATCAGCGAATAGGCTGCGATGCGGTAGTCGCCGATCTGCAGCGAGCCGGCCGGCGCGGAGATGCCCTCGGTGGTGTTGCCGAACACTGTCGTCGCCAACCCGACAAGAAGCAGGCTAAGACCCCAGGTCGCAAGCATGGTGTCGCGCGGCCGGCCATAGAGGAAGCGGATGATCGTTCGCTCGATGACAACGCCCATCAGCCCCACGACGAGGGGACTGACCAACAGTGTAGCGATCCAGATGTTGATGCCCGCCTTGGTCGCGACAATCGCGGCATAGCCGCCGAGCATGAGGAATTCGCCATGCGCGAGATTGATCACCCGCATCATGCCGAAAATGATGGCCAGTCCGACGCTGATCAGCGCCAGGCTAGCAACGGCCTTGAGGGCCTCAAAGCAAAGTACAACGAGCAGGTCCATATCGGGCATAGCCTCCTGGATCGCTGCGGGTCGTTCGCTCCAACGGACCGAACGACCCGCAAGCTTTCGGATCGTTCAGACCTTGATGACGTACATCGAGTTGTCGTCAGGGTTCTTCTTGAGATCGCAGACGCCCGACGTGTCGAGTGGCTGCTGCTGCGAGAAGCTCTCCAGGATGTTGATCTTGCGGTCCTGGATCTGACCGATGTTGATGTCCATGACGCAGTGATGCGTCTGCGGATCGATTGAGAACTTCCCGCTGGGCAGGTCGAGGCTGATGCCGGACTCGAGCGCCTCGATCACCGGCATACGCTCGGCGGTGCCGGCCTTCTTGACGCCTTCCGCCCACAGATAGACGGACTGGTAGGTGGCCATCGCCAATTCGGTCACATAGGGGTAGTCGGCACCGAAGCGCTTGTGGAAGCGATCGAGGAAGGCCTTGTTGGCCGGCGTGTCGAGCGCCTCGAAATAGTTGAAGCACAACAGGATGCCGTTGGTCTCCTCCGGCGACAGCACCATCTGCTCGCCACCGATGGTCATCGTTGTCGACGCCATCGGGATCTGCTTATTCATGCCCGCGGCAGCCCACTGGCGGTAGAACGATTGGTGCGCGCCGCCGACAAGGACGAGATAGAGGAAGTCAGGCTTGGCTTCCTGGATCTTCTGGATCGTTGATCCGAAATTGGTGACGTCGAGCGGGAAGAAGTCCTCGCCAACGATCTGCCCGCCGTTTTCCGTGCAGTATTTGCGGGTCCAGGCCGCGGTGATCTGGCCGTAATTGTAGTCGGCAGCCAGCGTGTAGATCTTCTTGCCCCATTTGTTCATCGCATAGGGCACCTGCTTGGATTGCTTCTGCGCCGGCGTGATGCCTGTGCAGAAGATGTTGCGGTCGCAGACCCCGCCTTCATATTGGGTGTTGTAGAAGTAGAGCGTGTTGAGCCGCCGAAGCACCGGCCGCATTACCTCGCGCGAGGCGGACGTGATGCCGCCGAACACGGCGGATACCTTGTCCTTCAAGGCTGCCTGCTGGGAATATTGCGGATAGAGCCGCATGTCGGTCTGGGTGTCGTAGGTGATCAGGCTGATTTGCTTGCCCAGCAGCCCACCTGCCTGGTTGATCTCCTCGACGGCGAAGGTGATGGCGTCTTGCATCGGCTTGCCGGCCGCATCGAGACCGCCGGAAAGATCGAGCAGGCTGGCTATCCTGATCGTATCCCCTTGCGCGAAAGCGCGGCCACCGATGCTGGCCAGGCCGAGGCCCGCCGCGGCGCCTGCACCCGTCTTGAGAAGTGTGCGGCGATTGAGGTGTGAATTCATTATCATTTTTGTTCCCCTGTTTTCCGTGGCCGACGCCAATGCGTCGGCCAGCTGGGTTCATGCTTGAAAATCACATCGCGAACGTCCGCCTCGTCAGGCGCCCAGCAACTCCCGCCAGGCTTCGTCAAGGAACTTCACATCCGCCTCCCTGAGGCCGGACCCGCCGGCGAAATGCCCATGGCTCGAGCGGAACGGACGCAGTTCCGCGTTCGGCATATGCTCGACCTCGAACGCGCTGTCTTCGGGAGGGAAATAGAGGTCGCAGTCGCCAGGCATGACGATCGCCCTGGCCTTGATGGCGGCGAGCGCCTTGCGGAAATCGCCGTTGTAGAGTTCGTTGTCGCTGATGTCGCCGGACTGCCAGGTGCGGATCATCGTCACCATGTTGTTGGCGTCGCGCAGATTGAACCACTGTTCCCAATAGCCGACGATGAAGTCCTCGACGGAGGCGTAACCGAGCTCGAGATACTCCTCCTTGCGGAAGAACTCCTGCGAGAAACCCCATCCGGCATAGACGCGGCCCATGGCGCGCAGGCCCTTGAAGGGCTGCTCGTCATACCAACCGTCCTTGAAGGCATCGTCGGCCGTCAGCGCGGCTTTCACGCCTTCGAGCATCACGTGATTATGCTTTGCCGTTTTCGCCGAGCCGGCAGTCGGGCAGATCGTCTCCACCATGTCGGGATAGAGCGCTGCCCAATGGAACGTCTGCGCGGCGGCCATCGACCAGCCCGTCACCATCTTGATCTTGGTGATGCCAAACTTCTCGGTCAGCAGGCGATGCTGCGCCTTGATGTTGTCGTAGTAGGTGACATGCGGGAAGCGCGCCTTGTTGTAGGGTGGCGGCGTATTGGTCGGCGATGACGACAATCCGTTGCCGAAGATATTGGGGATGACGATGAAGTACTTGCTCGGGTCGAGCGCGCCGCCTTCGCGGATAACCCACTGATTGTCGTAGTGGGTCGAGGCCATGTAGGTCAGCAGGACGATGACGTTGCTCTTGTCGGCGTTCAGCCTGCCAAATGTCTTGTAGGCAAGCTTTGCGTTGGGAAGGGTCATCCCTTTCTGGAGCTTCAGATCTCCTAGCTCAAAGATTTCATAATCGACTTCCTTGTCTATTTTCCACTGCGCCATAGCTACCTCCTGCTTTTTGGCAATAGTTCAGGGTTCAGCCGCCTGATGCAGGTCGACCGTCTTGATATTTGTCTCAGGCAATAAGTATTCGTTCTGACCAGACAAGGTCAGTTGCTGTCTTCCTCGAATTTTCTGGCGTAATTCTCCGACGCAAGATGCTCAGGAAGAAAAACGCAAAAAACCCCGCGCACTCAGAAACCTGAGTTTGCGCGAGGTCTATCTAGATCCTCTATGAAACGCAGCGATTTTGCCGCGGAAACTGGCTCACTTGGGGCCATCGGAGGCCATCAGGCCTCACGAACACTTGGATATTATTCCATCAGGCCGTAGGCGTCAACCAGCGCCGCGGAAATTGCCGCAACCGACATCTGCTTGGTCATGGCTTGGCGTCGCAGGTAGTCGTAGGCCTCGTTGGCGCGCAGCTTCTTTTGCGTCATCAGGATCAGCTTGGCCTGCTCGATCTGCCGTGAGGCATGCAGCGTCTCTTCGAGTTTCGCCACCTTATTAAGCAACCGCCGTTCGTAGCTGAATATGTGGCGCGCCAGCGCCAGGTTGGACAGGATCGCGGCCGGCTGGCACGGCTTGACCAGCACCGCCTGGGCGTTGGAAAGCCTGAGCACGTCGATCGGCACGCCCTTGTCGCCATCGACGACCGCCACGACGGGAACCGGCGGCGCCCCGGAAAGCCACTGCGCGGCCGCAAGCACGTCGGCATCGAGTGCCACCAGCGCAAAGTCGAAGCCGATCGGCGGCAGCGTCGGCGCTGGCCAGGCCATCTCGACGCGGCATCCGACTCGCCTCACCTCGCGCAGGACGGCATCGCCCGCGCCATCGCGCGGATGGACAAGAAGCACTGTCGATTGACGCAGCTCCGCCTGCACGCCGCCCGATCCGCGTGTGGCCCGTGGTTGCGCAGCGCTTGCACGCTGCGAGCCGTCGGCACCGGCTCCTTGTAGCCCACGCGAAGGACCGCTCATGACCCAACCCCGTATGCTGAGCTCTCAGACAAGTCGGCCGCCCTCATGTAACGAGAAATGGATCGGGTCGCAGCGCCACCATCGACTCCCGCAAGATGTCGAACCGGCCATGATCGTCCGCCTTGCCGATCCGCGTCCAGAGCTCCGCGTGGCTGTTCTTGTAGTCGATGCCGATCCGCCCCTGGGGTGCTGCGATTTCCCGGCCGAGCACCGCCGGGCGCAAGGTATCGGTGTCCATGCTGTTCGTCTCGGCAACGGCCTGGGCGAAGAGGTGAACCTGGAAATACGCCGCCTCGGCGCACATGTTGGTCGATTCATCCTCGCCGAAGCGCTGCTTGAAGAGACGAACGAAGCGGTCGTTCTCTTCATTGTCGACGCTCTCGAAATAGGTCGCGGCGGTGATGTGTCCTGCCCCAACATCCGTCCCCATCAGCCGCAACTCAGCCTCGCAGGTATTGAGGCTGCCGATAGGCATGTTGTCGGGGCTGAAGCCGGCATCGGTGTAGGCCTGGTAGAAGTGGGAGATCGCCTGGCCGACGACGGTCGAGAAGATGACATCGGGCTTGTTGTTGCGAAGGTCGCGGATGATCGGCCGGAAGTCGTTCGGGCCCGCACCAAAACCCAGATACTCCTCGCCGACGATCGTGCCGCCCTGGCCGCAGACGAGATCGCGAACGATCCGGTTGGTGCGCCGGGGATAACAATAGTCGGTACCGAGCAGGTAGAACCGGTTGCCGTGGGTCGTCAGCAGGTAGTTGATCAGCTCGATGGTGTTCTGGTTGGGCGACGAGCCGGTGTAGATGATGTTGGGCGAGAATTCGAAGCCCTCGTAACGCGTCGGATACCACAGCAATGCGTTGACCCGCTCCACCAGCGGCAGCACGGCCTTGCGGCTTGTCGAGGTGTAGCAGCCGAAGATCGTGGTGACGCGATCCTCGATTAGAAGTTTCCGCGCATAGTGGGAATAGAGTTCGGTGCTGGATGTCGGATCATAGATGATCGGCACGATCTCGCGACCATTGATGCCGCCCGCCGCATTGATCTCGGCGATGCCCAGCATCGTACCCTTGAGCTGCGTCTCCTCGATCGCGCCGGTGTCTCCGGATTGCGAGAAGAGGACGCCGACGCGCCAGGGCTCGCCCGTCGAGCCCATGCTCAACCGCCGTCCACTGCAAGGTGAAATGCGAGCATCCGATCCTCCGCCTTCCATGCCCCTCGTCGGCCGGTTGTCCAGCCATGGCCCGACGCAACTTATGACGCTGCTGCCGAAACCACCCCTACGAGGAATTAGATATTCCTAACATACAAGCATGGCGGGACCAATCGAAAATGGGCCACGCCCTTCGCACCAGTTGCGGAGCAGGCGCCATCATTGCGCCGAGCCCGCACGCCCCAGCGGGGCAAAGACAAATTGTTGCAGCTTTGTTGCTGGCTCTGAGCTACCAATTAGAACCAGAGTTCGACAGAGGGTCCTGACCAATTGAGCGTCGCATTTGCCAAAGAGGAAAGTGCTGAGGCGGCATCGGAAACCGTGCTGCCACCGCGCCCGATCTCCGATCGGATCAACCTCGTCACGGAGGCGGGTCTCCGGATGCTGCAAGACGAACTGGCCCGCGCCCAGCAGGCTCTCGAGGTCGCGAGCATGCTTGAAGACGTCAACGAGCGGCGGCGGCAGTCAGCGGTTCCGGTTCGGGACATGCGCTACTACGCCGAACGCGCGCGCACCGCTCAGCTCACGCCGGCGCCAGCCTCAAATGAAGTGGTCGCATTCGGCCACACGGTCACCTTCGAGCGCGACGACGGCCGCACCCAGACCTTCCGCATCGTTGGCGAAGACGAGGCCAACCCGTCTCAGGCGTCCATTTCGCATGGTTCGCCGGTCGCCTTGGCACTGATCGGAAAGGCCGTCGGCGACGTCGTCCTGCTAGGGCAGAACGAGCTTGAGATCCTGGCCATTTCCTAGTCGATAGGACGCAGCCGCGGCTGTACCGCCTCGGGCATTTTCAAACCATGATGCCGACACCGGCTCGGCCAGAATGCCCGTTTGACTAGCTTCAGAGCCAGGAGGCCGGTGTCTTCGGCAGGCGCTGGTCGGGATCGATGACCTTGAGCGACGGCTGGCCCGGACCATTCCAGTGCCACAAGGCTACGCAGCTGCCGCCGGGCGACATGAAGGAGGGATAGACGACTCCATCGAAACCCTCGGCCAACAGGCGCTGCCGCAGCAGATGTGTTTCAGGCGTCCTGCCCTCATCGAGATCGGCGCGCCACTCGCATCTGTGAATGCCGGCATCGACGCCGATCTCTTCCAGCATCGCGGCATCGGTCAGGTCGGCCAGCCTCGCCTCCGACAGTTCGAGTTGGGCGATCAGTGCCGGATGCTGGACAAAACCCTGGTTGTATTCGGCCCATGCGGTCGACAATTCACAGGCCGCATACAGCGTCGGCGAACCTACCGGGTTCCAGCGTCCGCCAAAACGCGCGGCGCCCTCGCCCGAAAGCGGCATATGCGCCCAGCGCGGCACGAAGGCCCGCCACAACGTCCGCTGCTGACGCAAGCCGGCTTCAGGCATAAACGCCGGAGCGCACCGCCTCCAGATAAGCCAGAACCTTGTCCGCCTTGCCTTCGCCGACCAGGTCATAGGCGGTCTTGCCGGCCCAACCCGGGATCGGCTGATGCTTGAACCAGATCGCCGCGCGGCTCTCGTCGCCGGCCATTTCGGCGGCCATCGCCAGGATACGGACGACGGGGCTGAGCGCCTGGTCGACCTTGCGCGCGCCAGAGCGCGCGGTCAGTGTGTTGCGGGCAACCCCAACGAGCCGTGCCAGGTCGGCCTGGGTCACACCCAGCAATTCCGACACGCGGCGAGCTGAGAGAAACTGCGACCTGGCCTCACCGAAATGGGCCGCCGACATTCCCAAACTCTGAGCTGCCATGACACGCTCCTGACGCATTTTGATATCCATGCGTTCAATATGTGCACATTACGCGCTCAATTCAAGCTCAGATCGTGACCTCCAGATCATCAGCGGCGAACATCTCCCCCAGCCGTCACATTGGTCCTACCGCACGAAGATGCAATCAGGTCGCTCAAAAACATAAAGAATCTCAACAGGCTAATCTTCGGACTGGTCGGCTTCGCCGACTCCCCCCAGCCCCAGCGAAACATTTCCTGCAAGCAGCTGTTCCTTGCTGAGCAGCCCGGCATCTTCGAGCGCTTCGAAGTCGGGTAGGTCGCGCAGCGTATCGAGGCCGAACTGGGAGAGGAACATCTTGGTGGTGACATAGGTGTAAGGCGCGCCCGGTGTTGGGCTGCGTGGCCCCGAGGCAATGAAGTCGTGCGATCTCAGCACGCCGATCAGGTCGCGGCTGACCTCCTTGCCGAAGAAGGCCGTCAGCTCGCCGCGGGTAATCGGCTGGAAATAGGCGATGCACATCAGCACCAGCACTTCCGACTGCGACAGCGAGCGCCCCATGTCGACCTGGCCGGTCGCTGCGCGAATGGCGTCGGCAAACGCCTTCTTGGTGCGATGCTGCCAGCCGCCGGCGACCGAAACCAGCTCGTAGGGCCGACCCGCGAGCTCGGCCCGGATGTCATCGATGATCAGGTCGAGATTGCAATTCTTGCCGATTATCCGAACCAGCATCTCGCGCGGCACGGGCGCACTCGCGGCAAAGATCACCGCCTCCACCCGGCCCATCCATTCACGCCAGCGCAGCTCCGGCGGCAGGTGCTCGAGCTCGGTGTCGAGCAAGGCCGGCTGATCGTTCTCCTTTCGGCGCGCTTCCGTCATCGCTACAAACCGTAAAGCCGGAAGGAGGCGCGCCCGGAGAGTTCGCGCACTGCCTCGAATGTCTGTAGCCTCTCGAACAGGCGCCGGGCGGCAAATCGCGACAGATTGCGCGTGCTCAGCGAGCTGGGCACGGCATCGTCGTCAAGCAATCGCCGGATGGCCTCGCCTGCGCCTTTTGCCCGCAGCTTCGGCGTTGCCGCCGCCAGACGGTCGGCACGCCGTGCAATATCGAGCGCAAGCCTCAAGCCGTCGCCAGCGCCTACTGCAAGAGCGACGCACACGGCCCGTTCAAATGCTGGGTCGCCGGGCCGGACGCGCTTGCCGCGCCCGTCGCCAGAACGGAAGGCCGAGGAGTACAGCTGCGCCGCCAGAAGCGGCACGGGCCGGGGCCAGCGCAGCTTTCGCGCCAATACGAGATCGGCCAACCACCAGGCCAACAATTCGGCATCGGGCCGGCGCGCGACGACGTAACTGGCGATCGCCGCCGCGGCCAGCGGAGCCGGCCTGTCGCCAGCGGCCAGTTCCTCGACGGTTTCGGCGAGTTTGCCATAGGCACCATCGGGGCGCAGCCCAAGCCACTCGGAGACCTGCGCCAGCCCTTCAGCGTCTATCGCCGGCGGACGCGAGGCTAGGTAACGCCATGCGCCCAGAATGCTGCCAGCGGGTCCGGGATCTCCACCTGAGGGGCGCAGATACCAGGCGTCACGCAACGCCGCCTCTTCCTCGGAACGCCCGGCCAGCCGAACGGCAGCGACGGCACATTTCAGGGCCAGCCTTTGGCGCCAGCTGCCGGCCCATTCCGGCTCCGAGCGCACCAGACCGTCGAGCGTACCCAGCGCAGCACCTGTATAGAACGCAGCATCAACGTCATTGGCCACCGGCCCGTCCGGCTGTGCCCACGCAGGCATGCGCGGCAGCGCAGGCGGGACGGCAGGTGGTTGGCTCGCTCGAATCATCTGAGGACAGAGTAGTCTAGCCGTGCGCTTGCTACCACGACAGGCAGGCCAAAGCGCACAGGCATTTTACCCCGAAAAAGGGGAGCTAGAACGGCTCGCACGGCGTATCTGCCACAGTCAACGCGCGGTCGCTAGTTGGGGCCGGAAACCCTTTTTCCAAGGTATTGCCCGCAACTATCTCCGCGACGTGCCTGCGCCAGACGCTGCCTAGCTAAACCGCTACCAGATGCCCGCCTGAGACCTCGCGAAACTGGCGCAGGGGAACCTGATAGTCCGGCGCGCGAATCGGGCTTTTCAGCTCGTCCGCGACCGACATGCGCTTCTCGTGGCGACGGTCCGGGTCTGGCACCGGTACAGCAGCAAGCAGGCGCTTGGTGTAGTCGTGCTGCGGATTGCCGAAGACCGACGCACGGGGCCCGATCTCGACGATTTCGCCGAGATACATCACCGCCACGCGATGGCTGACGCGTTCGACCACGGCCATGTCGTGCGAGATGAACAGGAAGGCGAGGTTCAGGCTCTGCTGCAGGTCGAGCATCAGGTTGATGACCTGCGCCTTGACCGAGACATCGAGCGCCGAGACGCTTTCGTCGGCGACGATGACTTTCGGCTCCAGCGCAAGCGCGCGTGCGATGCAGATGCGCTGCCGCTGGCCGCCTGAGAACTCGTGCGGATAGCGGCTCGCCATGTCAGGCGACAGGCCGACCTTGGTCAGCAGGTCGGCGACGAGCTCACGCCCTTGCTTCGCCGTGCCCATCTTGTGCTCGAGATAGGGCTCGGCAATCGCCTGGCCGACTGTCATGCGCGGATTGAGCGAGGCAAACGGGTCCTGGAAGATCATCTGCACGGATTTGCGCATCTGCCGCATCTCGTGCCTGTCCATGGCGATGATGTCCTTGCCGTCGATCGTGACTGCGCCCGACGTCGGCTCGATCAGCCTCATGATGGCACGGCCGGTTGTGGATTTGCCGCAGCCGGATTCGCCGACCAGCGACAGCGTTTCGCCGGCAAACAGGTCGAAAGACACGTTCTCCACGGCATGGACGCGCCCGCCGATCCGGCCGAACAGGCCCGTGGAGATGTCGAACCGCTTGACCAGGTTCCTGACCTGCAGGATCGGCTTGTCGCCTGCGACCGTGTCGGGTGTTTCGACAGGCTTTGTGGTCTCGCCCGTAGAGGTATTGACGATCGGAAAGCGCAGCGGACGGTCGTGTTGCTCCATCGAGCCGAGGACCGGCACGGCGGACAAAAGCGCGCGGGTATAGGGATGCTCGCCACGATGGAAGATGTCGGCGGTCGCACCTGTTTCCACCTGGTCGCCGCGGAACATGACGACCGTGCGGTCGGCAACTTCCGCCACCACGCCCATGTCGTGGGTGATGAACAGCACCGACGTGCCCTGCTCTTCCTGCAACAGCTTGATCAGGTCGAGGATCTGCCCCTGGATTGTGACGTCGAGCGCCGTCGTCGGCTCGTCGGCGATCAGCAGCTTCGGACGCGAGGCAAGCGCCATGGCGATCATCACGCGCTGGCGCATGCCGCCGGAAAACCGATGCGGATACTCGTCGAAGCGTGAGGCGGCGGAGGGAATGCGCACCTTTTCCAAAAGCCGGATGGTCTCAAGTCTGGCATCGGCAAATGACATGGCGTTGTGGCACAGAAGCGCCTCGGAGATCTGGTCGCCGATGGTGAAGAGCGGATTGAGGCTCGTCATCGGCTCCTGGAAGATCATCGAGACGTCATTGCCGCGCACCTGCCGCATCTTGTCTTCGGACAGGTCGGTCAGGTTGCGCCCGTTGAGGATGATCTTGCCCTCGATGCGGCTGGTGTCGGGCGGAAGCAGGCGCATGATCGAGAGCGAGGTTACGCTCTTGCCCGACCCGGATTCTCCGACGATGGCGACCGTTTCACCTGGCGCGACATCGAAGGAAATGTCGCGCACGACAGGCTTCCACTTGCCGTCGACCAGAAACGAGGTCGTGAGGTTCTGAACCGACAGCACCGGGTGGACGGTCTGGCCAAGCCTGGATGTCTCAACGCTCATGATCTCTCCTCCCTGAATTGGTCGACAAGCCGTCTGCTCAATCCGGCCAGCTCAAAAGGCCGTCGAAGCGATGGCGGCTACGGTTCTCGAATGGCGTGGCGATGATCTCGTTGGAGGCGCGCGCCTTGTCGAGTTCCTCGGCCAGTCGCCTGGCGACGATCGTTTCCTGGCCGGGATGCAGGTTGCAGGGATCGAGGTAGAAGTAGTTATGCTCGACCTCGTGGTCGCGCACGATGATCGGCTGGTCGCCGGTCGCCATCGCCACCGCCAGATCCCAGGCGGTGATATGCGCCTCCTGCGCGCTGATGTTGACGCGCAGCCGGTCGAGCGGGTTCTTCGTCGGGTCCGGCTCGATCACGGCGTTGACGCCGGGGCGGCCGTCGAGCGTTTCCTTCCACAGCTTGAGGTAGCCGGTCTCGCGTTCGCGGATGCCGGCGTGGTCGCGCCTTTCCCAGGCTTCCAAAGCGGCCATGACGCCGTAGACGCTTTCCTTGCCAACCTTCATGCCGCGGCCGATGCCGAGGTTTTGCAGGAAGGCGTGGCGGACCAGCTCCTTCTTGCCGGCAACGATGCCGGACGTCGGTCCACCCAGGAACTTGTGGCCGGAATAGAGGACCATGTCTGCCCCCTGCGCGAGGAAGACGCGCAGGTCATATTCGGACGCCGCGTCGACGATGACAGGCACACCCCTGGCATGTGCGATCTCGACGAACTCGATCAGGTTGAGCAGGCCGTAGTCGACCACATGGTGCGACACGACATAGACAGCCACCGCCGTCTTGTCGGTGATGGCGTTCTCCATGTGGAAGCGGTGGGTGGACGTCGCCTGCCCGATAATCACCGGCTTGGCGCCAGCCAGGCGGATGGCCTGGTCGACCGGCGCGCCATAACTGATGATGTGTCCCATCTGGACGATCACTTCGTTCTTTGCCGGTGTCTGGTCCGGCAGACGTTCGATCGCCAGCAGGTTATCGCCGGTCATCGCGCCGGCAACGGCCAGCGAAATGCCGGCGGAGCACGACGCCGTCACATACCCTGCCTCCGCGCCGGTCAGGCGGGCGATGACTGCACTTGCGTTGCGCTGGAGATCGTTGATCTCGACAAACTGCGGCAGGATCTCGCTCATCGCGGCGATCGCCTCCGGCACCACAATCGAGGCACCGAGGCTCGTCATCGTGCCCGACACATTGATCACCGGTCGCAGGCCGAGTTTGCTGCGGACGTCTTCGGTCATGTTCCTCTCCCGTGCACTGGCAAGCGTCGGCTTTCGGGTCGACAAGATATGCCATAATAATGTAATAGATTATTCAGATCTTCAGGAGCACGCCATTGGACGCGATAACTCAATCCACTGATGCCGACGATGCATTGGAGCCCGGTGCCAAACGCTCGCGGGTTTCGGGCATCGACCGCGCCCTGCAGGTGATCGACTATCTCTACGAGACCGGCGAACCTGCGGGAGCCTATGCCATCGCCAAGGCGATCAAGGCGCCGCTGTCGACCGTCTACGTCATCATCGACGACCTCGTCGAAAAGAACATGCTGGCCCGAAGCCCTGACGGTTCCATCTGGCTCGGCGCCCGGCTCTACCACTACGGCCTGGCCTATGCGCGATCGCTCGATTTCATGGGCGTCGCCACCCGCGAAATGCACGATTTGTGCCGCGACGTCAGCGAAACAGTCCAGCTGTGCGGTCGCGAAGGCGACCACATGCTGGTGCTCGCCATGGCCGATGGCCCGAGCCCGTTCCAGGTCGCCTCGCGTGTCGGCACCCGGGTGCCGCTGAACTGGACCGCGTCCGGCCGGCTTCTTGTTGGCCACCTGCCCGAAGCCGAGCGCATCGCTCTTTTCAAGCGCTGCGCCCGCATGTCGCCGACCGGTCGCGCCGAGGTCGACGCGACGGCCCTTTCGGCTGCCGCGGGCAAGGCGTTCCAGCAGCGGCTGTCGACGCAGATTGCGGAATCCGATTATGCGGTTGCCTGCATTGCCTCGCCGGTCTGCGACCGCGACGGCAAATGTGTCGCCACGATCTCCATCGTCCTGCCGGAACAGAAGGTCCTGTCCGACGAGAGCCACTACACCGATCGCGTGCGTGCCTCCGCGGAGCGGATCGAAACCTCGATGGGTTGGCGCAACCGGTAGCGTCATCGCTCAGCTCCGAAGTGCCACGATCGCCTCGATCTCCACCGTGATGTTGCCGGGCAGAGACCCAAAGCCGACGGCCGAGCGCGCGTGGTGGCCGGCCTCGCCAAACACCTCGATGAAAAGGTCCGAGCAGCCGTTGATGACCTGCGGGTGATCTTCAAAATCCGGCGAGGCATTGACCATGCCGAGCAGCTTGACGACGCGCTTGACCCGGGACAGGTCGCCGAGCGCCTCCTGCATGACCGCCAGCAGGTTGATCCCGACCAGGCGAGCGTGCTGATAGGCCTGGCTGACGCTGACGCCTTCGCCGACCTTGCCGGTCCAAAGCGTGCCATCCGCCTCGCGCGGCCCCTGCCCCGAGAGATAGAGAATGTCGCCCTCGCGCACATGGGTGACGAAGTTGGCGACAGGCGGCGGTGCCGGCGGAAGCTGGACGCCCAACATGATCAGGCGGTCGGCAGGGCTTGCAGTTGCGGAAGAGGCAATGGCTTGGGAGGCGGTCAATTCAGGTCCAGTCCGGTGATTCTCTGGGGTCATGATTCAGCGCCACGACAGGCCGTGGCTGTGGCGCACCAGCTTGCGGGCGCGCGGTACGTATCGGCTGGCTGCGACCGCCTCCGATCCGATGATTGCGTAACGGGGCTCGAACAGGCGCTTGAGCCGGGAAATGTCGCCGTTCGAGTCGGTGGCTTCCAGATCACCGTCGACGAGATCGAAGATGGTGAAATCGGCGCGCGCGCCGACGGCAATGGATTTCGGCATATCCAGCTTGATTGCCGACGCTGGAGCATGGGTGACGGCTTCGACGACCTTGTCGAACGGCATGCCGACCGACAGCAGCTTGGACATCGTCGTCGCGAGGTCCCAGACCGGGAAATTCATCGAATGGCCATGCAGATCGGTCGAGATCGAGAATGGCATCAATCCGCGCTGGATCGCGGCCTCTGCGACCTTGAACGAGAACGACGCGCCGCCATGGCCGATGTCGAGCCGCACGCCTTCTGCGGCGCAGCGCTCGGCGAGCGTGAAAAGGTCCTCGTCTTCCATGATGCTCGAGCCGGCCTTGCCGTTGAAGCAATGGGTGACGATGTCGCCGGGTCCGAGGATCTCCAGCACTTCGTCATAAAGGGCCGGCGGCTCACCGACATGCACCATCATGGGAATTTTCAGGATCTTGGCGATCTTCTTGCCGAGCTTGACCGGCGTCACGCCCCACGAGCCTGTTATGACGTGGCTGGCCCGCACCTTGATGCCGACGATATGCTCGCTGTTGTCGGCGTAGCATTGCAATATGCGGTCGAGGTCGATGTCCTTGATGTCGCGCAGCTCCGGCACACGATTGCAGGCGACGAGGCCGATGGAGCCGAGATTGAGGAACGCCTTGATGCGCTCGCGCGCGGGCTCGATGATGTACTCGCGAAAGCCGTGAAAATTGGACTCGCCGGCCGAACCGGCGTCGACAAGCGTCGCCACCCCGCGCTCGGCCCCGCATTCGGACGGACGGATCGAGATATCGGTGCCGCCGTACCAGACGTGGACATGCAGATCGACCCAGCCAGGCGATATCCATGCGCCCCTAGCGTCGATGCGTTCCGCACCATCCGGCGTCTGAAGCGACGACCCGACGGCCGCGATCACGCCATCTGCGCCCACCAGTATGTCGGTCGTCCGAGAGCCACCGTCGCCAAGGGCGACGGGCCTGACATTGGAAATCAGAAGGGGCTTGCCCGTTGCTGTGGCTGCCATCTTACATGTCCTTTCGCAGTCTCGGGTCGAGCATGTCCCTCAGGCCGTCGCCAACCAGCTGCAGCGAGAGCACCGAGAGAATGATCGCGAAGCCGGGGAAATAGGTCATCCAGTCGGCCTGCCCGATATATTGCCGCCCACCGGCGATCATGGTTCCCCAGGTCGGGATTTCAGGGCTGACGCCCAGCCCCAGGAACGACAGGCCGGCTTCGGCCAGCATGGCGCTGGCAAACAGGAAGGTGCCTTGCACCAGGATCGGCGAAACCAGGTTGCGCAGTACGTGCCGCGTCATGATGTGGAAGGTCGAGATACCCATCGACTTCGCCGCCTCGACATAAGGCAACTCGCGGATGACCAGCGTCGAGGCCCGGACGATGCGCGCCAGCCGCGGCGCATAGACGATCGATAGCGCCACGATCACCGTGACAAGCGATGGGCCGAGTGCCGCAACCAGAGCGATGGCAAGCAGGATGTCGGGGAACGCCATCATGGCATCGATGAGCCGCGCGATCGGCGTGTCCAGCGAGCGGAAGAAGCCGGCCAAAAGGCCGAGTGTCACCCCGATCAGCGCCGAAAGCGTGACCACCGCAGCACCGACCAAAAGCGACAATCGTCCCGCGTAGATGGTGCGCGAGAAGATATCGCGGCCGAACTCGTCGGTGCCGAACCAGAACATCTCGCTCGGCGGCTTCAGGCGGTTGACGATGGAAAGCTTGGACGGCGAGTAAGGCGCGATCCACGGCGCAAGCAGCGCGAGCAGGACAAAGACTGCCAGCACGATGACGCCGAAGGCGACTGTCTTGCGTTTCAACAGCCGACGCAGGAACAGGAACCTCGGCTCGGGCGCCGGCAAGGATGCTGAGTTGACGAGATCGGTCATCAGTAGCGCACCCTTGGGTCGACCAGCAGGTAGAGCATGTCGATGGCGAAGTTGATGAGGACATAAAGCCCGGCAATGACCAGCAGCGCACCCTGAATGACAGGATAGTCACGCCTCAGCACCGCCGAGACCACGAGGTTGCCGACTCCTGGCAGGCCGAAGACCGTTTCGGTGACGACCGCACCCGAGATCAGCACGGCGGCCGTCAACCCAACCACCGTCAGGATCGGGATCAGCGCGTTCTTGAGCGCATGCTTCAGCACGACGCGCCGCTCGACCACGCCCTTGGCGCGGGCGGTGCGGATGTAGTCGTCGCCGAGAACATCCAGCATCGAGGCACGGGTGAAGCGCAGGATCAGCGCCGACGACACAAGGCCGAGCGCCACGGCGGGCAAGGTGAGATGGTACATCCTGTCGAGGAACGCCGCGTCCGGTCCGCCATAACCTGAGACGGGGAACCACTGCTGCCGAACAGCGAAGATCTGCATCAGGATCAGGCCCAGCCAGAAGCTCGGGATGCTGGCGGCCAGCATGGCAAGCAGCGTCGACGCCTGGTCGATGAAGGAACCGCGCCTGTAGGCGGCGTAGATGCCGATGGGCAGCGCGATGACGCAAGCGATGGACAGCGAAAAGACGGTGAGGAAGAAGGTCGGCTCCGCGCGCTCCATCAAGGCCGACGTCACCGGCATGTTGAGGAAGATCGAATGGCCGAGATCGCCCTTCAGCAACTGGGCGATATAGAGAAAATACTGGACGAAAATCGACTTATCGAGGCCAAGGCGCGTGCGCAGCTCCGCTATGTCCTGGGGGGTGGCATCGGGCCCCAGCATGACGGCGGCCGGGTCGCCTGGCGTGACGCGCACGATCACGAAAACGACGGTCACGACGATGAACATCACGACGATCATTCCGGCGATGCGCTGGAGGATATAGCGTATCATGGGCGGTTCCCGTATCCGCGCGGCATGCGCGGCAATGAGCGGACGCCAGACTTGCCGGCGCCCGCAATTCTCAGCTTGTTACTTCTTGATAGAAGCGTTCCAGAAGTAAGGCCACGGCGCCGGATCAACGCCTTCGAGCTTGTTGGAGATCGAGCCTACGGCGTTGAAGTTGCCGATCTTGATGAAGGGCACGTCGCCGTAGATCACCTTCTGCACGTCCGCCCAGAGCGCCACGCGCTTGGCAGGATCGACTTCCGCCGTGAAGGCATCGACCGCAGCCTTGCGCTCAGGCGTGTCCCACCAGCCGGGTGCCGTGGTCGACAGTGAGCCGATCAGCGCGGGCTCCGGCAGGAACGGGCTGTGGGTAATGTAGATGTCCCACAGGCCCTTCTCGGCGCGGCGCTGGGTCAGTGTTGCCCAATCCACCACCTGCAGGTCGACATTGAAGCCGGCCAGCTTGAGATATTCGGCGGCAACCTGCGCCATCTTGTAGTGGAACTCGTACTGGCGGCTGGTCAGAATGCGTACCGGCTCGCCCTTGTAGCCCGCGGCCGCCGCGGCAGCCTTGGCGCCTTCCGGGTTGGCGACATTGTAGTTGCCCTCGACGCCGGCGTCGGTGCTCCACGAGAAGCTCGCCGGATAGATGTTGCCCTCGAGCCCGTAGAAATCAGTGCTGCCGAAAGCCGCGGCCAGCATATCTTCCATGCTGAGCGCCTGGCGGATCGCCTTGCGCACCTCGACGTTCGTCGCCGAGCCCTCGGCCGTGTTGAAGACGAACACCGGATAACCGAACGGCTTCAGCACAATCGGCTGCGTCGCGGTCGCACCCTTGAGCTTGTCGAAGGATTCCACCGGTAGTGCGTCGACATAGTCATACTGGCCCGACACGGCGGACTCGACGCGGGTGTTGGCGTCGGGCACTGGCACGAAGCGGATTTCGTCGAGATAGGCATGGCGGGCGCCGCCATAACCGTCGCTGGCTTCCGAACGAGCCTTGTAGCCGTCATAGCGCACGAGCTGGATATACTGGTCGGCCTTGCGTTCCTTGAGCATATAGGGGCCGGTGCCGACGAACTCGGCCATCGTGTCGGCCTGCTTCTCGGACGGAATGATAATGGCGGCCGAGTTGTTGAAGGCGAGCAGCGAAGCCAGCGGCGCGTAAGGCTGCTTGAGCGCGATGGTGACGGTCGCCGGGTCGGTCGCAGTGATCGAGGCAATGAAGTTGCCGGCCTGCTTGCCACGCGAGGCGAGCTTGACCCAGCGGTTGAGCGAAGCCACGACGTCGGCCGAATCCATGTCGCTGCCGTCATGGAACTTGATGCCCTGGCGCAGCTTGATGGTCATTGTCTTGCCGTCGGCGCCGATCTCCGGCAACGCCTCGGCCAAAAGCGGCGTCACGTTCCACTTCTTGTCGAATGTGTAGAGCGTCTCGAACATGTGCTGCGTGACGATGCCCACCAGGTCGGCGGTGGATGTCATCGGATCGAGGGTCGGCGGCTCACCGATGGTGGCGACATTGATCACGCCCCCCTTTTCCTGCGCCATGAGATAACCCGGCGAGGCCAGTAAAAGTGCGGCAGTCAAGGATGCAAGTTTCAGCTTCATCGAACGTCCTCCCAAACGCATTCCATATTTATGGAACTTAACCTGTTATTAGAGAGTACATGAGGGATTTGTGGTGTCAATGGCCGAGGCGAAGAAGCTCGGTGTCAGGGCATTCTGCGGAGTATGTCCAGGATTTTTCCAAGCTTCCGTTTCATAAATTTCCTGGAATGTTCGAAGTCGTCACCTCAACGAACTAAAAATCAGAAACATTCTTGGCTCCTGCCAAGGAAAGAAAACAGGAAACATTTTTCACTCAACATTATCTCATCTTGGATGACTGGTGACTTTCAGGCGATGATCAAGCGCGGGTTATCATAGCCTCTGCATCAATGATTTGTCATAGATCACGAGCGGGATCCTCGACGAGCCCCTTTTTTGCGAATGCGAGGACCATGCTCTCGGCCCAGCAAACTGCGACTTGCGGTAGCCTGATCGCACGCGCAGTCGCTCGGCAGGGGTAGACGAATTCGGAAGCGGCATGGGTACGGCGACAATACGATAAAAGCCAAGGGATCCGCATCGGCTTTCCGGATGCGGATCCCCAGTCACAAACGCGATGTAACTCCGTCTTCGCGCAGCTATGCCGCGTCGCGCGGCTATGCCGGTGGTTGGCTGGCGACGACAAGCACATCGACAGCCACGGCCCGGTCCGGCAGCACGATCACCGGATTCAGGTCGAGCTCGGCAATCGCTGAGCCGGCGGCAAGTCCCAGTTCCGCCAGTTTCAAAACCAAATCGACAAGCGCCTCTTTGTCCGACGGTTCCGCGCCACGAGCACCATCAAGCAACGGGGACAGCCTCAGGCTGGTGATCATTTCGCGGATGTCATCCTTGTCGACAGGCAACGGTCGCGTGGCGGCATCCTTCAAGATTTCTGCATAGATGCCCCCGGCACCGACGGTAATGGTTGGGCCAAGATTGGGATCCTGGGTCAGTCCGACGATCATCTCGACGCCGGTGCCGATCTGCTCCTGCATCAACACGCCCTCAACCAGCGCTGTCGGAAAACGGGCATTCGCCTTTGCAACCAGGCTTTCATATGCGCTTGCGGCAGCCGTGGCGTCACCTATGCCGAGCAGAACCAATCCCGCGTCCGACTTGTGGGCGATATCGGGCGAAGCAAGCTTCATGACCACACGCCCTCCCCAGGACGTGAACGCTTCTGCTGCCTCGGAGGAAGAGGTGACCAGGCGCTCGCCCGCACGGCAGATGCCTGAGCCGTCGAGCAGTGCGGCCACCTGTCCGCTATCGAGAATTCCATCCTGCTTCAGCGCGCCTTGCTGGCTGGCCGACAATGGAGCTGCATCCCAGGAGCGGCCGCGGAATGCCGCCTTCGCGGCCTCGTAATCAGCGCGCGCGCGCATGGCGCGGAAGCATTTGCGGAATGAGCGGAAGATCGGCACACCTGATTTGACCAGGTCGCGATAGCCGGGGCTGTCGGTCAGCACCGACCCCCACACCGCGACCAAGGGCTTGGGCGAACGTGGTGCGAAAGCCAGAACGTCGGCGGCAAAGCTGTCGGACAGCAGGCCAAGGGCCGCTGTCAGCCCGACCACGATGACGTCGACGCTGGGGTCGGCGGCGATGGTTTCAAGCACCTCGATACGCTGCTGCTGCGGGGCAGCAATGACAAAGCCGCCGCCATTGTCGATCGGATTGGAGACAGTGACGTAGTTGGGCAGGTAGGTGTAGAGCTTTTCGATCGTCGCCGGCGACAGATCGGGAAAGCTCACGCCATAGCTATCGGCCAGCTCGGCCATCAGCGTCGTCGAGCCTCCCGAAACCGAGTAGAGCGCACAGTTTGGGCCGGTGCCCGCCGGCAGCTTGGCGAGCAGGTTGGCCGTCTCGAGCAACTCGTCGAGATCGCGGACCCGGATCACCCCATACTGCCGGAACAAGCCGTTGATGACCGCATCCGCTCCTGCGAGGTGGCCGGTATGCGATGCTGCCATGCGCGCACCACGCTCGGTCGATCCCATCTTGAGCATGACCACTGGCTTCTTCATTGCGTTGGCAGCCTCAAGCGCCAGCCTGAGCTTGGCGATCGACTTGAAGCCTTCGACATAGGCTGCGATGACCGAAGTCTGCCGATCGTGGGCAAAGTAGTTGATGAAGTCGGCAACCTCGAGATCGACCTCGTTGCCCACCGTCACCCAACGCCGGAAGGCTGCGCCCATGGCGATGCCCTCGACGATGGGCCGGCCGTTGAAGCCGCTCTGAGTTACCAACCCGACGAGCCCGCCGCGATGATGTTCCGGCACGGGAAACTGCTCGAATGTGTTGTCGTTGGTGTTCGGCCCAATGACACGCACGCCATGTTCACGCGCCGCCTCGGCGACCTTGGCCTCGAGAGCCGCGCCTTCGGCACCCACTTCTGAAAAACCGGAGCTGAAGACGATGACATCGCGCACGCCGCGACGACCGCAATCGGCGATCACCTGCGGAACGATCGCCGGCGCCACCTTGACCACGGCGAGGTCGATATAATCAGGCACCTCCGCCATCGACGTGAAGACAGGCACGCCACCAGCCTCACCGCCGCGCGGATTGACGTAGCAAAACCGCACGTCATCGCCGAAGCGGCGAAACCAGCTATGCGCTTGCGGCGACGCGTCGACACGGCCGACATATGCAATGCCGCTCTTCTTGCGAAACATGCGCTGGAGATCGACCAGGCTACGGTCGAGTTCTTCGCGGGCGTGCAGGATTGCCTGTGGAATGGTCTGCATGATGTCGGGTCTTTCGGTTTCTCGGATTTCCGGGCGATTGGCCTAGGCCAAATGGCCGAATTCAGGTTCTCGGTAAGGTGCCATGCTGGAGGCGAAACGCTCTGTGCCGGCCCGCCGGCGCAAGGAGAGGAGAGCGCCATGCGAACCGCGGCCAACACGGCGAGACGGGCGGAGTTGGGATTTGAGGAACCCAACGAATTGCTGCGGGGCGTCACCAATGACCGCTCCGGCGGCGTGGTGAAATCCAGCCTGCGCGTGCTTTCTGTCCTCGAATACTTCCAGGCCAATGCGCGCCCGGCACGTACGACAGAGATCAGCCGCGCGCTCGCCATTCCCAACTCCAGCGCCGACGACATTCTGAAGACGCTGGTGCGCACCGGCTACCTCGCCTTCGACCCGCGCCAGAAGGTCTACCTGCCCTCCTACAGGATCGTCACTCTGGCCCGGCGCATCGAAGGTTCCTTCTTCGGTGGCACGGCAGTCTCCGACCTGATGGACGAAGTTCATCGCCGCACCGGCCTGACGGTATGGCTGTGCATGCAGAACGACCGCTGGGTCCAGTGCTCGGCGATCATCGCCGGCTCTGACTTTCACGCCGGCGTCCATGTCGAAGGCTTCACCGACTACGACTGGTCGACGGCGGCGGGCATGGCGCTTTTGTCGGGCAAGCCGCAGGAGGTGGTGGTGGAGATTGCCAAGCGCATGTTTCGCACCGAACCGCCGGGAAGGCGCGTGGCCAGTGTGGCCACGTTGCTCGACAAGGTCAGATCGGTTCGCAAACAAGGCTATGCCACCTCCCGCGGCTTCTCGGCGGAAGGGGCTACCGCTGTCGCGGCACCCTTCCAGTCGAAGTTCATGCGTGTTCCGGTCGCCGTCGGGCTTGTCAGTGCCGATCCAGAGGAAAGTCCCGCCACGGCGGCCTTGGGTTCCGCCCTCCGGCAGATAGCGACCCGGCACCAACGCCTCGCGGAATTGCACCGGGCCAATGACGACCTGCCTATTTCGCCGGAATGGGAATTCCCGCGGCAGCAATGAAGCCTTGGTCGACGACGCGGTCTTCCGGCATCAACTCGCTATAGGACAGCACTTCTGGAATGAGCGCGTAGGTCTTCTGCAGGCGCGCGGCGAGATCGGCCGGCATGTACAGATTGGGATCGAAGGTCAGCGATACGCCCTTCTTCAGCGTCTCCTCGGGCAGTTGCAGTTCCTCGAGCATGATCTTCATGATCTCGGGGTTGTCGTGGTAGTCGCCCTGCAGATAGGTGCGCGTCGTGCGCACCAGTGCCCGCATCACCGCCTCACCCACGTCGCGCCGCTCTTTGAGCAGGCGCGGACCGAAGCTCCACGAGCCTGCCGACATCTCAGGCCCCTGGACGAAGGCCAAAGACACTTTGGATTCGTCGGCCTTCTGCCAGATGGAATCGATCAGGTAGCCAAAATTGACGGCACCGTTTTCCAGAGCCACGAGAATGTCGGCCGAAGCCATGGTCTGGAATTTCACGTCCTTGAGCGACAGGCCGACCTTTTCCAGCTCCGTCTGCAGGAAGTAGGAGGCCGTCGAGCCGAGGCCGATGGCACTGGCGACCGTCTGATCCTTGAACAGGTCGACGGTGAATTTGCGGCCGTTGAGAAAGGCGTTATTGGCCCAGATGCCCTGCTTCGAGCCCGGCGACTGGACGAAGAGCGGCGCCACGACACGAATGTCGGCGCCACTGGCAATGGCGTTGAAGATGGCCGCACTGGGCTGGCCGCCAAGCACGTCCGCGCGACCCGTGGACAGGAGCACGATGCCGTCACTCGACTTGGCGAAGGTGTATTCGATGTCGATGTTTTCCTTGTCGAACTCCCCCATCCGGTCGGCAAGCAGCATCGGTATGTATGCCTCGACCTTGGCGGTCATGGCGACGATCACCTTCTCGCGCTGCGGTAGTGGCTTCGGCGCGTCGGAGCCCTCGGCACGGGCGCCGAAGGTTACCCCGATCACGGCGGCGGCGAATGCCAGTTTCTTCCATAGAGATTTCATTGCTTCCTCCCTGTTGCTTGTTTTCGCCGCCGGTCCTCCACCGGTCGGCAACCTCCTGGAGCGCCGTGCGTCCGAACGGACGCACAAGGACGCTCTGATCCATTGCCCCTGCACATCGTGCTCTCCGGAAACCGTTCCGGTTTCGGACCGATGCGCTTGTCAGCCCGCGTCGTAGACCAGCTTCCAGCTCGACCCGGCGAGTTGCCTTATACGCGGACCACCAAACTGGAATGCCGGCTCGCCCGGCGGCTCGGCGAATGAGATGACCGCGGTATCAGGGGCCGGCGGCAGCGCCGCCCAGATCCGTCTGCCCGCCGTGTCTATGTCTACGCGATTGGGAATGTTGCGCTTGAGGCTCGCCACGCGCGGATAGAGTTCAGGATCGACTTCGGATGCCGCGCGCAAGGCCGGCGTGTCGACGCCGCCCGGCCGTACAGCCACCACCCATGGCCCGGTTCCGCCGCGGCTTTCGCGTTCGCGTGCGACGACTTCGACCCAGTGTTCGATCGCAACCTTGGACGCGCAGTAGGTGGCCAGCCCTTCGAGCGCTGCCACTGCGGCGCCGGAAGAGAGCATCACCAGACCTGCCTCGTAGCCGGGACGACAAGCGTCGAGAAACGCTTCAGCAAGCACGAAGGGTGCAGCGAGATTGGCAAGAACGCCCTTCTCGTAGGTCTCCGAGGAGACCTTGCCGACCACGCCGATCGCTTCGGAGTAGTATGCGTTGTGAATGAATATGGCGCGCTTGCCGCGAAAGGCAGCCAGCTCCCGGATGAAATGACCACGGACGCGATCCCATGACGAGGGGTCGGTCAGATCAAAGGTGACGCTCTCAAAGTCGGGGTGCTTCCGACGCGACAGATTGATGATGCGGGCGTTCTTGAACGGAACGTTGCGGGCAAGCCCGAGGCCCACACCCTGCGTAGCGCCGCTGATCCAGACAATGGTATCGTGCATCAATGGCCCCCTCTCAGTTGCGCAACACGACCGCGCAGGTCGGGCCTAGATCGCTCGAGCTCACGAAGCAGCAGTCGGCTTGCTCGACCTGGCCGGTCGAGGTGCCGCGCATCTGCTTCACGCCTTCGGTGATCATGTTGAAACCATGCAGATAGACCTCGGAGAGGCTGCCGCCGCCGGTGTTTACCGGCAGGCGTCCACCGAGCGCGACGCCCCCATCCTCGGTGAAGGCAGCGCCTTCACCTCGCCCACAAAAGCCGTAGCCTTCGAGGGTGAAGAACACCTCCGGCGTGAAGGCGTCGTAGAACTGCGCCACCTTGATGTCGGCAGCGCGGAAGTCGCTCTGGCGCCACAGGGACTTCGCGCAGGTCGCAGCCTGCGAACGCATCGGATCGGCCGTGAAGTAGTTGGCAAGGATGGCGCTGCCGCCATCGAACCCCTGGGCTGCGGCGTGGACGTAGACGGGCCTGGTGCGGCAATCCCTGGCGCGGTCCGCCGCGGTGACAACGAAGGCGATCGCGCCGTCCGTCTCAAGGCAGCAATCGAACAGGCATAGCGGCTCGCTGATCCAGCGCGCTGCGAAATAGTCTTCGCGGCTCATCGGCTTGGAATGCATGAAGGCCTTGGGATTGCGATTGGCATGACCCCGGAATGCCAATGCGACATTGGCGAGATGATCGCGGGTGGCGCCGAACTCGTGCATGTATCGTGTGTACATCACGCCAACCTCGTCGACCGGCCGGATGATGCCCCAGGGCCTCAGCCAGGTGTCGCGGCTGCCCTGGATGCGCTGCTCCAGTTGCGCCCAGACGCGGCTTGCGCGGCCGCTCCGCTTGCGCGAACGCCAGCCGACCACGACCTTGGCCTGGCCGGTGGCAATCGCCATCGCCGCATGGCCGACGGTACCGCAACCGCCATGACCACCGGCGGGCATCTGCGAATAGTAGGTCACCTCCTTCATGCCCAGGTCACGCGCTATGTCGTGCTGGAAGACGTTCTCCATGTTGAGCGAGCAGAGGCCATCGACCTCCGACGGCGAGATGCCGGCGTCGTCGAGCGCCGCCTTGATCGCGATGCAGGCAAGCTGCTCCTCGCTCTGCGCCATGGCCTTTCCAAAGGCGGTTTCACCGATGCCGACAATCGCCGTGCGGTCCTTGAGAGAGATCGTGCCGTTCATGGCTGCTGGCCCTCGGAAGCGCGCGGCATCCAACGCGGCAGAGTGATGTCGTCGGAGACGGCAGTGAAGGTGACGTCGACCGCCATGCCTATGTGGATTGCCGAAGCCGCTACGCTGTTGATGGGAGTGTCGGGCGCGGTAACAAGACTGCCGACCATGCGAAGATGCGGATGGTCTTCGAGTTCAACGACGATCATCGGATACGGCACCAAATCCTGAAAACCAGGCAGCGTCGGACCATGCGCAACACCGTACGACCAGACAGAACCTCGACCGGACGTTTCGGCCCATTCCGTCTCGGCATGGGCGCAGGCGGCGCAGAACGGATGTGGTGGAAACTGACAATGGCCGCAGGCTTTGCAGCGCTGGACGACGAGGCGCCTCTCGCGGGCCGCGTCCCAGAAGCCCGCCGTGTCGGGATCGTCAGCATAGGGCAAAGGGATGGCTGTCATGGTCTTGCCTCTGTCGGAATGCGGGGAACTGGCAATTCAATCGCCTCGAGCACTGGATCGCCGGCGCGCGCGACCTGGACGTCGACCTGTCGGGCGCAACCGGGACAATAGAAATGGCGGATGCGGAAGCGTTCGCTGCCAGCATAGCGGTCGGTGATGGCCGATCGCTCGCCGGCGACGGCTTCATGGACGGCAAGGGATGCGTAGATGTCCGCGCCAGCGTCGCAGATACCATGGCCGCAGACGGCGCATACGACCTGCTCGCCACCGGAGACTGCGACGGCCCGGAAATGGCTGGACAGGCGACGTCCGCTGACCGGACCTTCAATCGTGCGCGGATCGCGACCGCCGAGCCGAGTCTTGAGACGCACTTTTCGCTCAGCCTCCGACGCGTCATGGTCGATCTCTATCTTTTCGCCGTCGAGACGCAGGACCACGCCAAAGTCGCGCAATGCATTGCCCACACTGACGAGGCCATCGAGCACATCCATGGCGACAGCAGCCGGATCGCGTTCGAGCGGATCACCAAAGCCGCCGCCCCCTTGCGAGGACGTGACCAACATCTGATCCGGATACAGCCTGGTTGCAGCATCCGGCAGCCGAAAATCAGTGACATCCGCAAGCTCCGGCCAGCCTTTCGAAGCCGCCACCGGCACGTCACAACTCATGATGGCGAAGCCGCTCGGCAAACCGGGCTCACCGCCGACTGCGCCCATTGTCGCCGGATGCTGCAAGCCTTGCGCCATGGACAGCAATGCGATCGATTGTCTGGTCTGATGCGGGCGATAGGCATGCATCGCGCCGACGCCACCGCGTCGCATGCCCGGTCCGCCGGAATCGGCCAACTCGCGGCGCGTCAGATACAGCACCGGATAGTATGCTTCGTTGGTCTCGATGTTCGAGGGTGTCGCGCCGGGCGACGTCGCGGTTCCCGAGGTATCGCTTCCGTCCGCATTGCTGGTGGCACCGCCCCCGCCGCTCAACTCGTCCAGAAACAGCGTGGTGAATGGGCTGCCATCGAGCCGGTGGCCCGAAATCGACATGCCACCAGCGCCCGAGGACTGCGACGATGCCATGGCCATGTGCGCATGCGCCGCCGAACCGTCTAGCAGGCGCGCGAGGCAACAACTGACGCAGTTGCGGATCGCTTGTGCCGATGTGCCTGTGCTCATCGCCACGCCGGCCGGCCACTCGGCATCGACGATCGAGGCCTTTCGAGTATGTATGTCGATGGTTCGCCATATGGCGCCGGGCATCCAGGGCAGGCCCTGGCAGATGTGGACGAGCACCGCCGCCATGGTGAAGTTGGCCAGCGTCGGATAGGTGGAGTTGACCGCGCCAGGAGCCTGGTCGTCGCTGGCGGTGAAGTCGAAGCTGAGCTTGTCGCCTGTCTTGGCCATGGCGAGGCGGACCGCGTAGACCTGGTTCGGCAAATAGTCGGCGCCGCTTCGCTGCTCATGTTGAATGAACGAGTTCTCGCGCCAAATACCATCTGGCAGCTCAATGAGGCGGCGACGGAAGGCAGCCTCCGTGGAAGCAAGCAGCCTGTCCATCGCGTGGACGAGACCATCGGTGCCATAGGCGGCGCAGAGTTCCAGCACCTGACGTTCGGATGCGCGGTTCGCCGCGATCTGGCCAAGCAAGTCGAGCGCGTTGAGCTCGGGTGTTCGGGTGCGGGCAAGGTAATCACGCTCGATGTCGCGGCGGATGCTGCCTGCCTCGACGATCTTGACCGGCGGGATCGGAATCGCTTCGTCGAAGATCGAGCGGGCTGCATAGTTGAAGCCGCCGCTGACCGGCCCGCCGACATCCGGCTCGTGCACCGTCGACCCCGCCCAGGCAATCAGCCTGTCGCCGTGAAAGATCGGGGCCACCAGCGTAACGTCGGGTTGATGCAGCGTCCCGAGATAGGGATCGTTGGTAAGGAACTGGTCGCCGCGACCAATGCCCGGGTTTTCGCCATAGCGATCGAGGATGTCGCGAACGATAAGGTTGAGCGATGTCGACTGCACCAGAATGAACTTGCTGCACGAGATCACGATGCCGTCGGCCGTCATGATTGCGGTGTTGAAATCACTCGCCTCGGAGGCGATCTGCGAACCCGAGACACGGACCAGCGTCTCGCCTGCATCCGCATTGATGGCTTCAAGTCGGTGGCGGATGATTTCGAGCTCGATCGGACCGATTGTCATGCGAATTCCCCGATGCTGGGCGACGGCGAGAGCTTGTGCACCGCAGGCACGGTCATGGTTAGGTTGCCGTCCACGTCGGTCGTCACCGTCTGGCCCGGATAGATCACTGCCGTTGTCTGGTCGGATTCGATGAAGGCAGGTCCCGATATCACGACGCCCACGCCAAGCTCGGCCCACAGGAAGACCGGCGTCTCCTGCTCACGACCCCCGAACCAGGCCCGCCGTTGCCGGCTAGGCCGGAGCGCGTCGCGCATCCGCGTTGGGGCGCTGTCGGGCATGACGATCGGCATGCGCGCTTCAACGACGACGGCCGCAAGTTCGACCGTGCTTTTTGCATGGGCCGAACCCCGACCAACGATCTGCTCGTAGCGAGACCGGAACGCGGCCTCGGCAGCGGCAATCTCGGCGCTACCAAGCCGTGACGACGGCACTTCGATGTCGATCCGGTGCAGCTGGCGAGAGAATTTCAGACCGATCTTGCGCCGTATCTCGACGGCACCCGCCAGGCTCGCCTCCGCCAGTCCCTCGAATTCGCCACGAGCGCGCTCCTCGAGCCGGCCGAAGGCTTCGATTTCGCCATCACGGAAGTTCTGCAGCGGCCGGGCGGGCAGCTCGATCTCATAGGAGGTCCGCATGTCGCTGGAGGCTGCCCCCCAGGCGGAGAACTCCGGCGCCAGCCGCGGTATGACGATTGCCTTCACACCGATCTCGGCGGCATAGCGCCCGACATGCTGAGGTGCTGCCCCGCCATAGGCATAAAGCACGAAGTTGCGAGGATCGTGGCCGCGATGCACGCTGGCACGGCGGACGAGATCGGCCATCTGTGCGTTGGCGACACGCAAGATTCCCTCGGCCGCCTCTTCGACTTCAAGGCCGAGCTTGCCGGCAAGCGGCGCAAGCGCCGACCGCGCAGCGTCGCGATCGAGGATGAGCGCCCCACCGAGGTGATCGAGATGGCCCAGAACGACAGCGGCATCCGTCACTGTAGGCTGCGTGCCGCCACGGCCGTAGCAAGCCGGGCCGGGCATCGAACCGGCGCTTTGCGGTCCGACCCGCAACACGCCGAGTTCGGGATCGGCATAGGCAATGCTGCCTCCACCCGTTCCGATAGAGGCCAGGTCTATGACGGGAACGGCCAAGCTATGCCGGTCGATGCGTGGTCGGGAAGCGGTCGGCAGGGCACCACCGACGACGAGGCCGACATCGAAGCTTGTGCCACCGACATCGGTGGCGAGCACGTCGGCATGCCCAAGCCGCGCGCCGATCTGGCGGGCGGCCATGATGCCGCCGACAGGTCCGGATTGAAGGAGATGTACCGGGGCGTCGCGCAGCGAACTCGCGCGACGTGCGCCGCCGCCCATGGTCAAGATCAGGAACAGGCCCGAAAATCCCTCATCGCGCAACGCCTCGTCGAGCGAGGTCAGGTAGTCGCCGACAAGCGGTGCGACATAGGCATTCATGGCAACGGTCGCGGTGCGCTCATATTCGCCGATGCGCGGCGCGAGCTCGCTCGACAGCGTCACATGCAGGCCAGGTGCCTCCTCGGCAACGAGTTCGGCGAGACGGCGCTCGTGACTGCCATTGACCGGCGACCACATCAGCGCGATGCCGATCGCCTCGGCACCGCGCGCGACCAGTTGGCGGATCGACTGACGGGCCTGCTCTTCATCCAGCGGCACGATGATGTTGCCATCGACATCGATGCGTTCGCGCACACCGATGATGCGGCGGCGGGGAACGAGCAGATCCGGCTTGCGCCATTTGAGCGCATTGATGCTGTCCTCGTCGGGCAGGCCGTGCACCTTGTTGGAACGCGCCATCGGCAGTGTCGCCTCAAAACCTGAGGTCACAAGCAGGCCAACCTTGGCGCCGGCGTTCGTCAGCAGGGCATTGAGGCCGACGGTGGTGCCGTGCGACAGGATGTCGGTCGCCTCGAGGATTTCGCGCAGGCTCTTGCCAAGCGTTTGGGAGGCGACAACAAGCGAGGCGATCACGCCTTCCATCAGGCGGCCGTGCGTCGTCAGTGCCTTGCCAACCCCGATCCTCCCCTCGCCGGTAAGTATGACCGTATCGGTAAAGGTGCCGCCAGTGTCGATGCCGACGATCTGCATATGCAAACTCGCAAATCATTCTTCAGGACGCAGTCCGCCATCCGTCGAACGCCTGGCGCTCGCCGTTGGTGGCCTGCCGTGAACGCCGGAAATCCGGCACGGAATTGAAACAATCCTGCGGGGAACGAATGCCGCCGCCGCTCTCCAAGGCGGCAACGATTTCCGCCACTTGAGACACGTCGATTAGGCGTCGAACGGAGCAAGCTGTCAAACGCAACCGGCAATTTTCCGGCTATCCGGAAAATCTGCGGAAGCGATTGTTTTGATTTCGCCTATCGGCCTAGCCTCCCATCCGCGGATGCCCTTGGCGCTCGCTGGATTGCACTTCCTCACGGAGCGACAGATGAACTCATTGCGCAGAACCGACATCGCCGCTGCCATGCCATTGGCCGCCGAGGCCCCTGCCAAGATAGAAGTGCGAGGGGTGCGCAAGCGTTATGATGCCAACGGCAATGTCGAAGCGCTTGCCGGTGTCGATCTCAAGGTGAGGAGTGGCGAATTCGTCTGCCTTGTGGGTCCGTCGGGTTGCGGCAAGTCGACGGTACTCAGGATGATTGCCGGCCTGCACAGGCCGAGCGAGGGCGAGGTCCTCGTCCATGCCAGTGGCACGCGTGCGGTCCCCACCGCCATGGTGTTCCAGAATTACAACGTGTTTCCGTGGAAGACGATCCAGGCCAATGTCCGCTTCGGTCTGGAGATGGCAGGCATGTCTGGCGCCGAGGCCGACAGACGCGCGTCGGCCTGGCTGCGCAAGATGGGTCTCGCCGACTTCGCCAATGCATACCCCCCGGCTCTTTCCGGCGGCATGTTGCAACGTGTCGCCATCGCTCGCGCCATGGCGGTCGAGCCTGAAATCCTTCTGATGGATGAACCTTTCGCCGCGCTCGACGCCCAGCACCGTCGAATCCTGCAGGACGAATTACTGACGCTCTGGCAGGAAGACAGACGCACGGTCGTCTTCGTCACCCACAGTCTTGAAGAAGCGTTGCTGCTCGGCGACCGGGTCGTGGTGATGTCGGCGCGGCCGGGTCGCATCATCGCTGAATTCGAGGTGCCTTTCGCCCGACCACGCGCGCCGGAAATCCGCGGAGAGCCCATGTTCGCCAAGCTCGAGCAGGAAATCTGGAACCTGCTGCGAGAGCAGGTCGGCAAGCACGCTGCCTGAAACAGACATCGACGCGGAGGAGGCGACGAGCATGGAAAAGACAATCGCTATCAGACCGGGCGAAGCAGAGCGCGACCCACGTGGTTATGCGCTGCGGGCGCGAAGGCAGGAAAAGGTGCTGGCGATGGCGACGCCCGTCGTGTTCTTCATCCTCTGGGAGATCTGCGCCCGTGCCGGCCTTCTCGATTCGCGCTTTTTCCCCGCCCCGAGCGCGATCTTCCTGTCAGCGGTCGAAATGCTGCGCACAGGAATGTTGCAGCAGGACGTGATGGCAAGTGCCCTGCGTGTGCTCGCCGGCTTCGCCATCGGCGTCACGACCGGCCTCGGCGCCGCCCTGTTGCTCGGCCTGTCGCGCCTGACACGCGCCGCGCTGGAGCCGTTCCTCACCGCGCTCTACACGGTGCCAAAGCTCGCCCTGCTGCCGTTGCTGCTGCTGATCTTCGGACTTGGCGAACTGCCGAGCGTACTGCTTGTCGGCATGACCGTGTTCTTCCTGGTCTGGATCCAGTGCATGGAGGCAGTGCTCGCCATCCCCGAGAACTATCACGAGGCCGCCCGCTCCTTCGGCGCCAAGGGCTGGACTATGTTCAGGCACGTCACCTGGCCTGCGCTGTTACCACAGCTGTTTATTTCCATGCGCATCGCCATCGGTACGGCGGTGCTGGTCATCGTCGGCGTCGAGTTCGTCCAGGCAAGCCAGGGCATAGGCTATCGCATCTGGCATTCTTGGTCGCTGTTTCAGGCCAACCGGATGTATGTCGGTATCTGCACCGTAGCCCTGATGGGCTTCCTGTTCAGCTCGCTGGTCCGCTGGCTTGGACGGTTGATGCTGCCTTGGACGGCGGCCTCGACCAAGGGGTCGCGCTAAATCCGGCGCAGCGTCCAAATTTGTTCCGAAATGCGCCAGTTCGCTGCGCAGGGCCGTTGACGAGATGGGCGTCTGTCTTCGTCCGCCCTTTTGTGATGCCACCCGACAGGTCGTGGCAACTACCTGATCTGTGGGAGGCTCCGAATGAACTCCAAAATCTACATCCACGAATACGTCGACATCATCGGCGCCAACCGGGCAAACTACTTCAAACACATGACGACTGGCTGGGGACGGCACAGTGCCGGACGTCTGCAAAAATGCTTCGGCGTCTGGGGTACGCTTGGCAGCACGGGCCAATGGCCACAAGTGGTGAACGTGTGGGAGTATGACGACTGGAACAGCCTTGCTGCCAGTTTCGCGCACGAGACCGACACGGATACGATGCAGGACAAGGCGCTTGAGACGTGGTGGCTCACGGCGCAAAATTACCGCAGCGGGGGCTTTGACCGTTTGTTGATCGCAGCCCCCTACTCACCCGACATAAAGCAACTTTGTGCCGACAGCAGCGTGGTCGGCGCCAAGGTGTTCTTGCACGAGACCGTCAATATCAAGCCAGGCCTGGCGCAGGATTACTTGCGGCTGGTGTCGGAGCATTGGCTTGGCCAGGCAATGGAATTGGGGCTGCAGCTTGTCGGCGCCTTTCGCACCGCCATGCGCAATGATTCCGAGGTGGTGCTGATCTGGGCCATGCGGGATTGGAGCGACTGGGCTCGCGTCGGCATGGCCGAAGACGGCGAGCCTTTCCGGACATGGCGCGCCAGGACCAAAGACATCGCCATCGACTGGGTCGGTCACCTGATGTGTTCGGCACCTGCCTCGCCACTCAGGACTGGCGTCCAGCCCTAGATACGCTGCCGATGCCTGCCGCGGCGCAATCCGTCAAGCGGCCCGCGCCGAACGGGACAGCGCCTTGAATGCCATTTCGCGTGTCAGGATTCCCGCGGGGGAGCCACAGTCCATGACGACGACGGTCTTGTCGCCTGCGAGGAGCGGGAAGCTTTGGCCAAGAGTGGCCGCGGCATCGATGTGCGCAACCCGCCTTGTGCTGTGTGGCTCGCAGGAGGTCAGCACGCGCATCTCCGTGCCATGCGCGACGATCACCGCCGGATGTTGGCGCAAGAGCGCCGCCGTTTGGTCGCCCGCGGCTTCCGCCTGCGTCAGGACCGGAACTTTGGCAAAGGCGTCGTTGGCATAGAGCGCGCGCGACAGATCGACCTTGCGCACGAAACGCTCGACATAGTCGTCCGCCGGACGGAACAGGATTTCCTCGCCGGTGCCGACCTGACGCAGTTCGCCATCCTTCAGGATTGCGATGCGGTCGCCGAGATGCAGCGCTTCGTCGAGATCGTGGGTGATGAAGATGATAGTCTTCTTCAGCCGCGCCTGAATCTCCTTCAACTGTTCCTGCATGTCACTCTTGATCAGCGGGTCGAGCGCGCTGAAGGCCTCGTCCATCAAAAGCACGTCCGCCTGCGTCGCCAGCGCCCGGGCAAGTCCAACCCGCTGCTGCATGCCGCCCGAGAGCTGGCGGGGAAAGCGGTTCTCAAAACCTTTCAGCCCGACGAGTTCGAGCTGCTCCATGCCGCGTTTCAGCGCTTCACGGCGATCCACGCCCTGCAGGATCGGCCCGCAGATCGTGTTCTCCAGCACCGTTTGATGCGGCAGCAGTCCGAAACGCTGGAACACCATGGAAATGCCGCTACGGCGAAATGCCAGCAACTCCTTGGCATTCATGTCCATGATGTTGCGGCCGTCGACGAGAATGCGGCCGGCAGTCGGCTCGATCAGCCGGTTGAAATGACGGATCAGCGTCGATTTTCCCGAACCCGAAAGCCCCATGATGACGAAGGTCTCGCCACTGTGGATCGAGAAATCGATGCCTTTGAGCCCGACGATGCAGCCGGTCTTCTGCAGGACCTCGGCCTTTCCAGCGCCAGCGTGGAGTGCAGCCATCGCATCGTCCGGCCTGCTGCCGAAGATCTTGTAGACCTTGTCGACCTGAATCTTCACGTCCGAAACGGTCACGGTCCTACTCCCCGTGCTCGAGGTGTTTCTGGGCACGCCGGCCATAGGACTGGGCGATGCGATCGAAAATGACGGCGAGGAAGACGATGGCGATGCCGGCAACCAGGCCGCGGCTGACCTCCAGCCGCTGGATGCCCTGCAACACCTGGTAGCCGAGGCCGCCCGCGCCGATCATCGAAGCGATCACCACCATCGACAGCGCCATCATCGTCGTCTGGTTGATGCCAGCCATGATGGTCGGCAGGGCGAGCGGGATCTGGACCTTGACCAGCTTCTGGCTTGGTGTCGCGCCAAAGGCGACTATCGCCTCGACCACCTCGCCGTCGACCTGGCGGATGCCGAGATCGGTCAGCCTGATGACAGGCGGAATGGCAAAGAACACGGTGGCAAGGATGGCCGGGATCTTGCCAGGCCCGAACAGCATGACGAAGGGAATGAGATAAACGAAGATCGGCAGCGTCTGCATGATGTTGAGCAGCGGCAAGGCAATCGAGCGCAGCCAGTCGGAACGCGCCATCAGAATGCCGAGCGGAATGCCCACGACAACTGAGACAACGGTCGCAGCGAGCATCAGCGCCACCGTCGCCATGGCATCGTTCCACAAACCTACGGCGCCGATGAAAAACAGCATGACGATCGCACTGCCGGTCATCCTCAGATTGCGCGAGGCCGAATAGGTCAACAGGGCGATGCCGGCGATCGTGACATACCAGGGCAGCCATTGCAGGAACGCCTCCATGGCGCCCAGCAGCTTGAGCAGCGGCCCGAGCAACCGCTCGAGCGTATCGCCGTAATTGGCCACGACCCAGCTGAAGCCATCATCGATCGCGAAGCGGAGCCCGCGCGTGTCAACGAGCTCGGGGAAATTGTCTGCCACGGCATGACCCTTTCAAAGGTTGGCGACCCGCGGCTCTTGCGGAGGCGGCCGGTTGCCGACGTTCTGCGCAAAAGCGCGACGGGCGTCATATGCGAAGGGCGGCCGCGTTCTGGGGGAAGGTACGCGACCGCCAGGCTGCGATCAGAGCGCAGCCTTGACCTTCTCGGCGACATCCGCCGGGACCCATTTCGTCCAGATCGTTTCGTAGTTCTTGAAGAAATAGGCGGCGACCTCCTCGGGCGAGGCCTTGTTGTCGTCGCCCCAGGCCAGCACATCGCTGATCTCGACATTGGGCACCTGCATCTTCGACAGGAACTCGGCAACAGCCGGTGCCTTGTCCTTGAGGCTGGTGGTGGCAGCAACCGCCACTTCGCCGACCGCCCAGCCGGTCAGTTCCGGCTTTTCGCACTTGGCGTCGGTAAGGCAGGTGAATTTTGCCTGGTCATAGGCCGGCATCTCGAGCACCTTGAGCTTGTACTTGCCGATCACCTCGGTCGGCCCCCAGTACCAGCCGATGAACGGCTTCTTGCGCGAGACCTGCCTGGCGATCATCGCCTTGAGGTTTGCACCCGAGCCGGTCGGATAGACCTCGTAGGTTGCTTCGAGGCCGAGCGCCTTGACCAGGTTGTTGGTGATGATCTCGCAACCCCAGCCGGGCGGGCAGGCATAGAAGCGGCCCTTGCCGGGATTCGATGCGTCCTCGAACACCTGCCAGTTGTCCTTGAGGTCGCTGACGGAGCGGATTTCCGGGTGAGCCTCGGCGACGTAGTCAGGGATCCACCAGCCTTCCTGGCCGCCGCTGGCGAAGATGTCGCCGGCCTTGTAGACGGTTCCCTTGGCCAGCATCTGGTCCCACGTCGACTTGACGGTCGAGACCCAGAGCTCGGGTGCGATGTCAGGTTCTCCCTTGGCCAACATGGACGAGGCGGTCGGCACCGTGTCGCCGGGCACGATCTGGACGTTGCAGCCATAGCCTTCGGCAAGGATCTCCTTGGTGACATAGGCAAGCGTGCCGGCGGACAGCCAGGTCATTTCGGCGATCGTGATCGGGTCCTTCGTCCCGCATTCCGTGGCCTCGGCGGCATTGCTGCCGAGCACCATGCAGGCAAGGCAAACTCCCGCAAGAATGGATGTCTTGAGCTTCATCGCAGTTCCCTTTGTTGTCGTTGTTATGGCCTCGAGGGATACGATGTCGAAAGCAACCACTTTTATCAAACCGAAATAACTGATCCGGATTTCAGAAAAACTTTAGCGGCAGAGCGCCTCGATCCGGTCCGCAAGATCGGCATCCACCCGCACGCCTTCGCGCTCGGTGCGGTGGCGCGCAGCCTTTCGGCCACTCCCCGGGATGCGGACGCCGCCTTGCCCGACGATGGCGTCTACGAGGCCAGCGACCTGATGCGAAAAGCTTGACGAAAAGGCGGCGGTGTCGAAGGCGATGAAACACTGTCCGGTTCTCGGCGGCCCGCCCGCCGTGCCCGAAAACGGGCTTGCATCCTTGCTGAGGACGGCACCCGCGAGACAGGACGCCAGGATTTCAATGAGAAGTCCGACACCAAAACCCTTGTGGCCACCGGCCGGAAGCATCGAGCCCTTGAGGGCTTCGGCCGGATCGACTGTGCCCACGCCATGCTCATCTATGGCCCAGCCGGGTTCGATCGTCCGCCCTTCGCGCGATCGCAACAGGATCTCCGATTTCGCCACCACGCTCGCCGACTGGTCGAGCACCAGCGCGGCACCGCCTGCGCCATCGGGAACGCCGAGTGCGAATGGATTGGTACCGATGACCGGAAGGCGCCCGCCTGGCGGTGCGATCGAAGCCGGCGCATGTGTGGTGCAGAGCCCGAGCAATCCCGCCTCGGCAATACGCTCGGCATGATGGCCGAGCACGCCGCAATTGTAGGAATTGAACACCGTCATCGCGGCGATGCCGTTGCGCCGGGCAGCGGCAATGAAACGATCCCATCCGGCATCGATCGCAGGATGGGCGAAACCGGTTGCCGCATCGACGATCACGGCCCCGGCGCGGGGCTGCGACACGACGGGCCGCGCCTTGCCATCGACCTTGCCGCAGCGAATATGCTCCGCATAGATCGGCACGTAGAGCAGGCCATGGCTGCGGATGCCGTCGCGCTCCGCCAGCATCGTCGAGTGAGCCAAGGCCGCCGCATTGTCCTCGCTGGCGCCTGCTGCAGTCAGCGCGCGCAGGCACAGTCGCTCGACCGAATCGAGCGTGATCGTCCGCTCCGTCATGAAGTTCCTCAATCGTTGTCGGTGGTGCCCGCCCCGGCGCCCTGGGCCCGCGACAGTTCCGAGGCCGGCACATAGGTCTTTGCAGCCAGACCAAGCGCTGCCGTATAGGCTGCGGTGTCGGTCTCTGCCGGACGGAGCGACCTCCGCAACGTGGGCACCCCGCCGTCGGCGACGGGCAACAGCTGAAGGCTCAGCGCCGTCGGCGCCAAGTCCGCAGGATTGACCGCCAGCGCCAGTGGCTCCACACCACCGTCATATCGCACGGCCAGATTCAGGTCCGCGCTGGCAGCGGCCGCACCAGCAAGGCCAATCAGCATCAACCTGCAGCTCCGGCCTTCGAAGGCAATCTCCGGTGTTTCGCCGCAGCAGAGTGCATCAATGGCAGACTGGGCGCCAAGGACCTCCGTTTGGCGGCCAAGCGCATCGACCACGACCCCGACAGCGTCAACGCCACGCGCCGACAGCCAGACGGCAGCCTCACCGACATCCTCCGCAACGCCATGCGGCAATCCGGTGCCGCAGGCGGCCTTGCGGGCGAGCGTCTGCACTTCGTTGTAGGACAGCAGGATCGTCGTCATCTGAGCACCGGAAGCCAGCAATCGTCGGTTTCGCCGGCAGAGATTTCGCCCCGCGTCGGCGCACCCTGGAAAAGCGTGATGCGTGTCCAGCGATCCGAGCGCGGGTCGAACTTCGATGCGCCGAAAAAGGCAAGCTTGCAGCGCAGCATGTTGATCGGCAGGCAGCGGTCCGAGAGCAGGTTGTCGCGGATTTCCGAATAGGGTGCGGTCGCCGCCGTCTGTACGCGGCGAACGGCGTGGCGATGCTGCGGGAAGCGGGCGAGGAACGCGGCGACGGTCAGCGTATCCGGCTCGTCCGCAAGGTCGGCGGCAAGGCGCTGCACTTGCCGGGCGATGTCGAGCGGAAGCTCGAGATCCGAGCCGGGCTCGGAAACCCGACGGCCAAGCCGGGGCTCCAGCTTCTCTTCCGAAACATACCAGAACTGGGCAGTCTCGGCCGGCTTGTTGAACGCGACGGCCAGGGCCCAGCCATAATGGTCACGCAGGAGCCTTCGAAGTGCCGCAAGCCTCATACCCGGCTGCAGCGCCGCTTCCCGCGCGGCTGCCATGCCGTCTGCGAGATCGTCGTTTTCAGCTCCCGCCATTTCGATGAAAAGCGCAGCAAGCAACTCCTGGAAGTCCACCGACATGAATTGCGACCGCTCGAGCAATGATGCCACCGGTGACGATACGGTCCGCAGCCTTGCGGGGTCGATCCAGGCTTGAGCCTCGGCCCACTCCCCGCGCAGGCCCAGGATACGCGCCATCAGGGAATCGTCCTCGACCGACCATTGATCGAGATGCATGCCCGCCTGCTGCCAGAGCTCGGCCAGCCGGTCCAGCGACACTGCATGCAGGCATCGTTTCGCCCGCACCCGCGCCAATGCGGTCTCACGCGCGAAAACCCAGTTGTTCAGCAACTGCGGATGATTTGCCAGGAATGGCGCCATGCCGAGGCCGGTGGAATTGCCGACCCCAATATGCCGACGCGGCTCCGGTGCGAGCGGCACGAAGGATTCCGGCGCCCGGCACCTGGCAACGTGCTCGACGAGATCGTGGGAGAATTCGCGGATCAGCCAGACCGTCAGCATCTCGGCCTGAAACGGACCCGCGAGCCCCTCGCGTTCCGCCAGCACGAAACGATCGGCAATGCCGAACTTGCCGTTGCCGTAGACAGCAGTGGTGCGCAGTAGATAGCCAACTTCGCCAAGTCGGTCTCGTTCCGGCTGTCGCCCACGCGCCAGGCTGTCGGCGACATATTCGAAGAAGCGCACGGACTTGTTGGCGCGGCTCAGCACCAGGTCGCGCGGACCAAAACGCCCCGCCTCCTGCCGCGGCGCATTTTCCCGCAGCCGTTCGATCTCGGCGTCGTCGGGAATGCCGTCATAAAGCACGAAGCTCGTGTCCCACGCCTCGGCGATGACACGGTCGGAGCGCTGCTCGTCGGGAAGCGGACAGGAAAAGGCAACGAGGCTGTAGTCGTTCCCGCCCAACTCGAGCGTATAGACCGCATCGCCGAAACCCTGGTCGTCCATGCGCCAGAGCGGGCGGCGCACTGTCGCATCGCTGGCGGCAAGACGCCGGATCAGGCTGCGCAGGAAGCTGAGCCGCGTCGGAAACGAAGCCCCCATCCGCCGCAGGCGCATGACGACGTCGGGCGAGCGCATGGCCAGCTCCGGCGGGGTCGCGATGGCTGTCGCCCTGTTGTTCATGACGACGGCCCGAACGATTGGGTGTAGAACCGAAGCCAGTTGCCACCCATGATGCCGCCAACTTCCTCGTTGGAGAAACCGGTCTTGCGCAGACCGTCGCGGAGATTGCCGAGATCGGCGTTGCTGGTGAACCAGCTTGGCTGCCGGGGAAAACCCGATGCAGAAGCCGAGCCTTCGCCATAGTCCACAACCTTCGACCAGCGGCCGTTGCGCATCCAGGCGACCACCGCATCCGGCTGGTCCTGGCAGAGATCGCTGCCGATGCCGACATGCTCGACGCCGTAACGCGAGGCGGTCTCTGCAACCATGGTGCAGAAGCTCTCCAGCGTGCAGTTCGAGCCATCCTTCATATGATGAGGATAAAGCGACAGGCCGAGCATGCCACCCGATCGTGTCAGCGCCTTCAGTACGGTGTCGGACTTGTTGCGCAGCGCCGGATGCCACCAGTGCGGATTGGCATGGGTGATGGCGATCGGCCGCGCCGAGAGCTCTATCGCCTCCAGCGTCGAGCGCTCGGCGGAATGGCTCATGTCGATGACCATGCCGACACGGTTCATCTCGGCGATGGCCTGGCGGCCGAAGCGGGTGATACCGGGGTCTTCCCCCTCGTAGCAGCCGGTGGCAAGCAATGACTGGTTATTGTAGCTCAGCTGCATGAAGCGCACGCCGAGCGTGTGGCAGACCTCGACTAGGCCGATGTCGTCTTCGATCGGCGACGGGTTCTGCAGGCCAAAGAAGATGGCCGTGCGCCCTTCGCGCATCGCCCTTTCGATGTCGCTGCCGGTGCGGCCGGGGAAGATAAGGTCGGAATGGCGCTCGAAATGGCGGTTCCAGGCGATGATGTTCGCCACCGTTTCGCGGAAATTCTCGTGATAGGCGATGGTGGCATGAACGGCATGCACGCCGCCGGCCCGCATCTCGGCGAAGATGCTCGGGCTCCAGTTGGCATATTGCAGGCAGTCGACGACAGGGCTGGCGATCGTTGCGTCCATGACCTTACTCCGGCTCCCCTGCTCGAATATACGCTGTCTTGACCTGGGTGTAGAACTCGGCCGCCGACCGGCCCTGCTCGCGGGAGCCGAAGCTGGAATCCTTCCGTCCGCCGAAGGGCACATGATAGTCGGTTCCCGCCGTCGGCAAGTTGACGGTAACGCAGCCCGTCTCGGCATGTCGCCGGAAGTGGCTGGCGTGAGCGAGCGAGCGGGTGAAGATACCGGCGACCAGCCCGAAGCGCGTGTCATTGACGACAGCGAGCCCCTCTTCATAGGAGCCGACCTTCTGCACGGCGGCGATGGGTGCGAACATTTCCTCGCAGTTGAAATCCATCGCATTGGTCGTGCCGGTCAAAAGCGCCGGCGCCATGTAGAAGCCGTCATGGGCAAGCTGCAGTCGCCCACCACCGACCGCCACCTCGGCGCCGGCGGCGCGGGCACGGTCCATCCAGGCAAGGTTCGCAGCAAGCTGGCGTTCGCTGACGACCGGGCCGACCTGCGTGCCGTCCGACAGCGCGTGGCCGACCTTCAATCCGCCGACCGCCGCAGCCAACTTCTCCACGAAGGCATCGTGGATCTTCTCGTGCACGACAAGGCGCGAAGACGAGGTGCATTTCTGACCCGTGCCCGAGTAGCCGCCGCCAATGGCGGCCGCAACCGCCAGGTCGATGTCGGCGTCATCCACCACCAGCAGGGCGTTCTTGGAGCCGAGTTCAAGCTGGAACTTCGTCAGGTTCGCGGCCGCGGCGACGGCCACCTGTCGGCCGACCTCGTAGGAGCCGGTGAAGGTGATGGCATCAACGCCAGGGTGGCCGGCAAGCCCGTTGCCGACGACCGCACCCGGCCCCATCAACAGTTGGAACGTCCCGTCCGGCAAGCCCGCGCGATGGATGATCTCCGCAAGCGCCCAGGCCGAGGCCGGCGTCTCATTGGCCGGCTTCCAGATGACGACATTGCCGTAAGCGAGCGCTGGCGCAATCTTCCAGCTGGCAGTGGCAGTCGGAAAGTTCCAGGGCGAGATGACTGCCACCAGTCCCATCGGCTCGCGACGCATGTCGATCTCGATACCGGGACGCACCGAGTCCGCATTCTCGCCGAGCTGCCGCAGCACCTCGGCCGCGTAATAGGTGAAGAACTGGCCGGCGCGAAACACCTCGCCGCGGCCCTCGGCGAGCGGCTTGCCCTCCTCGCGCGACAGCAGCTCGCCGAGCTCGGCCGAGCGCTCCATCAGTTCATTGCCGATCCTGTTGAGAATTGCCTGGCGCTGTTCGAGCCCGATCGCCCGCCAGGCCGGCATCGCCGCACGGCCAAGCGCGACCGCCTCGTCAACATCATCCGCGCCAGACTGCGCATACAGACCGATCAGGTCGGTGACATCGGACGGGCTGCGGTTTTCGTGGAAGCGTTCGCCCTCCCGCCACCGGCCGCCGATAAGATTGGCGTAGCGTTCTGCCATGTCGGTCTCCATTGATTGGGTGAAAAATCCGCCACCGCGCCACTTCAATCAAGCAGATATTTCTGTTATCAATTTCAGAAGAATTGAAGTTGGTGTGATGATCAAACTGGAAGCATTGCGGGTCTTCGTCACGGTGGCCGAGAGCGGCAACATCAAGGACGCGGCCGATGCGGTTGGCCGCACAGCCTCGGCCGTTTCGATGACCCTCAAGCAGCTGGAGGATGAGATCGGCGGGCCGCTGTTCCAGACCGATCGCAAGAACAGCCTGACGGCGCTCGGCAATCTGATGCTCGATCTTGGCCGCGAGCAGATCCGCAGCTTCGACAAGTCCGTCGGCATCATGCGGGCTTTCGCGCATAGCCGCATCGGCAGCCTGTCCATCGCTTCGGTACCCTCGGTCGCGACCAACGTGCTTCCGCCGATCCTGCAGCGTTTCCTGGAAACGAGGCCGCAGGTAGAGGTCGAGCTGTTCGACATCGACAGCGCCCAGGTACGGCGCATGGTGGAAAGTGGCGTCGCCGACATCGGCATTGCCGGCGAGAGCCGCGCCGGGGGCGGCGTCGAGTTCACGCCGCTGTTCAGCGACCGGTTCAAGCTGCTTTGCAAGGACGATCACGACCTTTGCCAGCTCGGACGTCCTATCGAGTGGAGCGACCTGCACGGCACGACACTGATCCGCAACGGCGCATCCGACAGGATCGATGCGGAGGAGTACAAGCAGCTCTCCGCGCGGTCGCTCATGACCGTCTACAATGTCACATCGCTGGTGGCACTGGTGAAGGCCGGGCTCGGCCTGACCATCCTGCCGTCCCTGACCATGCATGGCGCCCATGACGGCGTCGCGGTGCTCGAACTCGCCGACGCGGCGGCTTCCAGGCAGGTCGGACTGGTCGAACGGCGAGACGTCCCGCCCTCGCCCGTGGCCGCTGCTTTCCGTGCCTTCGCCCTGAAGGAAATCCCGGCGCTGGTTACAAGTCGCCTCGACGACTAGGTGATCGCCCTGACAGTTATGCCTCGCCGATCGGCTGTCGCTCCGTCATCGGCAACCCTCATCAACTCGGCCTGGCCATCGCCCAGGCGGTGACCAAATACCCGACCGTTGCGGCGGTCGCAGTCAGGGCGATACCCCACGCCATGTCGACGACGCTGACCGTCACCGACCAGTTCTTCAACGTGGCCAGATTGGTCATGTCATAGGTGCCGTAGGCGACAAGGCCGAGAAGAGCGCCATTGACCAGCGCTGTCGTCCAATTCGCGCCGTTCAGCGCCGGCATTGTCGCGAAGTGCACGATGCCGGCGACATAGACGAAGTAGAAAAGGCCGGCGACGCCGAAATGGGGCTGATCGAGTAGCAGGGCGCCGATGCGGCTGCGGTAGAAATTGGTCGAGATGGTCGACAGCCACAGGAAATCGAGGCCGAAGAACACGACGGCGGTGGCGATGTAGGCCGTGGCGTAGCTGGCGATCATGAACACCTTTGGCTGAGTTCAAACAATGGGTCGGTCAAATCCCAAGCAGAGGCTGGATCGCCCGCACGATCCAGCTGCGGAATTTCAGCGGCGCGTCGGTCACCGCAAGGCAGATGCAGTCGGCTTCCGGCGTGGCTACCGGTTGGTGCGTCAGGCTGGCGTCGGCGTCCTCAAGGTCGCCACGCGCGAACAAACCCGTGCCATCGTGAAAGCTGCCGGCCAGCACCAGCGTCAGCTCGCGGCCGCCATGGCTGTGCTCCGGCACCGGCTTGCCGGCGGGAATGCGCAGCAGCCTGACCATGGTTTCGCGATCGCCCGTCTTGATCGGGATCTGGTAAGCGCCGCGTCCGAGCGGCCGCCATTTGAGGTTATCGAAGTCGCCGCCGACATAGGACCGCAGCGGCTCGGGCAAGCCGCCGCTGCGCCCAGAGGTTGCGGCAACAGCGGGTGCTCCAGGCTCCTGTTGCTGCAAGCGGCCGCGGACGCTGGCCCACGACTGCTCGATGGACGCATCTTCGTCCATGGTTTCGAGCAACTCGCCGCCGACCCCTTCGGCCACCATCAGGCGACGCCGGCAGCCAGGGCAGAGCGCGAGATGGGTGGCGACCGCGATGCTCCAGCCTTCAGCCAGGCTGCCGGCGGCATAGCTCAGGAGCAGGTCGTCGCTGATATGGTGACTTATGGTCACGACACGTCTCCGGAGCGGGCGAGTGCGGCCCGCAATTTGTCGAAGGCGAGACGCATGCGCGACTTGACCGTGCCTAGGGGCAGGTTCAGGCGTTGCGCGATCGCACTGTGCGACTGGTCTTCGAAAAAGGAAAGCTTGAGCAGCGACGCCTGCTCCGCAGGCAGCGCCGCAATTGCATGGTGAAGCTGCTCCGATGCCTCGCGCATGTCGAGCTCGGCATCGGCGGCAGCAACATCGTCGGGCACGAAGGCGGGATCGTCCGGGTCGAATTCCGGTCGCCTTTCACGCCGGAAGGCGTCGATGCGCAAGTTGCGCGCAATGGCGAAGATCCAGGTCGATGCCGCCCCCTTCGCCGGATCGTAACGCTCCGCCTTGTTCCACACGGCGATCATGGTTTCCTGCATCAGTTCCTCGGCCTGCTGGCCGTTGCCACCCGTCCTCGCCATGTAGGCCTTCACGCGTGGTGCGAAGTGGCGAAACAGCTGTTCATAAGCTTCGATGTCCCGCCGGGCACCCACAGCGCGCAGCAGTTCTCGCATGTCGGAACCATCGTCGACGCCAGTCGGGCGGTTCATGTCGGCAGTTCCCAAATCGCCATGCCATTGCACGGAGCGCGAATGCCCCGTCTTGAAGCGTTTCTGCCACGCCGGCACGCCGATGGAAACGACCGTGTTCATGCCGTTGGTACGCCGACGAGCGACCGCCGGATCACCCGCCCGGAAAAATTTCACTCCCCAGCGATCCGCCGGGGCCTGCGCTCCGTATCTAGCAGCACAAGGCGCAGCGGAAAGGCGAGACGTGAGTATCGAGACCAGCAAGGAATTGCCCGATCATGCACGCCGCGTCGCCGTCATCGGAGCCGGCATATCAGGGCTTTCGGCGGCCTGGCTGCTTTGCCGAAAGCTTGATGTCACGCTCTACGAAAGCGAGCCTCGCCTCGGCGGCCATTCTAACACGATCATGGTTCCGACCAGGGACGGAGTGCTGCCAGTCGACACCGGCTTCATCGTCTACAACGAGCGCAACTATCCAAACCTCGTCGCCCTTTTTCGGGAAATCGGAGTGACGACTTCAGCGTCGAACATGTCTTTCGCTGCCTCGCTGGAAGGCGGAAAACTCGAATATTCGGGGTCGGGCCTCAACGGCCTGATCGGCCAGCGCGGCAATGTCATCCGGCCGCGCTTCTGGCGGATGATGCGCGACATCCTGCGCTTCTACCGCGAGGCACCGGCGCTGCTCGCCCGCTCCGACCTGCACGGGATCAGCCTCGGCGAGTATCTCGACCGCAACGACTATGCGCCGGCCTTCGTCGAGGACCATCTGCTGCCCATGGGAGCGGCGATCTGGTCGACAACCGCACGCGACATGCGCGCATATCCGCTTCTCGCCTTCGTCAGGTTCTTCGCCAGCCACGGCCTGCTCAGCCTCGCCGACCGGCCGAAGTGGCGAACGGTGCTCGGCGGCAGCCGGGAATATGTCCACCGCATGAGCGTCGATTTCGCAGACAAGATCAGGCTCGGCACAGCTGTCCGCAGCATCGTGCGCAACAATGGCCAGGTCGTCGTCACCGATGCTACCGGGCAGTGCGACTGCTTCACCGATGTCATCCTTGCGACCCATGCGAACCAGGCGCTCGACCTGCTCTCAGACGCCGACCAGCAGGAGCGCGCGCTGCTCGGCGCCTTCCGCTACACCGACAACCAGGCGGTACTGCATTCAGACGAAAACCTGATGCCGCGACGCAAGCGGGTCTGGTCAAGCTGGAACTATATCGGTGAGGACCGCGACGAAAACAGCCAGCCGCTATGCGTGACCTACTGGATGAACCGGCTGCAGAACCTCGACATGCGCCATCCCCTGTTCGTGACGCTCAACCCGACGCGCGACATCGATCCGGCCAGGATCATCGGGTGCTTTGACTACACCCATCCGCTGTTCGACCAGCACGCGCTCGACGCCCAGCAGCAGCTCTGGCGCCTGCAAGGCCGGCACAACACCTGGTTCTGCGGCGCCTATTTCGGCTTTGGATTCCACGAGGACGGGCTGCAATCGGGCCTCGCCGCAGCCGAAGGCCTCGCCGACATCAGGCGACCGTGGAGGTTGCGCGACGAGTCCGGGCGGATTGCGCTGACGCCCCGGCTGGAGGCGGCGGAATGAGCCTCCACTCCGCGCTGTTCCTCGGAACGGTGATGCATACGCGGCTCAGGCCGCGTCACCACCGGCTCAGCTACCGGGTGTTTTCGCTTCTGCTCGACCTCGACGAATTGCCTGATGTCAGCGCAACTTCCCGACTGTTCGGCTACAATCGCCGGGCAACCTTCAGCTTCTGGGACGCCGACCATGGCGACGGCAGCGTCAGTGGTTTGCGCAGCTGGGTCGAGGCGCAGCTGGCCAGGGCCGATCGACTGGAGAGCGGCATGAGCATCCGCGTGCTCTGCTATCCCCGAATCCTCGGCTACGTCTTCAATCCGCTGACGGTGTATTTCTGCCATGCGCCCGACGGCACGCTCAGGGCAATCCTCTACGAGGTCTGCAACACCTTCGCCGAGCGCCACACCTACGTCATTCCGGTGGACGCCGGCGCAAGCGGGCCGGTGCGCCAGGGCTGCGCGAAGGAACTCTACGTCTCGCCCTTCATGCCGATGGCATGTTTCTATCGCTTCCACATCGAGCCGCCCAGCGACAAGGTCCTCGTGCGCATCGATGAAGCGGATGCCGAAGGACCGCTGCTTGCCGCTTCCTTTGCCGGACGGCGCGAGGCGCTCACCGACCGCGCCCTGCTCGGTGCCCTCCTCCGCTACCCGCTGATGACGCTGAAGGTGACGCTCGGCATTCACTGGGAGGCGCTGCGCATCTGGTGGAAGGGCATCCCCGTGCACCGGCACGGCGCCGCTGCCCAAAAGATCGCCACCACCATCGTGACCGTAAGGGCTCCGGAGCACGCGCAATAGAACCGGAGCCGTTGAACTTCGCTGTGCTGTCAGTTGCGGACTATGCGCCGCGTGACAGCCAATCGCAGCCGTTCAGGCAATGCCGCCAGAAGCTTCATCGACAACACCATCTTCCATGGAAAAGCGGTCATGAAACGCCGCGATTTCAGACCGGCCATGATGTGGTCGACGGCAGCCTCGGCCGAGATCATGAACGGCATCGGAAAATCGTTGTTCCGAGTCAGCGGCGTGTCGACAAAACCGGGGCAGACGAGGCTGAGCCGCACGCTCCGGGCGGCGAGTTCAGGGTGGAGCGCTTCACACATGTTGATCAGCGCTGCCTTGGTCGCGCCATAGGCTGCAGCACCCGGCAGGCCGACAAAACCTGATACAGACGACACCACGGCGATGTGCCCGCCCTTGCGGACCAGCATGGAAGGCATCAGCGCGGCGAGGCAATGGACACTGCCCATCAGGTTGACGTCGACGGTGGCGCGAAAGGCGCCGGGGTCGAACCGTGCTGCCGAATCCCGCCTGTAGGTGCCGGCGCTCAGCACAGCGAGATCGATCGGCCCGAGCTCGGCCTCGATGCGGGCGACTGCGTCGCGCACGGCCGCCTCGTCGGCCACGTCGAGCTGGAATGCGTGGATACGACCACGCGCCAGTTCAGCCAGTTCGGCAAGATCGCTCGCCGTCCTCGCGCTAGCCGCGACCTCCCAGCCTTCGCCGGCAAGGCGCAATGCCAACGCGCGGCCAATGCCGGAGCCGGCGCCCGTGACCCAAGCCACCCGGCCTTTGCTCCCGATCTGCCCAGCGTCGGTATGACGGCGCATGGCTGCTCTCCTGAAACGCGTCTGCATTCCTGTTACGAGCAAAGCTGGCGATTGGTTCATTTGCTTGAACATCTCAACGCGGGATGGTCATAGCCAAACTCTCTGCCCATCTTTTATGCAGAACTTCACTCTGGGCAAAAAATCGGCAGTCTTTCTTGTGCAATGCACAAATCCTGGGATGCCAGCCGGCGGCAAGAACAGTCATGCCTTCAAGTGCCTTGGACCAACCTCATGAAAATGCGTGACTTTCCTCGCTTCTCGAGCTCCCTCGCGCCAGTTGGCATGACGGTTGCATGACATTGTTCAGTGCAACAAAGCCAAATGGGAGACTGGTAATGAGGGGACATTTCGCAAGTTGGACCGCTGCGGCCATGGCCGGGATGGTCGGCGCCGGGCTCAGCCTGGCGTCGCCCTCTGCGGCGGCGGACGACACCATCAAGGTCGGTGTGCTGCATTCGCTGTCCGGAACGATGGCGATTTCAGAAACGACGCTGAAAGACACGATGCTGTTCCTCATCGAAGAACAGAACAAGAAGGGCGGGTTGCTCGGCAAGAAGCTCGAGGCCGTCGTCGTCGATCCGGCCTCGGACTGGCCGCTATTTGCCGAAAAGGCACGCCAGCTGATCGAGCAGGACAAGGTCGCCGCCGTCTTCGGCTGCTGGACCTCGTCGTCACGCAAGTCGGTGCTGCCGGTCTTCGAAGAGCTCAACAGCCTGCTGTTCTATCCCGTCCAGTATGAAGGCGAGGAAAGCCAGCGCAACGTGTTCTACACCGGTGCCGCGCCCAACCAGCAGGCCATTCCTGCCGTCGACTATCTGATGAACGAAGAAGGCGTGCAGCGCTGGGTGCTCGCCGGCACCGACTATGTCTATCCGCAGACGACGAACAAGATCCTGCAGGCCTATCTGCAGTCGAAGGGCGTCGCCGCCGAGGACATCATGGTCAACTACACGCCGTTCGGGCATTCCGACTGGCAGACCATCGTCTCCGACATCAAGAAGTTCGGCTCGACCGGCAAGAAGACCGCCGTCGTCTCGACCATCAACGGCGACGCCAACGTGCCGTTCTACAAGGAGCTCGGCAACCAGGGCATCAAGGCCGAGGACATTCCGGTGGTCGCTTTCTCGGTCGGCGAGGAAGAACTCGCCGGCCTCGACACCGCGCCGCTGGTCGGCCATCTCGCCGCCTGGAACTATTTCCAGTCAGTCGATAGCCTCGCCAACGCCGAGTTCATCTCGGCCTGGAAGGGCTACACCAAGAACGACAAGCGGGTGACCAACGACCCGATGGAAGCCCATGTCATCGGCTTCAACATGTGGCTGAAGGCGGTCGAGAAGGCCGGTACCACCGATCCGGACGCCGTCATCGACGCCATCGTTGGTGTCTCGGTGCCGAACCTTTCGGGCGGCTTCTCGACAATGATGCCCAACCACCACATCACCAAGCCGGTGCTGATCGGTGAGATTCAGGCCGACGGCCAGTTCGAGACGGTGTGGCAGACTGCGGGCCTCGTGGTCGGCGACGAATGGTCCGACTACCTGCCCGATTCCAAGGACCTGATCGCCGACTGGCGCGCGCCGATGTCGTGCGGAAACTTTAACGTCGCCACCGGCAAGTGCGGCGGCAAGGGCACGACCAACTAGCCCCATCAAGGTGCCGGGCAGGCTATCTCGCCCGGCACCCCGATCCTAATCGCACACAGGTGCCATCCCAGATGCAGTTCGTCCGCAGTCTAGTCCTGGCCATTGCCGTCATTTGCGCGAGCCTGCCGTCGCTTGCCCATGCCGACGAGGCGGGCTTGCGGGCATTGCTCGCCCGGCTCGCCACGACGACAAACTTCCAGGAGACGGAATCTGTCGTCCGCGATCTTGCCGCCGCCGGGGAGCCGGCCGTCGAGCGCATCCTGTCGGCCTTGGCCGACGGCAACCTCTATGTCAGAAAGTCCGACCAGGGCGTCTTCACAGGCAAGGAAGATGGCCAGGCGCTTTCGCTGTCCGATCCGCTCGACGGAACGGCAGCCGGCACAGCTGCGAAGGCCGATATTGCCAAGGTCAAGGTCAACAACGCGCTCCGCCGCACCATCCGCGACGTCATGGGTGGGCTTACCCTCGGATCGGCCGATCCAACTGTGAGGCTGTCGGCGGCAAGCACCATGCTCAAGCGCCCCGACAAGACGGCGTTGCCAGCCCTCGACGTAGCGATTGCCCGCGAGGCCGACGCCAAGGTCAAAGCAGCGCTTGCCCAGGCCCGCGCCGCCGCAGTCCTGGTTTCCGATCTCGGCGAGGCGGAAAAACGCGCTGCTATCGCCGTTCTTGCAAACCGAGGCGACAGCGACGCGCTGACCCAGCTGACCGCCTTCCAGGCCACAAGCACCGGCGCATTGTCCGAGACGGCCGCCCGCTCGGTCGCGCAGATCGAGACCAGCATGGCCGCCTGGCAGGTGGCGCAAAACGTCTGGTACGGCATCTCGCTCGGCTCGGTGCTGCTGCTCGCAGCCATCGGCCTCGCCATCACCTTCGGCGTCATGGGCGTCATCAACATGGCACATGGCGAGATGGTCATGCTCGGCGCCTACACCACCTTCGTCGTGCAGCAGGCGATCCGAGTCTTCGCGCCCGACCTGTTCGACTGGTCGCTGGCCATAGCTTTGCCTGCCGCCTTCCTCGTCGCCGGCGGCGTCGGCCTCGCCATCGAACGCGGCATGATCCGTTTCCTCTATGGCCGTCCGCTCGAAACGCTTCTGGCAACCTGGGGTGTCTCGCTGATCCTGCAGCAGGCTGTCCGCACCATCTTCGGCCCGACCAATCAGGAGGTCGGCGCACCGAGCTGGATGGCCGGCGCGTTCCAGCTCGGGCAGCTGACAATCACCTGGAGCCGGCTCTGGATCGTGCTGTTCTGCCTCGCCGTCTTCCTTCTGCTGGTCTTCATCATGAAGCGGACGAGCTGGGGCCTGCGCATGCGCGCGGTGACCCAGAACCGGCGCATGGCCGCCTCGATGGGCATCCGCACGCCATGGGTCGACGCCTTCACCTTCGCGCTCGGCTCGGGCATCGCAGGGATCGCGGGGGTGGCGCTGAGCCAGATCGACAATGTCTCGCCCAACTTCGGCCAGGGCTACATCATCGACAGCTTCATGGTCGTGGTCTTCGGCGGTGTCGGCAATCTCTGGGGCACCTTCATCGGCGCGATGACGCTTGGCGTTCTGAACAAGTTCCTCGAGCCTTACGCCGGTGCGGTGCTCGGCAAGATCCTGGTGCTGGTGCTGATCATCCTGTTCATCCAGAAGCGGCCGCGCGGCCTGTTCGCGCCCAAGGGACGGGCGGTGGAAGCATGATCGCGCGTCGCCTGTTTTCCTCCGACCGGCGCATCGCCGTCACCATCGCCACGCTGCTCGCGGCCGCGGTCATCGTGCCAGTGCTCAATCTCGCGGTGCCAGCCGAGAGTGCCTTCCACGTGCCGAGCTACGTCGTGGCGCTGGTCGGCAAATATCTCTGCTATGCCCTGCTTGCGCTCGCGCTCGACCTCGTTTGGGGCTATTGCGGCATCCTGTCACTCGGCCACGGCGCCTTCTTCGCCCTCGGCGGCTACGCCATGGGCATGTATCTGATGCGCCAAATCGGCGCGCGCGGCGTCTACGGCAACCCTGACCTGCCCGACTTCATGGTGTTCCTCAACTGGAAGGAACTGCCCTGGTACTGGCTCGGCTTCGATCACTTCTGGTTCGCAGCGCTGATGGTCATGGCCGTGCCGGGCCTGCTCGCCTTCGTCTTCGGCTGGTTTGCCTTCCGCAGCCGCGTCACCGGCGTCTATCTGTCGATCATCACCCAGGCCATGACCTATGCGCTGCTGCTTGCCTTTTTCCGCAACGACATGGGCTTCGGCGGCAACAACGGCCTGACCGACTTCAAGGACATCCTTGGCTTCAGCGTCCAGGCAACCGAAACGCGCTCGGCGCTGTTTGCCGCGAGCGCGGTAGCGCTGGCGCTCGGCGTGCTGGTCACCTGGCTGGTGGTCGGTTCGAAATACGGCAAGCTCCTGATGGCCGTGCGCGATGCGGAGAGCCGCGCGCGCTTCCTCGGCTGGCGGACGGAGAACGTCAAGCTGTTCGCCTTCACGCTGTCGGCCATGATGGCCGGCATAGCGGGCGCGCTCTACGTGCCGCAGGTCGGCATCATCAACCCCGGTGAATTCGTTCCGGCCAATTCGATCGAGGTCGTGATCTGGACCGCAGTCGGCGGCCGCGGAACCATCGTCGGGCCGATTGTCGGCGCCATCGCCGTTAACGCCGCCAAGAGCTGGTTCACCGGTGCCTTGCCCGAACTCTGGCTGTTCGCACTTGGCGGCCTGTTCATCGCCTCCACCCTGTTTTTGCCGCGCGGCATCGTCGGCCTGTGGGACCGGTGGCAGCAGATGCGGGCCACGCGCGCGGTGCCAGCCGAAGGCAAGGCCGCCGCGCGGACCGAGCCCCAGCCGGCGGAGTGATGGGATGAGCAAGAGCGGAACCATCCTCTATCTCGACGGCGTGTCGGTTGCCTTTGACGGCTTCCGCGCCATCAACGACCTGTCGCTGGTACTCGACAGGGGCGAGATGCGGGCCATCATCGGCCCCAACGGCGCTGGCAAGACGACGATGATGGACATCGTCACCGGCAAGACCCGCCCCGACAGCGGCGAGGTCTTTTTCGACGGCCAGATCGACCTGACGCGTCATGATGAGGCCGAGATCGCCATGATGGGCATCGGCCGCAAGTTCCAGAAGCCGACGGTGTTCGAGAACCACACGGTCGAGGACAACCTGCTGCTGTCGCTCAAGGGGCAGCGCTCGATCTTCCCCGCGCTGTTCTATCGCTCTTCGGCAGCCGACCGCCGGCGCATTGACGACATCCTCGGCGTCATCCGGCTCGGAGCCAGGCGTAACGAACTGGCCGCCGGCCTGTCGCATGGCCAGAAGCAATGGCTCGAAATCGGCATGCTCCTGGCGCAGGACCCAAAGCTGCTGCTCGTCGACGAGCCGGTGGCCGGCATGACGGACGCCGAAACATTTGAGACCGCCCGCCTGCTCAAGGACATCGCAGAGACGCATTCGGTCATCGTCGTCGAGCATGACATGCATTTCGTCCGCGAACTCGGCGTCAAGGTGACCTGTCTGCACGAAGGCTCCGTGCTGTCGGAAGGCACGCTCGACTTCGTCTCATCAGACGAGCGTGTCGTCGAAGTCTATCTGGGGCGCTGACGATGTGGTGGCGCGGTACTTATCTAGCGACGTTCCCAAAGCGGGAAACTCCGGCATCGCCGCAGGCCATGTTGCAAACGAAATTCACGAACCTCCCCTGGCGCTCCGGAAGGGCCGCCACCCCCGTCCTGGCGACGGGGGCGCGGGGGGCCCAGTCGGTGGAGCCGGGCGATGCTTGAGGTCAACGATGCCGTTCTCCACTACGGCGCGGCCGAGGCGCTGCGCGGCGTCTCGCTGCACGCCGACGCCGGCAAGATCACCTGTGTGCTTGGTCGCAACGGCGTGGGCAAGACAAGTCTGATGAGATCGATCGTCGGCCAGCACAGGCTGACATCGGGTACGGTTGCCTTCGAGGGGAAGGCGCTCGACCGGAGCGCGGCATACGATCGCGCCCGGTCGGGCATCTCTTTCGTGCCGCAGGGGCGCGAGATTTTTCCGCTGCTGACGGTACAGGAGAACCTGGAGACCGGCTTCGCGCCGCTGAAGCGGGGCGAACGCACGGTGCCCGAACACGTCTTCGAGCTGTTTCCTGTTCTGAAGCAGATGCTGGCACGGCGCGGCGGCGACCTCTCGGGCGGTCAGCAACAGCAGCTGGCGATCGGCCGGGCGCTGGTCATGCGGCCGAAACTCCTGGTGCTCGACGAGCCGACAGAAGGCATCCAGCCGTCGATCATCAAGGACATCGGCCGTGCCATCCGCTACCTGCGCGACACCGCCGGCATCGCCGTGCTCCTGGTAGAGCAATATCTCGATTTCTGCCGCGAGCTCGCCGACGTCGTCTACATCATGGACCGTGGCAGGATCGTCCATACAGGCGCCGCCGGAGACCTCGATACGCCCGAAATCCGCAAGCTGCTGACGGTGTGAGCCGCAAAGAGACTGGAAAACGACCCGACAAGAACAATACCAGTTTAACACCGGAAAAAAATTCTGCATAAAGGAGCGACTTTCCACAGGTGGCTCCGATGGGCGATCAGGCAATCCTCGACTTCCTCGCAAGACAGCTTTCCGGCGAGAGCGGTGAACCGCTGTACCGGCGGCTGGAGGACGCCATCAAGCAGGCGATTGGCGCCTCCCATCTCAAGCGTGGTGCGGTCATCCCGAGCGAGCGCACCTTGTGCGACGCACTCGGCATCTCGCGCGTCACGGTCCGCAAGGCCATCGACGGCCTCGTTTCCGATGGGCTGCTCGACCGGCGCCAGGGCGCAAAGACTGTCGTGTCGTCGCGGCTGGAGAAGTCCCTGTCGACCATGACCAGCTTCTCCGAGGACATGCGCTCGCGTGGATTGGAGCCCGGCTGCGTCTGGATTTCGCGAGAGATTTCACGCCCTTCGCCGGCAGAAATGATGGCACTGGGCATTTCCGGCAGCGAAAAGGTGGTGCGCCTGCGCCGCCTGCGCACCGCTGACGACACACCCATCGCCATCGAGATCGCCACGCTGCCGGCCCGCTTCGTGCCGGATCCCCAGGCAGTCAGGGAATCGCTCTACGAATATCTCGAGGCCACCGGCGCTCTGCCGGTCCGGGCGCTGCAGCGCATGCAGGCCAAGCCCGCCACCGACGAGGAGCGCCAGCTTCTCGCCACGCCCGAGGATACCTCAATGCTGGTCATGGAGCGCCGCTGCTTCCTCGCCGACGGCCAGATCGTCGAGTTCACCCAGACCAAATACCGCGGCGACGTCTACGACTTCGTCATCGAACTGATGCGATAATACCAGTTTAAAGCCTGTTGCAATCTGGTATTAGACTGCTACCGTCTGGGCATTACAGGAGATGCCCGCGTGCCGCTTGACTTCAAAGCCCTCGACAATGGTCTGATCGTGTCCTGCCAGCCCGTGAAGGGTGGCGCCATGGACAAGGCCGAGATGGTCGTGGGCTTCGCGCTGGCAGCCATCGACGGCGGTGCCGCCGCCCTGCGCATCGAGTCCGCCGAATATGTCGCGGCCGTACGCGCCGCCACCGACAAGCCGATCGTCGGTTTGATCAAGCGTGACCTTGACGACACGCCGGTCCGCATCACGCCTTGGCTGGAGGACGTCGACGCACTGGCCGCAGCCGGCGCCGACGTTATCGCCTATGACGCCACCCAGCGTGTCCGCCCGGTTTCGACCGAAGCGCTGATCGAGCGCATCCATTCCCACGGCCGCGCCGCCATGGCCGACTGCTCCATTATCTCCGACGCCGAGCAGGCACTGGCCGAAGGCGCCGACGTCGTCGGTTCGACGCTCGCCGGCTACACCGGTCCGGTGGAGCCGACCGAACCCGACTTCGCGCTGATTTCGGCGATGCGCAAGCTCACGCCCCATGTGGTCGCCGAAGGCAATGTCCGTACCCCCGCTCAGGCGCAGCAGGCACTGGCGTCCGGCGCCTCCATGGTCGTCGTCGGCTCGGCCATCACCCGGCCGGAATATGTGACCTCGTGGTTCCGCTCGGCACTCGACGAAACAATCGCCAAGGCTGGAGCCTGATCGCCATGGCCGACACCGTTCTCGCACTCGACATCGGCGGCACCAAGATGCTCGCGGCCCTGGTGCGTGGGGACAAGGTGGTCGAAACGCACAAGATGCCGACGCCGCGCAGCGGCGATCCGGAGCAATGGCTCACGGCCCTGTTCGACGCCATCTCCGGCTGGACGGGTCGCTACGACACGGTCGGCGTCGCCGTCACCGGCATCATCGACGACGGCTGCTGGTCGCCGCTGAACCGCAAGACACTCGACATCCCCGACCGTTTCCCACTGGTCGAGACAGTCAAAAGGCTCGCTGGCACTGAAGCGGTGCTCGCCACCAATGATGCGCAGGCTGCGGCTTGGGGCGAATTCGCCTTCGGCGCCGGCCAGCGCGAGGATCTCGTCTTCCTCACCATCTCCACAGGTATCGGCGGCGGCATCGTCGTAAACGGCCGCCTGCTCGGCGGTCTCGGCGGTCATTTCGGCCTGCTGCGTGGCCCCGATGAGAACGCCGGCGTGCTCGAAGACCACGTCTCCGGCAACTGGATCGCCGCACAGGCAACACAACACCAGACCGGCGCCACGGCGCGCGAGGTCTTCGAGGCGGCGGCTGGAGGCCACGCCTGGGCGACGGACATCATCAAGGCATCGGCGGAGCGGACCGCCCTTCTGTGCCGCAACATCCAGCTCATGCTCGACCCCGCCCGTATTGTCATCGGCGGCGGCATCGGCCTTGCGCCTGGCTATCTCGAATCCGTCCGGCAGGCACTGGGAAGCCTGCCGCCACGGCTCACCCCGCAGCTTCACGCGGCAGCGCTCGGAGAGAGCGCCGGCGTCGTCGGCATCGCGGATCTAGCAAAACGTCAGAATTGATAGAGGGAGAACAACACATGACATTTTCGACGCTCAGAAAGGGCGGCCTGATTGCGGCTGCGATCGCCAGCCTGATGGCGAGCCCCGCCTTCGCCAAGGTGACCGTGCTCGGCTGGCCGGGCGGCCCCGAGGAGACTGCACTGCGCGCCGCCGCCGACGCCTACAACGCCAAGCCCGACACCTCGGACGCCAACAAGGTCGAACTGCTGTTCTTCAACCGCGACGGCTTCTGGGACAAGCTGCAGGCCGACCTCGCCGCCGGCTCCAAGGCCTTCGACGTCAACCTGCTCGCCACCTACTCCATCGGCCGCTACGCACCGTTCATGGAACCGGTCGAATTGTCGGACGAGGCCAAGGCCGTCTACGGCGACTCCGTGCTCTCCACCATGCAGTACGAAGGCAAGCAGTTCGGCGTACCGACCGACCTGTCGCTGCACTTCATGTACTACCGCAAGGACCTGATCGAGGCGTTGCTCAAGGACGACGCCGCGAAGTCCAAGTTCGCCGAGATCTCCGAGAAGCACCTCGGCAAGAAGCTCGATCCGAAGAACCCGGACGAATGGACCTGGGACGACTATGCGGCGACGGCGCTCTACTTCACCCAGGCCGTGAACCCCGACAGCCCGACCCGCTACGGCACCGTGCTGCAGCTCAAGAACCTGCTGTTCAACATGATGGTGTTCCAGTCGCTGCCGCGATCCTATGGCGGCAACTGGATGGACGAGAGCGGCAAGGTGACGGTCAATTCCGACGCCTATCGCAAGGGCCTCGAAACCTACAAGCTGCTCTATGACGCCGGCGCCACCCCGCGCGACTCGCTGTCCTATGAGTTCGCCGAAGCCAACGCCGCCTACGCCTCCGGCCAGGTCGCGGCGATGATGCAATGGAACGCCGCCGCTTCTGACCTCACCTCCAAGGAGAAGTCGCCGACGGTTGCCGAGGTCACCGAGACCATCGCCCCGCCGACCGGACCCGAGGGCCGCTTCACCCACATCCATGGCCTCGGCTTCGGGCTCAACAAGAACGCCGAGAACAAGGATGGCGCCAAGGCCTTCATCAAGTGGCTGTCGTCGAAGGAAGCAGCGCTGATCTACGCCAGGAGCAGCGGCGCGCCGGCGCTCACCCCCGACGTCGTCAAGGAAGTCGCGGCCGAGCGCCCCGACCTGGTCAAGCTTGGCGAGTTCGCCAGCAAATACGGCTACGTCATGAACGGCGGCACCTCGGCCAAGGCGCTCTCGGTCTACGAACTCCAGGCCAAGGAGTTCACCGGCTACTGGTCGGGCCAGCAGTCGCTCGACGACGCTCTTGCCAACACCGAAAAGGGCATGACCGAGCTGCTCAAGTAATCGGCTGGCCGGCGGCGGCGCCTTGCTTGCCGCCGCCGTAACCACAGGTTCAGGATTCGGCACTTCCCCGCGCTTCCATGCCCCTGGCGTGGCCCGGGCGATCCTGGCACCCTTTCCGCCCATGTGGGTCCGAGGTGCCGAATCCTGAGCCTGTCCGGGTACATGCCCCCGACACGACCGCCGCTTCAGGGGTCGGCCAGCCACCATTGCTTCCATTGGAACGCCAGCCTTAGATCGATTGATGACAACGCTTTCGCAACGCGCCCCCTCGTCCGAATTCCGTCTGCTGGCAGTGCCGCTGGTACTGTTCCTGCTCGTCTTCCTCGGCTTCCCGGCCATCGTCAATCTCGTCTATTCGGTGTCCGAGGTCAGCTTCGAGACCCTGCGCAGTCCCAAGATCACGGGCTTCTCCAACTTCGCCGCTGTCTGGGCCGACACGTCCTTCTGGAAGGCGAGCTGGTTCTCCTTCCGCTTCGGCCTGCTCACCGCCCTGCTAGAATGCGCGCTCGGCCTGTTCCTCGCGATCTTCCTGTCGCCGCTCATCGAAAAGCGCAGCTGGCTGATGGCGATCCTGATGTTGCCGTTGATGGTGGCACCCGCACTCGTCGGCCTGATGTACCGCCTCGTCCTGCACGAATTCGTCGGCCCGGTGCCCTACTACCTCTGGACCTGGTTCGGTGCGAGCTTCTCGTTCCTCGGGCCGGGCTCGGCCTTCTGGACGCTGGTCGTCGTCGAGACGCTGCAGTGGACGCCCTTCGCCTTCCTCTTGTTCTACATGGCCTACCAGGCCATCCCCAAGGAGATCGTCGAGGCTTCCGCGATGGACGGCGCGCGCTACCACCACCGTCTCTGGTACATCGAGCTGCCGCTGATGGCACCGACAATCGTTGTCGCCCTGCTCATCCGCTTCATTGATGGCTTCCGCGTCTTCGACAATGTCTATGTGCTGACCGGCAGCGGCCCCGGCGGCTCCACCGCCTCGCTGTCGATCTACATCTACGAAGCCTTCTTCAAGCAGGGTGCCATCGGCAAGGCGGTCGCGGCTTCGGTCATCCTGTTCGTGGTGTCGTTCGCCGTGCTCTACGGCCTCAACGCTCTTGCCGCCCGCCGCAAGGGAGTCCGCTGATGATCAACGCCCTCCGCTGGATCTTCTTCGTCATCGCCGCACTTGCGATGAATTTCCCGATCCTCGTCACGCTCTCGACCTCGCTCAAGAGCGCGCGCGAACTGTCGACCAATCCGGGCCTCTGGGTCTACGCGCCGACGCTCGAAAACTACGCCACCGTGTTTACGGTGTCCGACCGCTTGAACATTTTTCTCTATCTGATGAACAGCGTCGCGGTCGCGGCCCTCGGCACGCTGCTGGCTGTGGCGCTGGCCCTGCCGGCGGCCTATGCGATCGCCCGCGGCAAGCTCGGCGAACGCACGCTGTTGCCGCTCATCGTCAACCTGCGCGCCGTGCCGCTCATCATCTTCGCCATCCCGCTCTACATGATGTTCCAGTGGCTTTCGCTGCTCGACACGCGCCTCGGCCTCGGCCTGATCCTCGCCATCGTCAACCTGCCGCTGGCACTCGTCATCCTGGTCAACGCCATCCGCGACCTGCCGGGAGAGCTCGACGAAGCGGCGCTGATGGACGGCGCCACACGCTTCCAGATCCTGACCAGGGTCATCGCACCGCTCTGCCGCCCGGCCATCGTCACCAGCCTGATCTTCGGCTTCATCACCGCCTGGAACGAGTTCCTGTTCGGCCTGATGCTGACCACGTCCAAGGCCGTGCCCATCACCGTCGGCGCTTCGTTCTTCTTCGCCGCCAGCGGCGGGGGCGTGCAGTGGGGCGTCGCCTCGGCCGTCATGATCGTCGGCGCGCTGCCGCCAATGCTGCTCGGCCTCATCATGTATCGCCAGATCAGCGGCTCGATGACGGCAGGCGCGGTCAAGGGCTGAACGCACATCGGCCTGAAAATCCTATGATTTTCGGAAAGCACGATGTGCAAAGGGACAACTGTTCGGAGGAACTTATGGGTACGATTTCACTGGAGAAAGCCGGCAAGCGTTATGGCGGCACCGAGATCATCAGGGATCTCGACCTTGACATTTCGGATGGCGAGTTCGTCGTCATCGTCGGCCCGTCGGGCTGCGGCAAGTCCACACTGCTGCGCATGATCGCCGGCCTCGAGGAGACCACCTCCGGCCGCCTGCTGATCGACGGCCGCGACGTCACCAAGGCGCCGCCGGTCGAGCGCCAGCTCGCCATGGTGTTCCAGTCCTACGCGCTTTACCCGCACATGACCGTGCGCCAGAACATGGGCTTCGGCCTCAAGCTGGCAAAGCTCTCCCCCGATGCGATAAAGGCCAAGGTCGATCAGGCCGCCGACACGCTGAAGCTCACCCATCTGCTCAATCGCTACCCGCGCCAGCTCTCCGGCGGCCAGCGCCAGCGCGTCGCCATTGGCCGCGCTATCGTGCGCCAGCCGGTCGCCTTCCTGTTCGACGAGCCGCTTTCCAATCTCGACGCAGCCCTGCGCGTCGACATGCGCCTCGAGATCGCCAAGCTGCACCGCGCACTCGGCGCAACCATGATCTACGTTACCCACGACCAGGTCGAGGCGATGACCCTGGCCGACCGCATCGTCGTGCTGAAGGAGGGCCGCGTCATGCAGCACGGCAGCCCGCACGAACTCTACGAGCGGCCCGCCAACCTGTTCGTCGCCCAGTTCATCGGCAGCCCCAAGATGAACGTGCTCGCCTGCGCCCCGTCAGGCGACAGCAAGCTCGACCTTTCCGGCCAGGGTGCGCTGTCGCTTCCCTTCTCCGGCGCGCCGACCCAGCTCGGCGCCCGCCCCGAGCACCTGACGCTCGTCACCCCCGACAACGGCAACTGCCGCGGCACGGTCGAGGCCGCCGAGTATCTCGGCGGCAACACCAGCGTCTTCGTCCGCAACGACCGCCTCGGCCTGATCAACGTCAACGCGCCTGCAGACACATCAGTCCGCATCGGCGAGACGGTCGGCATCGCCATCGACGGCAACAGGGTGTCACTGTTTGATGAAAACGGCTCCGCTATCGCCCGTGCTGCATGAGCCCAGATAGACTGTGCAGCATCGCCTCTGCTTAACGCGGCCGGGCCACGTCGTTGGTGCCCTCGGCATCCGGCGCCAGGCCATAGCTCATGCGGCGCATCTGCTCGATCACCCGCTCCATCTCCTCGTCAGAGAGGATCGGTGGCTCGCCGAGCGTCAGCGCCTGGACATACATGCGCGACAGCGTCTCCACCTCGATTGCCAGCCACAGCGCGTGTTCGAGGTTGGTGCCGAGCGAGATCTGCCCGTGCTGGCCGAGCAGGCAAGCGAGCCGGTCTTTGAGCGCAACCAGCGCGTTGTCCGACAGCGCCTGGGTGCCGAAGGTGGCATAGGCGGCACAGCGGATGGTGGTGCCGCCGGCGACGCCGGTCATGTAGTGGAACGACGGAATGGTCTTGTGGTGGCAGGCGAGCGTCGTGGCATAGACCGAATGGCAATGCAGCACGACGCTGATGTCCTCGCGCGCCTTGAGGATGTCGCGGTGGAACCGCCACTCCGACGACGGGCGGCGACCGACATAGGTGCCGTCGAAATCCATCTCGACGATGTCATCAGGACCCATGATGTCGTAGGGCATGCCCGACGGGGTGATGAGGAAGCCGTCACTCGACCGTACCGAAAGATTGCCGGCCGTGCCCTGGTTGATGCCGCTCGAATTCATGCGCCGGCAGATCGACACCATCTCTTCGCGCAGTGCCTTGTCAGTCATTGTCTACTCCAGATGAAAAACCTTGCGCAGCGGCACGACCAGCGGCTCGTTGCGGTCGGTGTACTGCATGATGTCGGCCATGAAGTCCCACCAGCGGCGGTTGACCTCGGTTTGCGGCAGCCTGTCCATGCCGTGGTCGTCGGTGCGGACCAGCGTCGCGAACAGGTGGTTGGTCTCGGGATCGAGCCAGATCGTGTAGTCGGACACGCCCGCCTCGCGCAGCGCCGCACTGAGCTCCGGCCAGATCTCGTCATGCCGTTTCTGGTACTCGGCGGCCTGGCCTGGATTGAGGACCATACGGAAGGCGATGCGCTCGGGCATTTCCTGAGGCTCCTCAGACGATACCGCCACCGCCACCGACCGATGCCGGCCGCTCGGCCGCGACCTTCTGGCGGTAGCCACTGGCACGATAAGCCGCGACCGGATCGATGGCACCTCCACGGTTCAGTCGCGCCATGGCAAGGACCGGTTCGACATCGGTGCGATAGGCCGCCTTCAGCGTCTGCGTCGCCATCAGCGCGTCATTTTCTTCCTGGAAACCTTCGAGCGCCTTGCGGTCGACCAGCAGCGCGGCTGCATACGCACGCTGAACCTCGACAGCCGACAGCATCAGGCTTTCGATCGGGTCGGTGACGTTGTGGCTCTGGTCGAGCATGTGGGCAGGATGAAAGTCCTTCGCCCCGGAGAGCTCGGCGTCGACGAGTTCGTTGAAGACCAGGAACAGGCGGTAGGGATCAATCGAACCGGCATCGAGATCGTCGTCGCCATATTTCGAGTCGTTGAAGTGGAAGCCGCCCAGCTTGCCGAACTGGATCAGCCGGGAGACGATCATCTCGATGTTGACGTTGGGGGCGTGGTGGCCGAGGTCGACGAGGCAATAGGCCTTGTCGCCCAGTTCCCTTGATATGAGGTAGTTGGTGCCCCAGTCCTGCACGACCGTCGAGTAAAAGGCCGGCTCGTACATCTTGTGTTCGGTGAACAGCCGCCAGTCCTCGGGCAGCGCCGCATAGATGTCCTTCATCGCATCGAGATAGCGCTCGAAGGCGCGGGCGAAATTGACTTGGCCGGGGAAGTTCGAGCCGTCGCCGATCCACACCGTCAGTGCCTTCGAGCCAAGCGTCCGGCCGATCTCGATGCACTCGATGTTGTGCTCGACCGCCTGGCGGCGGACGGCCGCATCGGCGTGGCTGAGCGAGCCGAATTTGTAGGACTGCTTCTGCCCAAACGTGTCGGAGAAGGTGTTGGAATTCATCGCGTCAAAACCAAGACCGAAGCGCGCAGCTGCCTGCTTCAGCCTGTTGGCGTCGGCCTTGTCCCAGGGAATGTGCAACGAGACGGTTGGCGTCGCCCGCGTCAGCTGGTTGATGACGGCGCAGTCCTCGACCTTGTCGAACACGTCGCGCGGCTCGCCCTGACCCGGGAAGCGGGCGAAGCGCGTGCCGCCGGTGCCGACGCCCCAGGACGGGATCGCGACGCCGAAGGCCTCGGCCTTGGCGAGGATGGCATCGATGGCAATGCCGCGGCGGTCGAGCTGCTCGCCTAGCGTAGCGTAGTCGGCGCGGAGCGCCTTCTCGCGTGTAGCGTTGCTCTTTTCAACGGCGTCGCCTGAAATCATCGTTTCCATCACATCCTCCTCTTGCGCGGATTCACCACGCAAATGTCCGCACAAGAAAGTCTGGAGTAGCGCCGTGCTCGGCGAACAGTTGTTCCCGCTCGGCCGCACTGCTCGCCTCAAGCACGCCCGTCATCACAAGCGCGGTCCGCAGCCCAGCCCCCTGCCCGCCTGCGATGTCATGCTCGATGCTGTCGCCGACGCAGACGACGCGCGCCTGTTCGGGAGTGCCGAGCATGTCGAGCGCCGCGGCGTAGATTTCGGGGAACGGCTTGCCGATCCAGGTCACCTCACCGCCAAGCTCCGCATAGAGTTCGGCGATGCGTCCGGCGCCAAAGCGCGGTCCGACCGAGGTCAGCATGATCTTGTCGGGGTTGGTACACAGGCATCTTGCGCCGCGCGCGGTTGCAGGCTGGAGCAGCCGGCGGTAATGGTCGAGGTCGAAGCGGTCGCCCTCGCTGGCCGAGAGCAGCACGATGTCGGCCTCTTCGCCGGTTTCGACCAAGGTCAGCGGCAGGCCTTCGACGGCGGACCGGTCGCCGTCGCGGACGATGAGCAGGCAGCGTAGGCCTGCTTCGTTGCCGAGTTGCTTGCGCAGGCTCTGCCAGGCGACTTCGCCCGACGAGAGGAAATGATCCCAGCTGCGTGGCACGAAACCGAGCTTGACCAGCCGTGCTTCGTTGGGTGCCGAACGCTTGCCGGAATTGGACAAAAGCAGCGTGCGCTTGCCCGCCTGCTTCAGCCACACCAGCGTCTCGACCGCGCCGGGGTAAGGCTCCGTGCCGTCATGCAAGACGCCGAACTGGTCGAGGATAAAGACGTCAAAGCGATCGGCCAGGTCACGAATGCCCGAAAGTTGGGTTGGCATCAAAAGTCCCCCACCGCTTCAAGACCGATGAGCGCCAGCCGCGCCGCGCCAGCCGCGGCCTCCTGCGAATGCGCCGGCAGGAACGGCACGTCGAGCCTGTTGCGCCGGATCGCGGTCCAGGCGGGGTTCGACGCGCCGCCGCCAAGGCTACGCATGGACTGCAGAGGCGGTGCACCGAGTTCGGCCAGCCTGTCGTAACCAAGCTTTTCAATGGCCGAAATGCCCTCGAGCATGGCCTGCAGAAAGCCCGCGTCATCGGCAGGACGCGGAGCGAGCCGTGGCGGCCAGGCGGGATCGAGGACCGGGAAGCGTTCGCCCAGCTCGAGCAACGGATAGAAATCAAGACCGGTTGGAGCATCAGGGTCGATGGCGGCGGACAGTCGCGTAATCTCATCAGCGGAGAAGAAGTAGGACAAGACCTTGCCGCCACTGTTGGAAGCGCCGCCAGCGAGCCACATACCGTTGAGGCGGTGACTGTAGATGCCGAATTCGGGCGCGAAGATCGGCCGGTCGCACAGCAGTTTGAGCGTCAGCGTCGAGCCGAGTGCCGTGACGCCATCGCCCGGCCTATCGGCGCCCGTCGCCAGGAAGGAAGCGCAGCCGTCGGTGGTGCCCGCGATGATCTCGACCTCCTCGCTCAGGCCGAACGCCTTGGCCATAGTTGGCTCGATGGTTTCGATCGGCGCGCCCGGCGCCACGACGCGTGGCAGCAGGCTGGTGTTCAGACCGGCGGCAGCGAGCCAGTCCGGCCAATGCCGGTCGATCGGATCGTAGCCGGTCTTCAGCGCATTGTTTTCGTCCGTCGTGCCGAAATGACCGGCGAGCCGGCCCGCGATCCAGTCGGCCTGGTGCAGGATTTTCGCGACCCCGGGCACGGTCTGGAAGACCAGCGCCTTGGCTAGGCCTGAGGTCGCACCATGGGCGGCGCTTTCGGCCGGGATGACGGCGGCAACGCGTGCCAGGATGGCGGCATCGCCGACCTTGTCGTCATACATCAGCGGTTCTGCGAGCGGTGTGCCTTCAGTGTCGACCGGCAGCAGCGTGCCTGACGTGGCGTCGACCGCAATGGCATGAACCCAGGCTCGATCCACCTGGACAAGCACCGCATTCAACGCCGCCTCGACCGCCTGCCACCAGATGCCAGGGTCGCGCGGGTTAGTGCCGAAGTCCGAGAGTTTGGCCGCGCCCTGTGCCACGATCTCGAAACCGGGCGTCATCGCCACGGCGCGGGCGCCTGACGTACCGAGGTCGATGCCGATGGCGAGCGAGGTACTCATCTCAGGCGATCTTCTTGGCCGCGGCCTTGCGAGCGAGGTCCTGCCGGTACTTCTCGGCATCCCAGTCAGTCAGCTGGAGATGCTCTTCCGGCGTCAGCACCCTTACCGGCGCACTGTCGGGGATGCGCGCCAAGACATCGGCGAGGCAGCGGGCCATGGCGTCGGCGCCTGGCGTCGCATCCTTGCGCATCAGGATACCCGTTCCGGGAAACAGGATCGAGACCGGTGACAAATCCAAACGTGCGACCACTGCAGCGACATCTTCCCCGTCGCGGGCAATGACAGAACCGGTTCCAAGGAAGATCACATGATCGGGGTAGAGGCTGCCCATGGCTGCCAATTCCAGGCTCGCCAGGTCGATCGCAGCGACATGGGCGGCTTCGGATGACGGAAGACGATAGTCAGTGCCGTCGGCAAGTTGAGCGAGGCGATCGTCATCGGATGCGCGAGCACTGCGCGCCACAACACGCAGCCTGAGCTTGACGTCTTCGAGCAAAGCTTCCGCATCGGTCACCGTGTCGGCTGCGACGACGAGACCGTGATTGCCAAGGATCAGCACGTCGGGCCGCTGGCCGCGATGTTCCGAGATCGCTAGCGCCAGCGGCAGACCCGGTCGTGCATAAGGCACATAGGCCCAGTTCAACCCGGCGAGGAGCGGGCTGACCCGTTCGACGCAGTCGCTGCGAACGGCATAGGCGATGGTGTCGACGCAGTGAACATGCAGCACCACGCGCTGCGGCATCAGCGCATGCACAGTCGTCTCGATGGAAGGGCGCAGGCCAGAGCTATTGAGGGCGGCGACCGTGAACTGGTGCGCCTGCTCCGCAGCGGGATCGATTGCCTCGACCGCCGCAATCAATGGCGTCATTTCCACTGGCACCATGATGTCGCGTTCCAGCGCATGCGCCAGCCAGGTGCCTGATGCCTTGATCCAGAGCGTGCCGCCGACCTTGAGCGACGTGTTGCCGCCGGCGCCCTGCGTCAGCAGCGGGTCGCTGCCAATACGGGCCGACACGGCTTTCAGCTCTTCGAGTTCGGCTTGCCAGCCGGCCGCTTCTGGCATGGCGACGGTCCTTTCAAATTGGGGCTGGAATGGCCGGTTGTCATATCGCCGGCCAGCTCCGGAAATTGGGGAGACGCGCGGACGCGTCTCCCGTTTCGACCTCAGAAGTCGAAGTTGTTGATGTTGTCCTTGTTGAAGACGGTCGGCGCGCCGAGCAGGATTTCGGAGCCATTGATGACGGAGAGATCGCCGAGCTTGCCTGCTTTCACCGAGGTAGCACCAGGAGCCAGCGTACCGTCGGCAACCGCGCGCAGCACATAAGCCGCGGCATAACCGAGGTCGACAGGGTTCCACAGCACCACCGACTTGACGCAACCGGCACCGACATAGGGTTTCATCGCATTCGGCGTTGCGAGGCCGACGACGGCAACGCTGCCGCACTTCTTGGCCTGGGTCACGGCGTCGGCAGCGGCCGGCGTCGCGACGCTGGTCATTCCGAAGATGCCCTTCAGCTCGTCGCCATACTTGTTGATGAGCGTGTTCGACTGGTTGAAGGACAGGATGTTGTCTTCCTGCGCTTCGACCGTCTCGAGCCACTTCATCTTGGGATGACACTTGGCCTGGTAGGCGGCCATTTCGGCAATCCAGCGCGCCTGGTTGGGCGTGGTGAAGGTCGAGGTGACGATGGCAAACGCGCCCTCATCGCCAATTTCGGCAGCCATGGAGTCGACCATGGCCTTGGCGATGCCGTTGAACTCGGCCTGGTTGACGAACCATTGGCGGGCATCCGGCGACGAGTTGGCGTCGTAACCGACGACGTTGATGCCGGCACCGAGCGCCTTCTTCAGCACGGGCGCGATGGCAACCGGGTCGTTGGCGGCGAACAGGATGCCGTCGACACCTGACGTGATGTAGTTGTCGATCAGCGTGATCTGGTCGTCGATATTGGCCTTGGACGGACCGTCGGTCTTGGCGTCCATCGAGCCCATTTCTTTGGCAGCGTCGGCAATGCCCTTGGATGTGGCATTGAAGTAGCCGATGCCGACCAGCTTCGGCACGTCGACGACCTTGATCGTCTTGCCCTTGCGGTCGGGCGCGTTGGTCGGCTGGCCGCCATCATAAGGCTTGGCGGCGGCGGTCGCCGGCGTGGCGTCGCAGGCCAGCGGGTTGGTCGGCAGGTCGTCGCCGCCGGTCCAGACAGACTGGGCATTGCTGAGGCTTGTCGAGAACGACAAGGCCAAGAGCGCGGAAAGTACTACGTTACGCATTCCATCCTCCATTGATCGTCCGGACACTGTAGAGCGGCAGTGAAGGACGTTGCTCTCCCTAGGTTCGAGTGCCGCTCCTCTCGAAGAGGTTGCTGGCGAGGATCGCCAGGATAAGTACCGCGCCGATCAGCATGATCGTGCCGTCACCTTTGATGCCGGCAAGCGACAGGCCGTTCTTCAGCGCCTGGATCAGGCAAAGGCCGATGATGGTGCCGATAACAGTGCCGCGCCCACCGAAGATCGAGGTGCCGCCAAGCACGACGGCCGTGATGGCGTCGAGCTCGATGCCTGTGCCCATGTCCGAGCGTGTCGTGGAGACACGGGAGACGAAGATGACGGCGGCAACGGCTGCGGCGAAACCCGAGGCGGTGTAGAGCGCGAGCTTTGTCTTCTCCACCGACAAGCCGGAGAAACGGCTGGCGACCTCGTTGGAACCGACCGCGTAGACCGTACGGCCCCAGGTCGTGTAGGCGAGGATGATCGAGGCAACGACGGCGGCCAGCAGCAGGATCCAGAGCTGCGTCGGCACGCCGAGCACGTCTTTCTGGCCCAGCACATAGAACCATTCAGGATAGCCGCGCACCGAGCGCGCCTGGCTGATGCCTTCGGCGAGGCCACGATAAAGGGCGAGCGTCGCCAGCGTGGCAATCAGCGGCGGCACCCGGAAGCGCGTGATGATGACGCCGTTGACGAAGCCGGCGAAGGTGCCTGCTGCAATGGCGGCGGTTGCCGCCACCGGCAGCGGCAGGCCGACATTCTGCCAGAACACACCGGTCAGGATCGCGGTAAGCCCAAGGATCGAGCCGACCGAAAGGTCGATACCGCCAGTTGCGATGACAAAGGTCATGGCAATCGCGATCAGGCCGATCTCGGTCATCAGCCGGCCCTGGTTGAGCAGGTTGTCGACGGTGAAGAAGCGGTCCGACTGGAATGACAGCACGATCAGGACGACGACCAGCAGCAGGGCCAGGAAAGTCTCGTGGCGGATGAGGGATTTCAGGTTCATCTCATGCCCCTCTGCCGCGACGGCGCAGCATGTCGGCCAGCACCGTCGCCAGGATCAGCAAGCCGATCACGGCGCGCAGCCAGTAGGCCGAGACATTGACGAAGATCAGGGCCGATCCGATGGTCGCGAACAGGATTGTCGCCAGCGTTGAGCCAATCACCGTGCCGGAGCCGCCGAGGATCGACACGCCGCCGATGACGGCCGCGGTAATCACGGTTAGTTCCAGGTTTGGCGGCACGGTCGACTGGATGACCTGCAGCTGGGTGGCGAACAGGATAGTGGCAAGGCCGGCAAAGGCGCCGTGGATGACGAAGACGGCGACGGTGCGGCGCGCAATCGGGATGCCGGTGGCAAGGGCCGCCTCGGCATTGCCGCCAATGGCATAGAGCGAGCGGCCGAAGGCGGTGTAGCGCATCCAGAAGGCGGCAAGCAGCGTCAGCACGACCATGAAGACCAGCGGCACCGGCAGTCCGAAGATCTGCTTCTGGGCGATCAGGTAGGCCGGCGGCAGGTCGGTGATCCAGGTGCCACCGGTGACGCTGATCAGGCCGCCGCGCAGGATGGACAGCGCGCCGAGCGTCACGACGATGGATGGTATCCTGGCATAGGCGACGAGGATGCCGATGACCGCGTTGACCGCCATGCCGACAACCACCGGTGCCAGCCAGGCGAACCAGATCGGATAACCGGCAACCGCAAGCGAACCCGAAATCGTTGCCAAGACGCCGATCAGCGCGCCGACCGAAACGTCGATGTTGCCGGTGACGATGACCATCGCCATGCCGATGGCGGCAACTGCAATGTAGGCGTTGCCGGAAAAGATGGTGGTCAAATTGTTGGCGCTGATAAAGCGCGGATTGACCATCGTGACTATGGCGAACAGGACGACGATGGCGGCAAGCACCACGATCTCCTGGCCATACTCGGCGAAAAGCCGCTTGAAGAAGCCGGGGCGCTGAGGGGTCGGACGCGAGCGTGCGGTTGCTTCGACTGTCGTCGTCATCATGCGGCCTCCCCGCTGCGATGCGCGGTCATGGCGGCGCCGACACGTTCGGGCGTGGCGTCGGCGCGGTCGATCTCGCCGGTGATCTGGCCGCTGCTGATCACCAGCACACGATCGCTCATGCCGAGCACCTCAGGCAGCTCACTCGAAATCATGATGATGGCCACGCCCTGTTTCACGAGCTCTCCCATGATGGTGTGGATTTCGGCCTTGGCGCCGACGTCGACGCCGCGTGTCGGCTCGTCAAGGATCAGCACCTTGGGCATGGTCTCCAGCCATTTGGCGATGACCACCTTCTGCTGGTTACCACCCGACAGCTCGCCGACCGGCTGGCCAATGTTGCGGCAGCGGATGCTGAGCCGCTTGACCGCATCAAGCGCCCGCTGCGCCTCCTCGCCGGCCTTGATGAAGATGCCCGACGACAGCCTTTCGATGGTCGCCATCGAGACGTTCTTGCGGATGGCCATGGCTTTCACCAAGCCCTGCTGGCCGCGATCCTCGGGCACATAGGCGATGCCGAGATCGCGCGCCTGGCGCGGCGATCCGATACGCACCGTCCTGCCCTCCATCTCGATCTCGCCCGATGTTGCCGGCGTCATGCCGAACAGGGTCAGGGCGAGTTCCGTCCTGCCGCTGCCGACCAGGCCGGCAATGCCGAGGATCTCGCCGCGCCGCAGATCGAAGGAGATGTCGCGCACATGGCGACCGTGATTGAGGTTCGTCACCCGCAGCACGGTGTCGCCGATTGTAGCGTGCGCCTTCGGGAACAGGCTTTCGATCGAGCGACCGACCATCATCGAGACAAGCTGGTTCTCGTCGACCTCGTCGATATCCCTGGTCGCAACATGGGCACCGTCGCGCAGCACGGTCACGCGATCGGCGAGCGCGAAGATTTCGGGCATGCGATGGCTGACATAAACGATGCCGACGCCGCGCTCTCGCAGCTGCCTGACGACGGCCATCAGCCGTTGAACGTCGGACTCGACAAGCGACGCCGTCGGCTCATCCATGATCAGGATGCGGGCGTTCTTGCTCAGCGCCTTGGCGATCTCGACGCGCTGACGCTGGGCGACCGACAGGCTCAGCACCTTGGTATCGACGTCAAGGTCATAGGTGTCGAGCTGGTCGAGCAGATCGCGGGTCCGGCGGCGCACTTCGGTCCAGTCGATGATGCCGGTGGCCGTGCGCGGATAGTTGCCGAGGAAGACGTTTTCCGCCACCGACAGCTCGGGGAACAGCAGCAGTTCCTGATAGACGGTGGCAATGCCCGCCGCACCGGCGTCGCGTGTCGACGAGAACTTCAGCTCCTTGCCATCGACAGTGATGGTGCCGGCGTCGGGCATGTAGAGACCAGACATCATTTTGATGAGCGTCGACTTGCCGGCGCCGTTTTCGCCGAGCAGCGCATGCACCTCGCCGGGGCGAACGTCGAAGCTGACCTCCTTCAGCACCTTCACGCCACCGAAGGACTTGGACATGCCGGTGAGGCTGACATAGGCGGTCGAATTGCTCATCGGCCTGCCTCCTTCGCATCAGGCATGGCCGCCCTGGCAGCGGCGCGCGCGCCGTCGGCCAGTTCGCGCCAGCGAGCGCGGTAAGCGTCGAGACCGGGAATGTGGCTGGCCGACACCGGCACGGTCTCGTCCCGGAACGGCTTCAGGCCAAGCGCCTTGAAGGCCAGTGCCGCGGCGCCCGTCGCCGAACCTTCGCTCATCATCGAGCGCACGACCGTCTGCGTCGGGCGCAGCTGCGCCAGCATCGCCGTGAACAGGTCGATCTTCGCCAGGCCGCCGTCGATCACCAGGAGATTTTCCGACTTGATCAGGTCGAGCGACAGGTCGGTCATCATGGCGACATAGAGTGCGGCGACCGCCGCCCTTTCCTCGCCGGTGACGTCGCCGCCGACGACATTCCCCTTCGTCTCGGGGAAGGGTCCACCGGCCGCCCATGACGGCATGGCAAAAACCCCGCGTTCCATCACACGCTCGACCGCTGCCTGCGAGATCGGCTTGTTCCAGTTTTCGCTGATCAGATCGTATTCGCGACCGCCCATGAAGCGCAGCGATGGCGCCGGCTCACCGTTGACCGTGACATTGGCGATCATGTCGCGCTCCTGGTCGAGCGCGCCGAGCGGACAGTCCAGATTGATGATGATGACCCAGGTACCGGTCGAAACCAGCGTGAAGTCATGCAGCCCGGTCATGCGGTAATAGGCCAGCGCCGCGTTGGAATCGTGCACGCCGTTGTGGACGGCGATCGCCCGCGTGCTGCCGTCCGGCATGGTGACGCTGGCCTCGCCGACAACCGCGCCCGCAGGCGCAATGGCCGGGAAGCGGTCACGCCAGCCGAGCCGCTCGACCAGCGAGCTGTAATCTCGGTTGAGCGGCGCCCAAAGCTGGCTGTGCGCACCGAAATAGGACCATTCGGCAAGCTCGCGCCCGCTGAAGCGCCAGACCCAATACTGCGGATAGCACAGGATCGCCTCGGTCAAAGCAAACGCCTCGGGCTCCTCAACCTGCAGCCAGTAAATATGGCGGGCGATGGAGAAACCCAGCGGCAGCCAAGGCGTGTAGGTCTCGGAGAAGTCAGGCAGGATCGGATCGATCGCTCCGGCGATCGTATCAGGCACTTCCTGCTCGTAGTCGAGGATCGGGTGCAGCAGCTCGTTGCCACGCACCAGCGCAAAGGCGCATCCGTGAGCGGAGATCATCATCCGTGTCACGTCATGGGCCGTAGCAACTTCGGCCAGCTCATGGTTCATCCAGGAAAACAGGCGGGCGTCGTCGAGTACGCTCTTGCCGCGATAATCATGCCAGACCGGCTTTGTGCGGCGCTCGTCGAGCAGCGTGCCATCAGGCGAGAACACGAACAGCTTGGAGTTCGTCTTGCCGAGGTCGAAGACCGCCAGCGCGCCGCTCATGCCCCGCCCCCGTTGGACGCGATGCGCAGCGCGATACCCGCGCTCTCGAGCATCTTGGCGTGCTGGTCGGACAGGCCGTCATCGGTGATGACCATCGCCAGCCGCGTCAGCGGCAGCGCCGTGTTACGGGCATGGATCGAGAACTTGCGGCTGTCGGCCAGCACGACGATCTGGTCGGCGTTGTGGCTGAGTTCCTGAATCGAGCGCACCATCAACGGATGCGATTCAAGCAGACCGTCGGGGCTGATCCCCTGCGCGCCGAGGAAGAATTTGGAGGCGTAGAAGTTGATCGGCTGCGACGGCGAGTAGATCACCCTCGGCTCGCGATGGAGCTCACCGCCCGCCAAGGTCAGGCTGCACTTGCCATGTTCCCCGAGATAACCCGCCAACGGCATGGAGTTGGTGAACAGGCGGACATTGCGGTCGGCCAGCTTGACGCCAAGATGGAAGCAGGTCGAGCCACCATTGACGATGACCGCGTCACCGTCCGCAACCATTGTCGAGGCCAGTTCGGCAATCAGCCGTTTGGGCTCAACAGCCAGATCGCGGTTCTCGTCATAGGGACGCGCAAATGCCGTGCCCTGGGCCGCCCCATCAAGTGCGGAGATGCCGCCATAGACCTTGCGGGCGCCGCCCGCCTCATCGATCTTGTCGATGTCGCGCCGCACGGTGGCAGCGGAAACGCCGAGATGCTCCTGCAGATCGCGCACCGACGCAAAAGGCCGGTCGCGCAAAAGCTCGACGATCTGTCGCTGGCGGACCAGGTCGTTCACGAAAACACCTCCCATGGCTTCGCGAAAAGGCAGTGCCATGAGCTAACTTACGCAAATCAATTTGATGCGCAAGCGAATTGTGACGAAAATTGCTCATATCGCGCTGCATCTAAATCATGATGCGACGCACAATGATTTAGTTCGATCTTTTTGCGATTGACAAACCGCATGGCTTGGCCTGATTTTACGCTAAACGAGAGCGGCGCCCGATCTCGCGCCGGGAGGAATCCGACATGCCCGACACCAACGCCACGCGGCTTGCAAATCTGTGGGACGACGCCAGAGCGGCCGCCATGAGCGAGCCGGAGCGGCTGGTCTACCGCTCCAACATCCTGGGCTCGGACAAGCGCGTCACCAACTATGGCGGCGGCAACACTTCGTCCAAGATCATGCAGAAGGACCCGCTGACGGGCACAGAAGTCGAGGTGCTGTGGGTCAAGGGTTCGGGCGGCGACAGCGCGTCGATCAAACTCGACGGTTTCGCTACCCTCTATATGGACAAGCTGCGCGCGCTGAAGGGGCTCTATCGTGGCCTCGCCCATGAGGACGAGATGGTCGGCTACCTGCCGCACTGCACATTCAACCTCAACCCGCGCGCGGCCTCCATCGACACCCCTCTTCACGCCTATGTTCCAAGGGCTTACGTCGATCACATGCATCCGGACGCGATCATCGCGATCGCGGCCGCGAAGGACTCAAAGGCGCTGACCGCCAGGATTTTCGGCGACGAAATCGGCTGGCTGCCGTGGAAGCGCCCGGGCTTCGAACTCGGACTCTGGCTCGAAAAATTCTGCCTGGAGAACCCTGATGCCAAGGGCGTCGTGCTCGAAAGCCATGGCCTGTTCACCTGGGGCGATACGCCCAAGGAGTGCTACGCCACCACCATAGACACCATCAACAAGGCGATCGGCTGGTTCGAAGGCGAGACCAAGGGCAAGCCGGCCTTCGGCGGCGCGGTCGCGACGGCGCTGCCGGCAGCCGAGCGCCGGGAAATCGCCGCGCGCCTGATGCCGCGCATCCGCGGCATGATCTCACAGCAGGGCGTGCGCAAGCTCGGTCATTTCGACGACAGCGATGCCGTGCTGGAGTTCGTCAACTCACACCATCTGCGCGATCTCGCGGCCCTCGGCACCTCCTGCCCCGACCATTTCCTGCGCACCAAGATCAGGCCGCTGGTGATCGACTTCGATCCTGCGAAGCTCGACGTGGACGCCGTGATTGCGGCGCTGCCCAAGGCGCTGGACGATTACCGCGCCGGCTACCAGGCCTATTACGACCGCTGCAAGCATGCGGATTCGCCCGCCGTGCGCGACGCGAATGCCGTGGTCTACCTGATGCCGGGCGTCGGCATGTTCACCTTCGCCGCCGACAAGGCGACCGCCAGGATCTCCGCCGAGTTCTACGTCAACGCCATCAACGTCATGCGCGGCGCCTCGTCGGTCTCGACCTATGTCGGCCTGCCCGAGCAGGAAGCCTTCGACATCGAGTACTGGCTGCTCGAGGAAGCCAAGCTGCAGCGCATGCCCAAGCCGAAATCGCTGGCCGGCCAGATCGCCTTCGTCACTGGCGGCGCCGGCGGCATCGGCAAGGCTACCGCCGTCCGGCTCCTGCGCGAAGGCGCCTGCGTGGTCATCGCCGACATCGACGAGACAGCCCTTGCCAATGCGCATGACGAACTCGGCAAGGCGTTCGGCAAGGATTTCGTGCACCCGGTCCGCCTCGACGTCACCGACGAAGCCGGCGTGGCCTCGGCCTATGCCGACAGCGCAGTCGAGTTCGGCGGTACAGACATCCTGGTCTCGAACGCCGGCATCTCGTCTTCGGCGCCGATCGAGGACACGGAACTGTCGATGTGGAACCGCAACATGGACATCCTCGCGAAAGGATACTTCCTGGTGTCGCGCGAGGCGTTCCGGCTGTTCAAGCAGCAGCAGATCGGCGGCAACATCGTCTTCATCGCCTCAAAGAACGGGCTGGCCGCCTCGCCCAACGCGGCGGCCTACTGCACGGCCAAGGCTGCCGAGATCCATCTCGCCCGCTGCCTGGCGCTCGAAGGCGCGGACCACCAGATCCGGGTCAACACCGTCAATCCCGATGCCGTGCTGCGTGGTTCCAAGATCTGGACCGGCGAATGGCGCGAGCAGCGCGCCGCAGCCTATGCGATGCAGCCGGACGAACTCGAGGAACACTACCGCAAGCGCTCGATGCTGAAACGCTCGGTATTCCCCGAAGACATCGCCGAGGCTGTTTATTTTCTCGCCTCCGACATGTCGGCCAAGTCGACCGGCAACATCATCAACGTCGACGCCGGCAACGCCCAGAGCTTTACCAGATAGTTCTGTCAGACGAATTCCCTAAGCCGATCCAAGTCGGCAAATGGGCCTTGCTACCAACAGCGGTCTACACGCAACAAGCGCCACGGGGCGGGGGATTCCGTGGCGCTTGTCCCCATCCGGGCTGAGGCGACTAGTACGACTTCAGCACGGCGGTAACGCGGTCTCCTTCACCATTCAGCTGGATCGACACTTTCTCGCCTGCCTGCAGCGCGGGCACGGCGACGTCGCGCGGCACCGTGAAGCTCCTGCCGTTTTCGAGCGTGATGACGCGAACGTCGTGATTGTAGCTGGCGATGACACCGTCGCTGGAGGAAGCGAAGGCCACGCCGGTGGTGAGGGCGAGGGACGAGGCGATGAGGAGGATGGTCTTCATTTGGGAGGTCTTTCCGTTTCTTGGACAAGGGTGGGGCGTTGCCCGGCATCGCTGGGATGTCCGGACTGCTGCTCGCACCAGAGTTTTTCGTGAGGGTTTGACTGCGGTCGCATGACCGGAGCTACGAACCTGCCGCCTGGCAGCAAGTAATTGTCGATTTCAGTCGGGCATTTTCCGTCTCCAATGTTCGTCGGCTTTCGAGCCGTGATTGAAGGCTGCTCTTTCCGGTCACTGGAAAGTCAAGTCGTCAATTCACGATCTTTCCGACGGTCCTTTCGACTGCACCATTGGAGGCAGTCGCCGGACGCTCGCTGCGTCCGGCGGTTCTCTTCACGTCGAAAAATTGAAGGCTCGTAGTCGGCAACAAAGCCGGTTGACCTTCCAGTCACCGGAAACCGTAGCGTCGCCGCAAATCATCCAGCGGCGTCGTTACGGGCGTCGCGCATTCGTCGACGAGGCGCTGTCAAATGACTGGAAAGATAAGAATGTTGCTGTTGGCCACGGTGGCCCTCGGCGCTGCTGCATGGCTCATGCAGGCGAGCGACGGGCCGGCCTACATCGAGCAGGCACTGGCGTCGGGCGAGGCTGCACCGCCGCCCCCGCCGCAGGTTCCGGTGGCCGAAGTCATCACACGCGTACTTGCGCCGTCGTCCGAGTTCACCGGTGTCGTTGCCGCTGCCAAAACCGTCGAGCTGCGTCCCCGGGTCGGTGGGGTCATCGAAACCGTCAGCGTGCCTGAGGGCGGGCTCGTCGAACGCGGCCAGTTGCTTTTCCAGATCGATCCACGACCGTTCGAGGTCGCGCTTCAAAGTGCCGAGGCGCAACTGCGCCGGGCAACGGTGCTGCTCGAGCAGGCCAAGGTCGATCTCGAGCGGTCGCAGCGCCTGGCCCCGAAGGGTGCGATTCCCGCAAAGACGCTGGACGATGATACTGCGCGCAAACACGAGCGGGAAGCCCAGGTCGAGGAGGCGGAGGCCGTCGTCGCCGCAGCCAGGCTGGACCTGTCGTACACCCGCGTGACCGCGCCGATCTCGGGCCGAGTCGACAGGGTTCTGGTGAACGAAGGCAACCTGGTTGCCGGCGCGACGGGGGCTGCGACATTGCTCACCACGATCGTTTCGGTCGACCCTGCCCATGTCTATTTCGACATCGACGAAGCAACCTATCTGGGTTTCCGGCCTGAAGGGACGGCAGTCACATCTCCGGCACCTGTTACCGTCGGGCTGACCGGCGAGGACGGCTTTCCCCACGCCGGCGCCCTCGATTTTCTCGGCAACCGCGTCGATCGCACCACGGGTACGATCAGGGCGCGCGCTGTACTGGCCAATGCCGACGGGCGGCTGACGCCTGGCCTGTTTGCAAGGGTGAAGCTCGCCACGAGTGCCGCGCGCGAGACCGTCCTCATCGACGACCAGGCGGTCGGCACCGACCAGGGGCGGCGCTACGTGCTGGTGCTGGCTGCCGGCGACATGGTCGAATACCGGCCAGTCGAGCTGGGAGCGATGGCCGAGGGGCTGCGCGTGGTCGAGCATGGCCTCAGAGGTGGCGAGACGATCATCATCAAGGGACTGGTGCGACCGGGCATGCAGGTGACGCCGAACCGGATCGCGATGGCACCTGTCGCGGGCTCCGTTGATGGCGCCAGCTTGGAGGCGCGTCGATGAACCTGCCTCACTTCTTCATCAACCGCCCGATCTTCGCCATCGTGCTGTCGGCGCTGATGCTGATTGCGGGCGCCCTGGCCCTGTTCCGCCTGTCGCTCAGCGAATACCCTGCAGTCACCCCACCCACGGTCCAGGTGTCGGCGAGCTATCCGGGCGCCAGTCCCGAAGTGATCGCCGAGACCGTTGCCTCGCCGCTCGAACAGTCGATCAACGGCGTCGAAGGCATGCTCTACATGAGCTCGCAGGCAGCCACCGACGGGCGGATGACTTTGACCGTGACGTTCGCCCAGGGCACCGACCCCGACATGGCGCAGATCCAGGTGCAGAACCGCGTATCGCGGGCCCTGCCGCGCCTGCCCGAGGAAGTCCAGCGCATCGGCGTCGTCACCCAGAAGACCTCGCCCGACATCCTGATGGTCGTCCACCTGGTGTCACCAGACAAGCGCTACGATCCGCTCTACATCTCCAACTTCGCCAGCCTGCAGGTGCGCGACACGCTCGCCCGACTGCCCGGTGTCGGCGACGTGATCGTCTGGGGGGCGGGCGAGTATGCCATGCGTGTCTGGCTCGACCCGGCCAAGGTGGCGGCGCGCGGCATGACGGCGGGCGACGTGGTCGCTGCCATCCGCGAGCAGAATGTCCAGGTCGCAGCTGGTGCGGTCGGCCAGCAGCCGTCTCGGGAAGCCAGCTACCAGGTCACCGTAAGTGCTGTGGGACGGCTGACCAGCGAGGAGCAGTTCGGCGAGATCATCGTCAAGACGGGCGAAGACGGCCAGGTCGTGCGCCTGCGCGATGTCGCCCGTATTGGCCTCGGCGCCGACGGTTATGCGCTGCGCAGCCTGCTCGACGGCGAACCGGCTGTTGCCCTGCAGATCATCCAGCGTCCGGGGGCGAATGCGCTCGACGTATCGAGTGCGGTCCGCGCCGAGATGCAGCGCCTGCAGACAGGGTTCCCCGAGGGCCTGGAATATCGCATCGCCTATGACCCGACCGTCTTCGTGCGGGCGTCGCTGGCGGCCGTCGTGCAGACCTTGCTCGAGGCCATCGCCCTCGTCGTGATCGTCGTCGTGCTGTTCCTGCAGAGCTGGCGCGCGTCGGTCATTCCCCTCGTCGCCGTGCCAATCTCACTCGTCGGCACGCTGGCGGTGATGTACCTTCTCGGCTTCTCTCTCAACACGCTGTCGCTGTTCGGCTTGGTGCTGTCGATCGGCATCGTTGTCGACGATGCCATCGTCGTCGTCGAGAATGTCGAACGGCACATGGGGCTGGGCGAGACGCCGAAGGAAGCGGCGCGCAAGGCGATGGATGAAGTCACGGCGCCGATCATCGCCATCACTTCGGTGCTCGCGGCCGTGTTCATTCCCTCGGCCTTCCTGTCCGGCCTGCAGGGAGAGTTCTACCGGCAGTTCGCCGTCACCATCGCCATCTCGACCGTGCTGTCGGCGATCAATTCGCTGACGCTGTCGCCGGCGCTGGCAGCTATGCTTTTGAAACCGCACCATGGCGAAGGCCGCCGCGACTGGCTGACTCGCGTCATCGATTTCATGTTCGGAAGGTTCTTCCGGGTCTTCAACCGCTTCTTCGACAGCGCCTCGAACGCCTATGTCGGAACGGCGCGCCGCGCCATCCGCATCAGCGGCGTGGTGTTCCTGGCCTATGCCGGGTTGCTGGGCGCGACCTACCTAGGCTTCCAGAGCATCCCCGGCGGCTTCGTGCCGGCGCAGGACAAGTATTATCTTGTCGGCGTCGCCCAGCTGCCCTCCGGCGCCTCGCTCGACCGCACAGAAGCGGTGGTCAGGGCGATGTCGAAAATCGCCCTAGCAGAGCCCGGTGTCGAAAGCGTCGTCGCTTTCCCCGGCCTTTCGGTCAACGGCTTCGTCAACTTGCCCAACGCCGCCGTGGTCTTTGCCATGCTCGACCCGTTCGATCAGCGCAAGGATCCGTCGCTGTCGGCCAACGCCATCGCCGGTCGCCTAATGGGCAAGTACAGCCAGATCCCCGACGGCTTCGTCGGCATCTTCCCGCCCCCGCCGGTGCCCGGTCTTGGCACGACCAGCGGCTTCAAGCTGCAGATCGAGGATCGCGCCGGCTTCGGTCTCGACGCTGTTGCGAAAGTGCAGGGCGAAGTCATGGCCAAAGCTGCCGCAACCCCCGAACTCGCGGGCATGATGGCGAGTTTCCAGGTCAACGCGCCACAGGTCCAGGTTGACATCGACCGGGTCAAGGCAAAGACCCAGCATGTGCCGCTGACGGGCATTTTCGAGACCCTGCAGGTCAATCTCGGCTCACTCTATGCCAACGACTTCAACCGCTTCGGCCGCACCTATCGCGTCATCGTGCAGGCGGACGCGCCGTTCCGCGCCGAGGTCGACGATATCGCACGCCTGAAGGTTCGAAATGCCTCAGGCGACATGGTGCCGCTGGCGGCATTGGCGACCATCGCCGCGAGCTCCGGCCCGGATCGCGTGATGCACTACAACGGCTATCCCTCTGTCGACATCACCGGCGGCCCGGCCGCCGGCTATTCATCCGGCCAGGCCACCGATGCCATCGAACGGATCATGAAGGAGGCGCTGCCGGCCGGCATGGCTTTCGAGTGGACCGACCTGATCTTCCAGGAGAAGCAGGCAGGCAACACCGCCATGATCGTCTTCCCGCTCGCGGTATTGCTCGCCTTCCTGATTTTGGCCGCGCAATACAACAGCTGGTCCTTGCCCTTCGCGGTGCTGCTGATCGCACCGCTGGCGCTGCTTTCCGCGATATCAGGGGTCTGGTTCTCGGGCGGCGACAACAACATCTTCACCCAGATCGCCTTCGTCGTCCTTGTCGGCCTTGCCGCCAAGAACGCGATCCTCATCGTCGAGTTCGCCCATGAAGAGGAAAGGAAGGGGCGCGACCCCCTGGCCGCGGTGCTCGAAGCCGCGCGCCTGCGCCTCCGCCCGATCCTGATGACCTCGCTCGCCTTCATCGCCGGCGTGGTGCCGCTGGTCATCGCGACAGGCGCCGGCGCCGAGATGCGTCACGCCATGGGCGTCGCCGTTTTCGCGGGCATGCTTGGCGTCACGATGTTCGGCCTGATCCTGACGCCGGTATTCTACGTCGCAGTCAGGCGGCTCGTCTTGCGGCGGCGTAGCGGCATTTCGAAGTTAGCGACCGTGGAGACGGAGCCGGTTCAGTAGCTGCCTGCTGAATCAGACCAGAATTCGGCTTTAGCAGCAAAGCTCTGGACCACCGAGCTGAAGCTGGCGTTGACACGCCAATACCAGCTTCAGCCGCATTCTCAGGATGAACGTCCGCCAGAGTGCGCGTTTGATGCCGCTCCGTCGCGTCCAACTCTCGGCTGCGCACAAAAGCGAAATGGGTACCGCCGATGACACGAACGCGCTCAGCACGGAAAAATGTTACGGCTCATGGGTTATGACCACAGAATCGCTCGTGCGGTTACATCCACAGTTTTGGCGATCAACCGCACAGCTCGTCAGCCGCTCATTACGACCGATAATGTTGCATTATCGCTCGTTTGATGGCCTACTGCCGAAATGGCCTCTCATGTCGAGCAAAACCCGGAAAACCGTACCAAACTGCGCGCTCCTCGACGAGAGAGCACGCCCGAAAACGCTGTTTTGGACGCAAACAGCCCCACAAACGCCGTTTCCGCCGATGACCTGCCCGACATCGTCGATGTCGTGATGGCAATGGGCCGAGCGGAGCCGGCGATCGAGCCGGAAGCCGTCATCGCTTCGGACGATGAGCCCCCCTCCCCTGCCCAACTTGCCGAATTCAGACCCGCCGGCCGCCTTCCCGACCAGCTCGAGGATCTGGCCGAGCGCGCGCGTGGTTATGTCGAGGCGGCGAGTTCCGCCAACACCCGCCGTGCCTATGCCGCCGACTGGAAGCACTTTTCCGACTGGGCCCGGCGCCAGGGTTTTGCCACCATGCCGCCGGATTCCGAGACCGTCGGGCTCTACATCACCGCGCTCGCTTCCGGCACCGGCACCGGCAGCGGCGACAAGAAATCCGTATCGACCATCGAACGGCGCCTGTCATCGCTCGCCTGGAACTACGCCCAGCGCGGCCTTTCCCTTGACCGCAAGCACCGCGCCATCGCCACCGTCATGGCCGGCATTCGCAATGCCCACGCCCGCCCTCCCCGGCAGAAGGAAGCGATCCTGCCCGAGGATCTGATGGCGATGCTGGAAACACTCGACAGGGGGACCCTGCGCGGCCTTCGAGATCGGGCGATGCTGTTGCTCGGCTTCACCGGTGCGCTGCGCCGTTCGGAGATCGTCGGCCTCGATTGCGGCCGCGACCAGACCGAGGACGGCCGCGGCTGGATCGAATTTTTTCCCAAAAAAGGCCTGTTGGTGACGTTGAGAGGAAAAACCGGCTGGCGCGAGGTCGAGATTGGCCGCGGTTCGGCCGACATCACCTGCCCTGTGGTGGCTTTGGAGACCTGGCTGAACCTGGCCCGCATTGCGCATGGTCCGCTGTTCCGGCGCGTCACTGGCGAGGGCAAGAAGGTCGGCACTGAGCGGCTCAACGACCAGGAAGTCGCCCGTCTGGTCAAGCGCACGGCCCTCGCCGCCGGCGTGCGTGGTGATTTGACCGAGGCCGAACGCGGCAGGCTTTTTGCCGGCCATTCGCTGCGGGCTGGCCTCGCCTCGTCGGCCGAAGTCGAGGAGCGCTACATCCAGAAGCAGCTCGGTCATGCCAGTGCCGAAATGACCCGCAAATACCAGCGCCGCCGCGACCGCTTCCGCGTCAACCTCACCAAGGCCAGCGGGCTCTAGCTTCTCTCCTCAAGTTGCGCGGCTGGCGCCGGAGATCGTCGACAGCCGCCATCCCCCTGCCTTGCCAAGCCGTCGCGCAACGGTTGGAGGCACGTCGGCACGCAATTGCGGCCATATCATCCACGTCGCGCCGCAAATCCAGGCCCCTGCCGGTGGCGATACCGATCGGCTTGAAGGCCCGCGCAGGAATTGTGACTCAGCTTGGGTTCTGGCTGTCTCCGCGCCGCCTTTCACTGACTGGTTGGCACAGCATTTTTCAATCCCCCGACCCCAATCAGCGCCAGCGAGCATTGCCCGTTCCAATCATCCGGCCTTGGCCTGGGCCCCTCCCCTGCCGCGCAGCAGCGCCATCAGCACCGGCCCGATCGAGAATTCACCGGCGCGTGCTTTCGCTGTCAGGCTGCGCAGATAGCCGCCAGGGCTGGAAATCGCCTCGCCCTTCTGCAGCATCGCCGCCACCATGATCGCGGCATCCACCGCCCCCATGGCCTCGCAGGCCTGGTTCCACGCATCGGGACTGACGCCGAGGGCGCCGCGCACCAGATTTGCCGTCTCCACCAGGTCCGCCCAGCCCGAAATGCCGTTTCGTGCGTAATCGGCTATGTCGGGGCAAGCGCGCAGCACCATGCCAAGCGGATAACCCGTTGGTGGCTGGCTCTTCGTCTCAAGTTTTACTGCGGCGGCCGTCCCTGGGCCTTTTTCGAGGCCGGGTTCAAGTTCATGAGGATGTGTGTTTGAATTCTGTATGTGGCGCTCGAAATGAGACTCATTGGCGCTTGTTTCTTCAGTTTTTACGTGACTTTCCAGCGCCTTGCGTACCTCCTGGGCAAGCATTGCGAGTTCTGAGGCGATCGGTTCGAGCTCGAGCCGGCTTGCCGTGCGTGGAATGGCCACCACGATCTCGCGATAGCTGAGGTGCAGGCGCTGCCAATCGGCCGCAATGCCCTCCTCGAGGCCGAAGGCGATCATCTTGGCGATGTCACGGCGCAGGATGGTGATGCGCTCGCGAACGAGCAGCAGCGCCCGCCGTTCGGCTCTCACAGCCTCGGCCATGCGCTCAAACTCTTCGGCACGGGCCAGAAGCGGTGTCAGGTCGAAGCCAAAGGCCTGCTCGATCGCACCATCAAAGCCTTTGCGGGCGTAGCGCTTGCCATTGGGGCTGTCGCGGCGCACCACCAGGCCGCAATCGACCAGCACCGACAGGTGCCGCCTCAGCGTCGCCGGCGCCATGCCATGCGCTCTCAGCGCCAGCTGGGCGTTGGATGGAAACACCACAAGCCCCTCCCCTTCCACGAGATCCGTGTCGGGATGGAAGCTCAGCAGCGCGTTGAGAACGGCAAGGGCGCGATCACTGGCACCAAGCAATTGTTTGGCCTCGCAGACGGCGCGGAACACCTGCCATTTGTTGGAGCTGGCGCCAGGCGCGCAGCTGTCGGCCGCCATCTGACCTGCCATCATGGCAAGCGACAGCGACCGCCGCCCAAAGGGCGTCGTCGAGATATGCTCAGTCATCCTCGTTCACCTCAGTCGAGGCAAGCCGAAGGCATTCCGGAACGCGTCCAGTGGTTGACAAGTCGGTCCGGAAATGATTCTCTCACAATTGCTACATTGATGAGGGCTTCCGGAATGGCGACGTTTCGGGGGCCTTTTTCTTGCCGGTTATCCTTCTTTTTCCGATCCTCTACGCATTGGACCTACGCTTTACGCTCCACCATCCGCGGGTGACGCTGCGGTGAAGCAGGCGCCCATGCCGCTGGCTGTGGACAAAACTAGCCTTGCCCGACCGAGCGGCCGCGCTCCTGTTCGAACCTCTCCAAAAGCCTGGGCAGTTCGTCGCCGAGAAAATCCTCGAACCCGTCGGCGACCTTTTCCAGGAAATCGACCCTGGCCTTGCCCTTGGTAACGATCAGATTCGCCACCGCCCTGCCCTTGCCGTCGCGAATTTCGCGCGCGGCGCCAGCGATTGGCTGCGTCTTGCGCTGCAGGCGTGTGAACAACAGGTTGAAGCGCTCGTCGCTCGTTGCCGCACGGAAGCGCTGGCTGGTGATCTCGTCGTCGGCCTTGACGCGGGCCGCCTCGCTCTTCAGCAGCTCGGCGAGCGCCATCCAGCGCGGCCGGCCGATCTTGGGGGCCGCACCGATCGCACGCACCACCTGCTCAGGCACCGCATCGGCAACCTGCAGGAAGCGCGTCATCTCTGCCTTGTGCAGCGACAGCGCATCCTGGACGATGCCGCGTTCGAAGCCGCGAGCAATCAGCTCGTGTGCAAACAGCGCCCGCTCGATGAAGGAGAGATCGCGCCGCTCGCTGTTTTCCTTGCCCTGGGCAAGCACCAATTCGACATCAGAGAGCGGCCGGACGATGGCCAGCACAGGAACGCCGAGCTTGCCTGCGGCGCGCACGCGGCGGTGACCATAGGCCGTCTGGTAACGTCCCGGCTTGTCGGGGTGCGGCCTGAGCAGAACGGGAACCTGCTGGCCCGACGTCTCGATGCTGGAAACCAGCGCGTCGAAATCCGGATCCTGCGCACCATGGTCGAGCCGATCGGCAACAAACGACGCCTCGATCAGGGATGCATCCACCTGATTGATACGTTCGGCGGCATCGAAGCTTTCCTTGAGCTTGCGCGCCTCCTCGATTTCCTTGGACAAGCCGCCAAGCGACAGGCCCATGGCCTTAACGGCGCCGGAAGCGCTGCGCTGACGCGTGGCATCCGGCTCAGCCGATTTCGTCTCGGGTGCCTTTTCAAGCGGCGTTGCGGGTGCCGGCGCCGGTTCGACCGTGCCGAACAACGCCTTGAGCTGGTCCTTTCGGTTCAATGCCATGCCAGCCTCCCTCACGCCGCCCGGTTCCAAGCCTTGAGCATCAGGCCTTCGATCTCGCCGTTGACAGCTGTCAACGACTCCATGGCGCGGTCATAGGTGGCGCGGCTGAAGCTCTCGCGCGACACTTCGTAAAGCGTCTGCTTGGTCAGGCCAGCATCCGAGAAGGCGGTCGACTTGACCAATGGTGCCGTCAGCACGCGATCGCCAAACAGCGAGCGCAGGAAGCCGACGATCTGCGTCTGCGGCCCGTCATTGGGCTCATAGCGTGTGATCAGGTAGCGCATGAAATCGAAGTTCAGCTCGCCGCCAGCCTCGCGCACGACCGACAGAAGATCGGCGGTCATGAACAGGAACTGGCTCATCGAGGCGACGTCGAGCATCTGCGGGTGAATGGTCACCAGCACCGAGGTTGCCGCGCACAGCGCAGACAGGGTCAGGAAGCCCAGCTGCGGCGGGCAGTCCATGACGACGACGTCGTAGTTGTCCGCCACCGTCAGCAGCGCTTCCTGCACGCGGGCGAAAAACATCGCCTTGTTGTCGCCGGCCTGACGCGCCGCCAGCATCTGCGGTGTCGTGTGCTCGAACTCCTGCAGTTCGAGATTTCCGGGCACGAAGTCGAGCCCGTCGAAATAGGTGCGGCGGATGATATCGGCGAGCGGCCGACGCTCCTCGTCATAGCGGATCGCGCCATAGAGTGTGTCGTTGCCATTGAGGTCGAGTTCGGGCTGATATCCGAACAAAGCCGACATCGACGCTTGCGGATCGAGATCGATGGCCAGCACGCGATAGCCGGCAAGCGCCAGGTGCTGGGCAAGATGGGTGCTGGTGGTGGTCTTGCCCGAGCCACCCTTGAAGTTGGTTACGGCGATCACCTGCAGGTGCTCGCCACGCCCGGCGTCGCGGCGCGGAAGATAATGACGCGCCTTGGTCGGGTTCTGCTCGGCGAGATGCCGGCGCAAGCCATTGATGTCGTCGAGCGCGTAGTAGCGACGCCCCCCTGCCCCGGTCTCGGGCTGAGGCCCTTCACCTGCGATGGAGAGCTGGCGCAGATAGCCATCGGTAACGCCGATCAGGCGCGCTGCTTCTCCACTTGAGAACTTGCGCAGGGCCTTCTTCGAGGTCGGCGAAAACAGCCGGTCGCGCATCGCCTGCAATTGTGCCGACAACATCTCGGCGTCCCGCGCAATAGCACGATCAGTCGCCATGACCTCGGCCTCTTCGCTCGCGTTTTCCGCCCGTGCTTGAACTGCCCCAACCAAGTCTTTAGTCCCCTCTCGCCATTCAGCGCACGCATGAGCGACGCGCGGTCAGGCTTCGTTAAGATTTATGCGCCGATTCGCTGCAGAATCCGAATCCGGGTTACGCCTTCGCACATTTTAACGTGCCGGAGCGTGGATAACGGTTTGCTGAAGCGGTTACGCTGGACGTGTCGAATTACGACCAATTACCGTAACAAGGGTGCTGGAGAGGGCGAGTCGAGTCAACTTGTTTATAGTTAACGGAAATTAACCATTGTGACGGAACCGAAATGGCACCTCTCGGGGACCGTTTCGGTTCCGACATCCGGCCGTTGACAGCTGTCAACCGACGGAGCTGTAGCCGCGCTGGACCTTGGAAGCCGCCAATAGGCGCAAAGCCTCCTGCGCTTGGGCAGCGCTGGCGAAGAGATCGAGACGCCGCCTGCCCAGCGTGCCGATGCGGCCCCATTCCCGCACCAGCACCGCGTCGCCGAACAGCGAGCCTTCGACTGACAGACAATAGAACCGCGCCATGTTTCGGCTCGGATCACGACGCTGGAGATGCAGGATGGGGCTCGGCTTTTGCATGAACGGCAGAATCGCGCGCTGCGATTCCACCGTCCAATGAAACTCCTGAATCGATCAGCCGTCGTCGATTCAGGGCATTGATGGGACCGCCCCCGTCAGGCCGCCTGCCCCACAGACGCAGCCTGGGCAAAAGCCGCGAGTAGTTCCGACTTGCGCTTTTCGTAACGCTCCACGGCCGCCAGCTTGACATGGCCATAGCCGCGCACGGTCTCGGCCAGGCCGGCAAGTTCGGTAGCCGCCGTCAGGTTCGAAGCCGACAGCCGGACGCCGAGTTCCTCGACGAGCGTGAAGTAGTCGGCGACCAGCTTGCGTTCCAACTTGCGCTCGGCTGTTCGGCCGAACGGATCGAAGCGGGTGCCGCGCAGGCCCTTGAGGCGGGCCAGCATGGCAAAGGCCGGCTCGATCCAGCGGCTGCCGATAGCGATCTTGGCGGGGTGGCCAGTGCGTGGGTCGGTGCGGGTCAGCATCGGCGGCGCCAGATTGTACTGGAGTTTGAAGTCGCCTTCGAACTGCTCGGCGAGCTTTTGCCGGAAGACCGGATCGCGATGCAGCCGCGCCACCTCGTACTCGTCCTTGTAGGCCATCAGCCTGAAAGCAGCCCTGGCAACAGCCGTAGAGAACGCTTCCTGCCCCGGAGCCACCCTCGCCTCGGCCTCCCGTGCTTTGTCGACAAGTGCACGATAGCGCTCGGCATATTGGGCGTTCTGGTATCCGGTAAGGAATGCCACGCGTCGCGTGACGATTTCATCAAGCAACCTAGCCTCGGGGGTCGAAACGGGTGCCGTCCCAGCCTGCCGGCTGACGAAGTCCATGTCTTCGGCCGAGCGCCGGCCCCAGGCAAAGGCGGCGCGGTTCATGGCCACGCCGGCGCCGTTGAGGTCGATGGCCTTTTCGATCGCCTCACGGCCGATCGGCACAAGGCCCTTCTGCCAGGCATGGCCGAGCAGGAACATGTTGGCGGCAATCGCGTCGCCAAACAGAGCGGTTGCGAGCTTCATGGCAGGCAGCGTGGCAAGTGCCCCCTCGCCGCCGGCGTTGCGCAGCCGGCGCAGCGTGGCGCCCTCGCGGAAGTCGATGGTGGTGTCCTTGACGAAGGAAGCGGTCGGGGCGAAGTGGTCATCGACCACGGCCTTGGTGCGGCCCTTGCCGAAGGTGGCGATGGCGTTCTGCGAGGCAGCGACCACGAGATCGAAGCCGAGGACAAGATCGGCCTCGCCGGGGCCAATGCGGGCGGCGTTGAGCATCTCCGCCTGTCGCGCCAGGCGGATGTGCGATACGACGGCACCGTTTTTCTGTGCCAAGCCCGTCTGGTCGAGCGTGACCAGCGACAGGCCGTCGAGATGGGCGGCCTGGGACAGGATCGCACTGACGGTGATGACACCGGTGCCGCCGATGCCGGTAAGCAGCACGCTGTAGGGCTCGTTGCCCAACCTGGGCAGGCTGGGTTCTGCCAGGTCGGCGTCGACACCGCCCGCGGCCTTGGCGCGCGGCTTACGCAGGCGCCCGCCTTCGATGGTGACGAAGCTCGGGCAAAAGCCCTTGGTGCAGCTGAGGTCGGTGTTGCAGCTCGACTGGTTGATAGCGCGCTTGCGGCCGAACTCGGTTTCGCGCGGCTCAATGGAGATGCAATTGGAGACCGCCGAGCAATCGCCGCAGCCTTCGCAGACCAGTTCGTTGATGAAGGCGCGCTTGGGCGAGACGGGATAGGTGCCGCGCTTGCGGCGGCGGCGCTTCTCGGCAGCGCAGACCTGATCATAGACCAGCACCGTGACGCCTTCGACTTCGCGCAGCTCGCGCTGCACTTCGTCGAGTTCGTCGCGATGACGCACATTGACCGAGCGCGGCAACAGGCCGGCCAGAAGCTCAGGCCGCTCGGAAACGACGACGACCTGCCTGGCGCCCTCGGCGAGCACCTGGCCGACGATCGACGGCACCGACAATTCGCCGTCATGGCGCTGGCCGCCGGTCATGGCGACGGCGTCATTGTAGAGGATCTTGTAGGTGGCGTTGACCTTGGCGGCGATACCGGCGCGAATGGCCAGCAGGCCGGAATGAAAATAGGTGCCGTCGCCCATGTTGACGAAGATGTGCTTCTCGTCGGTGAAAGGCGACAGGCCGATCCACGACCCGCCTTCGCCACCCATCTGGGTGAAAGTCGAGGTGTCGCGCTCCATGCCGATCACCATCATGTGGCAGCCGATGCCTGTGGAGGCGCGACTGCCCTTGGGCAAAACCGTCGAGGTCGAATGCGGACAGCCAGAGCAGAAATAGGGTTCGCGGTTGAGCAGGCCCGGCTCGGCAGGGGAGGGGGCTCCAACAGTTGACAGCTGTACGGCACGCGCCACGAGGCCAGCGTCGGTTGTACCCAGCCATTGCAGGATGGCACGCGCCACCGACAGCGCGCCGATCTCGCCGATAGAGGGCAGGAGAGGGGAGCCGTCCGGCCCGGTTTTGCCGAACACCTGTGGCCGGCGGTCGCCGGGCAGGTTGAACAGCTGCGACTTGATCTGCTCTTCGATGACCGGGCGCTTCTCCTCGACGACGAGGATCTGCTCCAGCCCGTTGGCGAACTCGCGCAGGCCTTCCGGCTCCAGCGGCCAGACCATGCCGACCTTGTAGAGGCGGATGCCGAGCTCGGCCGCGCGCGCCTCGTCGATGCCAAGCAATGACAGCGCGCCCTTGAGGTCGAGCCAGGACTTGCCAGTCGACACGATGCCGAGCCGGGCGGCAGGGGAGGGCCAGACCTGGCGGTCGAGGCGATTGGCACGGGCAAAAGCGAGCACCGCAGCGAGCTTGGTCTCGAGCCGCCGCTCCATCGCCTGCTGGCCGTCGGGCCAGCGCATCGACAGGCCGTCGGCGGGGAGGGGAAGGTCGGGCGTGACGATCTCAAGGCGCGTCGGATCGAGGTCGACGGTCGCTGAGCATTCGACGATCTCGGTTTGGCATTTGAAGCCAACCCAGGCGCCGGAATAGCGGCTCATCGCCCAGCCGAGCAGGCCGTAGTCGATGTACTCACCTACGCCGGCCGGCGACAGCAACGGCACCATGGCCGAAATCAGATTGTGCTCGCTCTGGTGGGGCAGGGTGGAGGACACAGCGCCATGGTCGTCGCCGACGAGCAGCAGCACGCCGCCATGCTTGCTGGTGCCGACGGCATTGGCGTGGCGGATGACATCCATGGTGCGGTCGACGCCCGGGCCCTTGCCGTACCACATCGAAAACACGCCATCGTAGCGCGCGCCGGGGAACATGCCGGTCTGCTGCGTGCCCCACACGGCGGTCGCCGCCATGTCCTCGTTGAGGCCGGGCTGAAAAACGATGTGGCTGGCCTTGAGATATTTCTTGGCGCTGCCCATCTCGCGATCGAAGCCGGCTAAGGGAGAGCCGCGATAGCCGGAGACGTAACCGGCGGTGTTGAGCCCGGCGGCGAGATCGCGCTGGCGCTGGACCATTGGCAGGCGGACCAGCGCCTGCGTGCCCGAAACCAGGATGCGGCCGCGTTCGAGCGTGTAGCGTTCGTCGAGCGCCGAGGGCATGTCGACCGGGCGGGCGCCATTTTCAGGAGAAGTCACAGCTGTCATTGCGGCACTCAGACGTTGGGCAGGGCAGGGGGCATGTCGAAGATGCGGCCCGGATTGAGGATGTTGTTGGGGTCGAACGCGACCTTCAGGCGACGCATCGCCGCCAATTCGGAAGGCGTGCGCGCCAGATGCAGATAGGCCTTCTTGTCGAGGCCGATGCCGTGCTCGGCCGAGATCGAGCCGCCGCATTTCGCGACGCACTCGAACACTACGCTGGCGACATCGTCAGGCCTGTCAGTGCGCACGACGTAATGCAGGTTACCGTCGCCGAGATGGCCGAAGACATAATCCTGCGCCGCTGGGTCGGCGCGACCCTGGGCCGCGCGCGCCATGTCGAGGAAGGTGCCTATCTCAGGCAGCGGCAGGCTGACATCGAGGCTAAGCATCGCCTCTTCGGCGAAGAGGAAGCGGTTGACGTCGTCGCGCAGCGTCCACAGCGCATGGAACTCACGCTCGGACTGCGAGACCACGACGTCCTCAACCAGCCCGTCCTCGATTGCCTGCGACAGTGTTTCTATGAAGGCCTCCTCATCGGCCCCAGGTGTCATGCCCTGGATATCGGCCAGCACGTAGACCGGCGACGACAAGGCGACAGGCGCGGTGAACCCGAGCGCTGCGACCATGTCGCCCATCAGCGGCGCGAGGATGACCTCGAAGCCGGACAGCAGGTTGCCGAGGCGAGCGCGCAAGAACTTGAGCAGGCCAAAGGCCGCGTCGAGCGAGGGCAAGGAGCAGAAGGCCGCGGACTGGGTCACCGGCCTTGGGTGAAGCCTGAGGCAGGCGCGGGTGACCACGCCGAGCGTGCCTTCGCTGCCGATGAAAAGCTGGCTGAGGTCGTAGCCGGAATTGTCCTTGGCGAGCCCCTTGAGCGACGACAGCACGCTGCCATCAGCGAGCACGGCCTCCAGGCCCAGCACCTGGGCGCGGAAGCTGCCATAACGCAGCACGCGGATACCGCCGGCATTGGTGGCGATGTTGCCGCCGATGGTGGCGGTGCCGCGCGCGCCAATGTCGACGCCGAAGACGAGACCCGCAGCGTCCGCCTTCTCCTGCACGAGCTGCAAAGGCACGCCGGCGTCGGCGACGATGGTTCCCGCCGTCGGCTCGACCTCCTGCAAGGTGGTCATGCGCTCGAGCGACAGTCCCGCCTCGCCTGCCAGCACCCTCGCCCCGCCCGACAGTCCGGTGCGGCCGCCCTGGACGACCAGTGGCAGCCGCGCGTCGTTGCAGACCTTCAGGATTTCGGCGACCTCACTGGTGCTGCGTGGCCGCAGCACCAGCTCCGGCCGGGCACCCGGTTCGCCTGAGAGATCGTCGCTGTAGCGTGGATCGATTGCGTCGCCCGCCAGGATCGCGGCCTTGTCGAGCCGCGCCTGGAGGATGGAGAGAACCTGATCGCTCTTGGGTGTCATGGCGCCTGGATGGCCCGGAGGAAGCCATGTCCGGGCGCTGTCTCGGCCAAGCTTATTTCGCTTGCAATATTTGTCAAACCTATATTGTTTATCTCATATCGAAACGGAGGCGGCCGACCAGGCAGCACCGACGGAGGGCGAATGCCGATCGAATATCAGGACGTGGTGCGCACCGGCGTTGCCCGGCAGGTCGCCGACAAGATTCGCGCGGCCATTCTCGACGGTCGCCTGCAGATCGACGAGCGCCTGCCGACCGAAGAAGATCTCGCCAAGAGTTTCGGCATATCGCGCCCGACGGTGCGCGAGGCACTGAAGCGGCTTGCCGCGCAGAATCTTATCCGCTCGCAGCGCGGGCCGACCGGCGGCACCTTCGTCAGCCGCCCCGATCCGGAGGGCCTGTCATCGGCGATCACAGGGGCCGCGACGTTGCTTGTCGGCGTCGGTGCCTTCGACATCGACGAGATCATCAGCGCGCGGCTGGAAACAGAAGCAATCTGCTGTCGGCTTGCCTGCGAGCGGCGCAGTGACGCCGACCTTGCCGCGATGCGCGCGGAAATCGCGCTGCAGCGTTCCAAGCTGCTCAGCGACGAGGATTTTTGCGCTTCCGACGTGCGCTTCCATCGTGCCGTGGTGCAGGCGGCAGGCAACGGCCCGCTCAGCCTGATGATGTACACGGTGGTCGAGGCGTTCATGCCAATCACCAACATGATCGTCTCGCATGTGCGCGAACGCAGCACCGTTGCCGATTTCCACGAGAGATTGGCCGGCGCCATCGAGGCGAGAAACGCGACAGACGCCACCGCCGTGCTGGCGGAGCTGCTGGCCTATGTTCGCGACAGTTACGCGCTCAGCCTGACGCGGCGCGCCGAACGCGAGGCCAAGCGCGGCTGAGCCGGAGATTACCCCATGACTTCCTGGAGACTTTCATGAGCGAGACTTTTACGGCGTTGATGCTGGAAGATGTCGACGGCAAGCCGCGCGCCGGCTTCCGCGAGATTACCAAAGCCGACCTGCCAGACAACGACGTGCTGGTCGAGGTCGCCTATTCGAGCCTCAATTACAAGGATGGCCTCGCCATATCGGGCAAGGGCCGCATCGCGCGCCGCCTGCCGATGGTCGCGGGCATCGACATCGCTGGCACCGTCGTTGAGTCGCGCTCGCCGGCATGGAAGGTAGGCGACAAGGTCGTGGCCAATGGCTGGGGCATGTCCGAGACGGAGTGGGGCGCCTACACGCGCTTCCAGCGGCTGAAGCCGGAATGGCTGATCCGCCTGCCTGATGCCTTTACCATGGAACAGGCGATGGCGATCGGCACGGCTGGCTACACCGCAGCGCTGTGCGTCGATGCGCTTGAAGACTGGGGCAAGATACAGCCCGGCAAGGGCGAAGTGCTGGTGACGGGTGCCGCCGGCGGCGTCGGCTCGACTGCCGTCAGCCTGCTGTCCTCCAAGGGCTATGCCGTCGTCGCCTCGACCGGCCGCGCCGAGACGCACGACTATCTCCGCTCGCTGGGCGCGACTGCCTTCCTCGACCGCGCCGAGCTCGCAGGCGAGGTCAGGCCGCTGCAGAAGGAGCGCTGGAGCGGTGCGGTCGATAGCGTCGGCTCGACGACGCTTGCCAATGCGCTGGCGCAGACTGTTTATGGCGGTGCAGTCGCTGCCTGCGGACTGGCCGGCGGCCACGACCTGCCGGGCACCGTGATGCCGCACATCCTGCGCAGCGTGACGCTGATCGGCGTCGATTCCGTTTTCGCGCCGCTTGCGAAGCGGGAGCGGGCCTGGCGCACGCTCGCCGACCATCTAGACCGCACCAAGCTTGCGGCGATGACCGAGACCCACAAGATGAGCGAACTGCCCGACCTCGCCAAGCGCATCGTCGCCGGCCAGGTTCGCGGCCGCGTCGTCATCGAAATCGCCTGAGGGGAGGGGAGACCATGAGCACTGACGTCGTCATCTGGGAAAAGGACGCCGAGGACGCGTTCGTCACCCTAACGCTCAACCGCCCCGACAAGATGAACGCCATGAACCAGGAGCTCGGTGACGCGCTCGAGGCGGCGATCGTGCGGGCGGTCAAGGATCCCGAGATCCGCGCCGTCGTCATCACCGGCGCCGGGCGTGCTTTCACCGCCGGCTTCGACCTCGGCGGCGAGGACTTCGAGATGGACGCGGAAGCCTGGCGCGAGGACATCGGCGCCAACATGCGCCGCATGAAGCTCATCCGTGAGGCGCCGATCCCAATCATTGCCGCCGTCAACGGCTATTGCCTGGCCGGCGGGCTGGAACTGATGATGTGCTGCGACATGACGATCGCCGCCGAGGACGCGATGCTGGGCGAGCCGGAAGTGCGCCATGTCTCGGCGCCGCCCACGCTGATGCTGCCGTGGACAGTGCCGATGATCCACGCCCGCCACCTGATGTACACCGGCGACCTGATCGATGGCCGCGAGGCGGCGCGCATCCATCTCGTCAACAAGGCGGTTCCGCGCGATCAGCTTAAGGCGGAAGCCGAGAAGCTGGCACGCAAATGCGCCCGCATGCCGGGTGCTGCGATCAAGTTCGCCAAGGCAGCGCTCAACCACCAGCAGCAGACGGCAGGTCTCGACAGCTCCTGGACCTACAATCGCGAGACGACTGCGATCCTGCATGCCTCGGAAGAGGGACGCTACTGGATGCGGCTGCTCAAGGACCATTCGCTGAAGGAATTTCTCGACATCCGCGAGAAGCCGTTCCGCGACCTGGACTAGGTGGCGCACTCGTAAACTGGCGCAAGGCGGGCGTCGAAAACTTCTTTTGCAAACTCAAGCACTTCCTGGCCGTCGCCACCCGCTTCGAAAAGCACAGCGCAAACCACCATGCTCTCGCCAAACTGGCTCAACCAAATCGGGATGCGCGTTACCAGTCGGCGAGCTAGAAAGGCCCGGCGAACGCTCGGAGGAGGCAGGCAGGAGCCCGACCATGATCAAGATGAGTGTCTACTACAGGACCGATGGCGGTTCGAAGTTCGATCACGACTACTACCGCACCCGCCATATGCCACTGATCCAGGAACGGCTCGGCGATGCCTGCCTGCGCTACGAGGTCGATAAGGGCCTAGCGGGTCGCGAAGCTGGAAGCGCGCCGGAGTTCGTCGCGGCCTGCCACGTCTACTCGCCTGACCTGGCGACATTCCAGGAGGCGTTGGCTCCCCACCGCGCCGAGATCGCAGCTGATGTCGCCAACTATACGGACATCGCCCCCATCGTGCAGATCAGCGAAGTCGTTGAAGGGTAGGGCTTCGGCATAGGCGTAACGTTGAACGTTCCGGATCGGCGTCGTGCTGGCCCATCTGATCCATGGTGACGTAGCCGGTGCCGAACCGGTGGACGATCGGGAACGTGCAGTTACCGTCGAAGCGAAGACTACCTTGCTCTCGTCAAACTCGCTTCAGCCAAATCTGGACGCGCTTATGAGTCGGTGACCTAGGCTCGTGAGGCGTTAGCCGCCCAAAGGTGTCTGACCGCCGCCTGCCTGCAGTGCCTCGAACAGTTCGGCGTGATTGCGCAGATAGCGCGACTGGACGATCTGCCCCTTGTCCGACAGCTCGCCCTTGCCGCGGTCCGCCGGCGCAGTGGCAAGATCGAAGCGGGCAATCGCCGTAGATCCCGATGGATTGGCGGCATTCCAGCCGGCGATGCGCGCACCGATTTCGTTGGGACATGCCTTGCCCGTCGCCGACGGAAACACCAGCGCCACGAGACGGTCGCGGTTCTCTCCCGAAATGACGATGTCGTCGGCGAGCGGGGCGCATTGCGCCAGAAGGCCGGCGCGCAGCGGCCCAGTGCGCACCTTGACCCCGCTCGACAGCTTGAAGTCCTCGGCGAGGCGGCCATCGAAGCCGAACACGGCAACGCCATCGGAGCGCTGGCGCAGCAAGGCAGCATCGCCGGTGCGGTAGAAGCCGTGATCGTCCATCGGCAGCTCGACCTTTCGACCTTCGATCAAATAGCACGGCGCGATGTTGGGACCAGAAACGCGCAGCTCGCTGCGGCCATCGACGTCGACAAGCGCCACGCTGTGGCCGGGCAGGGGATGACCGAGTTCGCCCGGACGCTCCAGCGGCGCCGGCGACAACGTGATCGTCGAGGCAGCCTCCGTCGCGCCATAGCCCGACAGGATCTGGAAATCGCCATGGCTGTCGCGGAACGCAGCTAGACGGCGCCACAGTTCGACATCGATGCCGGCGCCGGCAAAGAAGATGGCGCGCAGTTTCCTGGTCAGCGCGCCAGCGGCGGCGTCATCATTTTCCAGCCTGTCGAGCAGGAGCTTCAGCCCGAGCGGCACGGCGATGTGCATGGTGGGGCCAACCTCGGCCATGAGCCTTGCGGTTGCCTCGATGGTCGAGGGGCCGGGTGCGGCGTCGACATGCATCGCGCCGCCGTTCCAGATCACCTTGAAGAGGTTGTCGAGGCCGCCGAAGACGTGGTGCCATGGCAGCCAGTCGACGAGCACGGGTGGCGTTTCGGCGACGAACGGCCACATCGCGGCGATGGCGGCCTGGTTGGACGAGATCATGCCACGCGTGATCGGCACGCCCTTCGGCGCACCCGTGCTGCCGGAGGTGAAGAAGATCGCGGCCCAATCGTCGGGTGAGGCGGGTTCGTCCGCTCCCGGCGCGGTTACGTCAGTGCTGTCGCGCGCGAGATCATCGAGCGAAACGGCATTCATGCCCTGGATGGCCGGATGGCCTGAAGGCGCCACGATCAGCCGGGGTTTGGCGTTTTCGAGAAACGACCTTGTTGCTTCGTTTTCGACGCCGTCGCGGAAAGGGAAGTGGGGCAACGCCGCATGGACGAAGCCGCCGCAGAGGCAGGCGAGCTTAAGCACCAGCGCGTCGATGCCGGCCGGAGCCAATGTCGCCACGCAATCGCCCTTACGCAGGCCATAGCGGCTCGCCAGCAGCACTCGCATGGCACGCGCTCGGACAAGTGCCTCGTCATAGCTGATCGACCGCCTGGTGTCTTCCCGTGGCTCTGATAGCAGTACCTTGTCGGGCTGGTCCTTCGCCCATTTGGCGAGACGCTCCAGAATATCGGGCAGTTCGCCGGGCAGGGGGATCGAGCTACGGTAGACGCGGCGCCCGTCGGCAAGCTGCTCTTCGACCAGCTTCTGCCCCGGCGCCACGAGCTGGCCCATCAGGCTTCCTGCCGCTGGGCGCCATCACCCTGGCGCGCCGACAGCGCCTTTTCGTAGACGCTGGACTGGTAGGCGATGAGTTCCTCGAAGGCCGCCGTGGCAGCCGAGGCGTCGCGGGCGCGCAGCGCCTCGAGGATATCGGCGTGTAGCGACACGACACGGCCGCGTTCGCGGAAGCGGAACGAGATCATGTTGGTTGCCGGGATCAGCGAGTCGTTGACGACAAGCATGATGAAGCGCAACTCGTTGTTGCCGGTGGCCTGCGCGATGGCGTGGTGGAAGGCGACGTCAAGCCGGCAAAATTCCTCGTCGGAAATGTCGTCGCGCTCGAAAGCCTCAAGCGTCGCCTCGATCGTTTCAAGATCGTCAGTTGTGGCGCGCTCGGCCGCGAGCTGGACGCAGGTGCGTCCGAGCAACAGCCGCGCCTCGACGATCTCGCTGAGCCCGAACACACCGAGCCCGACGAACCAGGTCGTCATCTCCTGCAGCATCTGGCTGGCCGCGGTCAGCGACGGCGCATTGACGAAGACACCGCCATTGGGGCCGCGCTTCGAACGCACCAGCTTCTTCGCCGCGAGAATCTTGAGCGCCTCGCGTACCGTCGGCTGCGAGACGCCGAAGCGCTGCGCGATCTCGGCTTCGGACGGCAGCCGCGCCTCGACGCTGAGCGTGCCCTGCACGATCTCCTGCTGCAGCGACGTCGCGATCTGATGTGCCAGGCTCTTGGTCGCCTGGACTGCCTGCTTGGCGTCCTCCATGCCCGTATGCTCTCCCTCGTTGGCCGCTTTTTATTATTTCAATATAACAATATCTAAATTGTTGACCGCCTGGCCGGAAAATGCAAGCCTTCGATCCAACAGGGCTGCGCTTTCGACCCGCGACGCAAGCCACAATAAGAACTTCAGTGGGAACATGGGAGATAATTTCCGATGAAGCTGACAAGGCGTGAATTCGCCGTCGGTATGACGACGGCTATTGCCTCGATGACCCTGCCACGGCTCGCCACGGCGCAATCGCCGCTGGTCGTTCCGACCTATGGCGGTCTGTGGGCCAAGTTCTGGGAAGAGAAGCTCTTGCCCGGGCTGACCACCGCCACCGGCATCCAGCCGCAGCTCGACGTCGGGCTCGGCAAGGATTTCGTCGCCAAGATCCGCGCCGGCGGAGGTCGCTCGCCCTACAGCATCTTCATGGGCAACGAAAACATCGCCGCCGTGCTGCGCGCCGAAGGCTTCTTCGAGCCCTTCGACCTCACCAAGGTGCCGAATGCGGCGAAGACCTTCCCGCAATTCGTCAACAAGGACGCCAAGGGCATCCGCGCCATCGTCTCGCCGATCGGGCTGGCCTATCGCACCGACCTGGTAAAGACAGCACCCACCTCCTGGCACGACCTCTGGGATAACCCGGAGTTCAAGGGCAAGACCGGCCTCTACCAGATCGGCAACACCGGTGCCGTCCTGTTCCTGCGGCTTGTCGCCGAGCTGTTTGGCAGCGGGCCGGACGATTTCGACACCGCATTCGCCAAGATCAAGGAGCTGCTGCCCTTCACGCAGGCTTCATGGAGTGGCGAGGTGGCAACGGCACTGATCCGCGGCGATGCCATCATCGCGCCTGTCGACTGGACCGAGATCATGACGCTGCAGGACAAGGGTGCGCCGGTTGCCATCGTCGCCCCCAAGGAAGGGGTGCTCGCCTTCGAGCAGTCGTTCAACCTGGTCGCCACCGGTGCAGAGAAGGACGCCGCGCACGCCTATCTGAACTACATCCTCGACGCCAAGGTCCAGCAGGACATGGCCAAGGCCTTCTACACCTCGCCGAGCAACAGCGAGTCCTCAGTCGACGACGCGATGAAGGCACGCACCCCGATCGTCGGCCCGCGCATGACCGAGATCAAGAGCTATGACTGGGACAGCTACGTCGACAAGGCGGCAGACATTGCCGACCGCTGGAACCGGGAGATGGCGTAAAGCCACCCCGCGATCGCATCGACGTGAAGGCCGGGAGGGTTGCCCCCACCTCCCGGCCGTGAACCCCGCGAGGACACCGGATGACCGCACTGACCATCGACCGTATCAACAAGCGGTATGGCAACCTGCACATCCTGAAGGATATTTCGATCCCGATAGCCCAGGGTGAGTTCGTCTCGCTGCTTGGCCCCAGCGGCTGCGGCAAGACAACGACCTTGCGCTGTATCGCCGGCTTCGAACGGCCCGACGACGGACGCATCCTGTTCGGCAATCGCGACGTGACACGCGCTTTGCCGGAACAGCGCGACATCGGCATGGTGTTCCAGTCCTACGCGCTTTTTCCACACATGACTGTGGCCGAGAATCTGAGCTTCGGCCTCGAGGTCCGCAAGGTTTCCGTGCCCGATCGCCAGCGGCGCATCGCCGACGTGCTCGCCATGGTACGGCTCGAAGGTTACGACAAGCGCTACCCGCGCGAGCTTTCCGGCGGCCAGCAGCAGCGCGTGGCTCTGGCCCGCGCACTGGTCATCGAACCGTCCGTGCTTTTGCTCGACGAGCCGCTGGCCAATCTCGACGCCACCTTGCGCGACGAGATGCGCTTCTTCATCCGCGACTTGCAGCAGCGCGTCGGCATCACCAGCATCTATGTCACCCACGACCAGGCCGAGGCGATGGTGATGTCGGACAAGATCGTGGTGATGAGCGCCGGCGCGATCTCGCAATTCGGCTCGCCGCGCGAGATCTATGAGCGGCCTGCCTCGCAATCGGTCGCCGGCTTCATCGGACGTTCCAACACCATCTCCGGCAAGATCGCCGAAGCACTCGGCCCGGACAGCTACAAGGTCGACACGCCTTGCGGCAGTATCGGCACGACCGGCCCGGCTGGGCTCGCCAAGGGGGCCGAGGTCAAGATCATGATCCGGCCGGAGAATATCGATACGCGGAGAGAGGGAGCAGGCCGCCCGACATCGGAAGGGAAGGCAGGCGCCGACGAAAACGTGCTTGCCGGCTCGGTGGTCAACTCGGTCTATCAGGGCAGCGCCAACCAGCTGGCCGTCAAGCTTGCCAGCGGCGATCGGGTGATCGTCGACGTCAGTGGCCGCAACCCGCTCGACATAGGCGAACAGGTCGCCTTGCGCTTTGCCGCGCGCGACAGCTGGGTCCTGGCATCATGAGTGCAACCGAAGCGGCTCCACGCCTGGAGAGCCGGGGCAACAGCCGCAGCGCCACCTGGATGGTGGTGCCGGCGCTGGTGCTGCTGATCGGCTTCTTCGCGCTGCCTTACCTGACGATCATCACCATGAGCCTGCGCGAGGCATCGACCCGCGCCGTCTATGGCGATGGCTTCACGTTGGCGCACTACACGACGGCACTCGGCGATTTCTACATATGGGGCATCCTCGGCCGTACCTTGCTGATCGGTGCCACCGTAACCGTCATCTCGCTGTTGCTCGGCTATCCCGTCGCCTACCATCTGGCGAAGTCACGTTCGCGCTGGACCAGCCTGCTCTACATCTTCGTGCTGTCGCCGCTGCTGGTCGGCCTGGTCGTCAGGACCTTTGCCTGGATGATCATCCTGTCCAACAACGGCGTCGCCAACCAGGCGCTCAAGGCGGCCGGCCTGATCGACTTCCCGCTGCAGCTGATGAACAATTCGCTCGGCGTCACCATCGCGCTGACGCACGTGTTCCTGCCCTTCATCATCCTGCCTCTGCTGGGCAATCTGCAGGCGATCAGTCCCGACCTGGCCATGGCCTCGCGCTCGCTCGGCGCCTCGCGCATGCGCACCTTCTGGAAGGTGACGTTGCCGCTCAGCATGCCCGGCATCCAGGCCGGCACCATCCTGGTTTTCGTGCTGTCGATCAGCGCCTATGTCACGCCCGCCATGCTTGGCGGCACCGGCGGCCGCACCATGTCGGTGCTGGTGGTGCAATACCTCGTCGACAACTTCCGCTGGCCGGCAGGTGCGGCACTGGCCATCATCATGGCGGCGGTGGCGGTGATCTTCGTCGGGCTCTATCTCAGGCTCACGGCGCGCGCGATGCGGAGGCTGCCATGACAGGTTCGTCGAACGGCGTCGAAAAGACCACCTGGGACCGCCTGTTTACCGCGGTGGTCACGGCGATCTACATCTTCCTGATGTTCCCGATCGTGCTGGTCGTGCTGTTGTCGTTCAACTCGGGCGAGTTCCTGGCGTTCCCGCTCGAGGGCTTTTCGCTGCGCTGGTTCGAGGCGCTGTTTTCCAACAAGCGCTTCCTCGATGCCACGCTCTACTCGATCCAGATCGCCGCGACATCGACGGTCGTCAATGGCGTGATCGGCACGCTGGCGGCGATCTATGTTGCCCGCCACGCCACCGCCTTCCGCGACTACATCCGCCTGATCATGACCGCGCCGCTGCTGGTGCCGGAGATACTCACGGCGATCGCGCTGCTGTTCTATTTCTACGAAATCCGGATCGGTACGGACTATTCGATCGGCATCCAGGTCGGCCACATCGTCGTCACCTTCCCCTATGTCTTCCTCAACGTGTCGTCGGCGCTGTTCAACTTCGACCGATCGCAGGAAGAGGCGGCGCGCAGCCTTGGTGCCGGCGGCTGGATGACCTTCCGGCGCGTGACGCTGCCGGCGATCAAGCCCGGCATCATCACCGGCTGCCTGTTTGCCTTCGTCATCTCCTTCGACATCTTCAACATTTCGCTTTTGCTGAAGTCGCTCGGCAAGAACACGCTGCCGCTCGAACTGTTCGACTACCTGCGGTTCAACTTCGATCCGACCGCAGCGGCCATCGCCTCGCTCAGCATCTTCATGACCTTTGCCGCGATCCTGATCATCGACCGCACGGTCGGGCTGCGTTCGCTCCGGTTCTGATCGTGGGCAGGTGAAGCACGAAGCGATATCGAGGGCCCGTTCTGCCGGCGCGATTTCTGTGACAGGGCAGGGGCTGCTCGCTTGACAATTCAGCGGCCATAAAAATACATTTCAATATCAGAATTTGGTTCTGACGTGACAGCCGACGGCAAGAAGCGCGCTCCATCGAGGGGAGGGCGGTCACGGGGACGAAGCCAGGGGCAGCCGCCGCCGGCCATCTCAGCATCATGAGGAGGAACAAAGTGCATCATTTTTCGCTTCTGCGCGGCGCAACGTTGGCCGCAACGGCTGCAACCGCCCTGGTGACTTTTGCCGGCGCGCTGACTGCCGCCGAACTGCCGAAATCGGCCGAGGTCAAGGACACCGGCAAGCTGATCATTGCCAACACCCTCGAATACGCGCCGTTCGAATTCATCGACGAAAACGGCAAGCAAGTCGGCATCAACATTGAGCTGGCCCAGGAAACCGCCAAGCTGCTCGGCGCCGAGCTTGAAGTCACCCGCATTCCCTTCCCCTCGATGGTGCCGGGCCTCGCCGCCGGCCGCTTCAAGGTCGCGTGGGAAACCTTCGCCGCCACCGACGAACGGCTGAAGCAGGTCGATTTCGTGATGTTCATCAAATCGGGCATCGTTGCGTCCACGACCGCCGACAAGGCCTCGCAGTTCCAGGGCGAAAACAATCTCTGCGGCAAGCGCGTCGGCGTCATCGGCGGCGCGGTGTCTGACTTCATCGCCGACCGGCTGAGCGCCGAGTGCAAGGAAAAGAGTCTGCCCGAGATCGCCAAGAGCATCTTCCCGGAGGGTAAGGACATCATCCAGGCCGCGCTCTCCGATCGTATCGACGCACGCCTCGACGACGCCACCGCATCGGGCTATTTCGAGGTGACCAGCAAGGGGCAGATGGTGGTCGTTCCGGGCCTCTACGACGTCGCACCGCTCGGCATCGCCATCCCCAAGGGCGACAAGGAAACGGCCGACATGCTGGCCGCCGGCGTCAACGAGCTGATCAAGAACGGCACCTACAAGACGATCATGGCCAAGTACGGCATGACCAGCGCGATGATCGACGAAGCCTATATCGTCGACAGCGCCGACAAGATCCGCAAATAATACGAAAGGCCGGCGAAGGACATGGAACCTTCGCCGGCCATCAGCACTGCTGGGAGGGCGGCTGAATGGACCGGGCCGAAACGCAAACGCCGCCGCCGGAGGCACTGACAGTCGTGCCGCTGCGCCACTATGGCCTGTGGGTCGGCACAGCGATCACGCTGGCCATCCTCGGACTGATCCTCAAGGCGCTGGCCACCAATCCCGCCTTCGACTGGCCGACGGTCGGCAAGTACCTGTTCCACCCCTCGATTATGCGCGGCCTCGGCCAGACGCTGGTGCTGACCGTCACCATCATGGTGCTGGCGATCATCATCGGCACCATCGTCGCCATTATGCGGCTGTCGCCGAGCCGTATCCTCAACGCCTTTGCCAGCGCCTATATCTGGTTCTTCCGCGGCGCACCGGCGCTGATCCAGTTGATCTTCTGGTTCAACCTGGCGCTGGTGGTGCGCGAGTTCTCGCTGACGCTGCCCTTTGTCGGCACGCTGTTCACGGTCAAGACCAACGATTTCATGACGCCCTTCGTCGCGGCCGTCATCGCGCTGTCGCTGCACGAAGCCGGCTACATGGCCGAGATCGTGCGCGCCGGCATTAACTCGGTGGCTTCAGGCCAAACCGAGGCTGCCGGCAGTCTTGGCATGAACCACCGGCTGATCCTGCGCCGCATCACGCTGCCCCAGGCAATGCGCTTCATCGTGCCGCCGACCGGCAACGAAACGATCAACCTTCTGAAGACGACATCGCTGGTCACCATCATCGCCGTCAACGATTTGCTCTATGCCGCGCAGAGCATCTATGCGCGCACCTTCGAGACCATCCCGCTGCTGATCGTCGTGGCTTTCTGGTATCTGTTCGTCGTCACCATCCTGTCGATCTGCCAGCACTATATCGAGCAATATTACGGCAGAAGCGACCTGCAGCAGGGCGCGTCCTTCGGCGACACGTTGAAACGCGCCTTCAGGTTCGGACGGGTGGCACAGCCAGCATGACATCGAAAGCAGAAAACCAGGCCCGCTTCGGCGTTCCCGACAATTCAATGGTGTTCGCGCGCGGCGTGCGCAAATCATTCGGCGCAGTCGAAGTGCTGAAAGGCATCGACCTCAACGTGCCGACCGGCTCGGTCGCCTGTGTCATTGGCCCGTCGGGTTCGGGCAAGAGCACCTTCCTGCGCTGCATCAACCATCTCGAAGAGGTCAGCGGCGGCGTGCTCCTGGTCGACGGCGAATTCGTCGGCTACGACCTGCGCCATGGCAAGCTTTACGAGGTCAACAACAAGCTTTTGTGCCAGCGCCGTGCCGACATCGGCATGGTGTTCCAGTCCTTCAACCTGTTCTCGCACATGACTGCGCTTGAGAATTTGATCGAAGCGCCGATCATGGTGAAGGGCATGTCCAAGGCCGAAGCCAAGGACAAAGCCCATGCGCTGCTCGAACGCGTCGGGCTGTCGGCCAAGGCAGACGCCTATCCGCGCCAGCTTTCCGGCGGACAACAGCAGCGCGTCGCGATCGCGCGCGCGCTGGCGATGAACCCCAAGGTGCTGTTGTTCGACGAACCGACCTCCGCACTCGATCCGGAGCTCGTCGGCGAGGTGCTGGTGGTCATGCGCGACCTGGCCGAGAGCGGCATGACCATGGTCGTCGTCACCCACGAGATCGGCTTTGCCCGCGAAGTCGGCGACCAACTGATTTTCATGGACCGCGGCGTCGTCGAAGAGCGCGGCGAACCGCGCGAGATGATCGCCAACCCGCAATCGACGCGAACACGGGAATTCCTGTCTCACGTGCTGTGAAGAGCGCAGGGGCTGGCCAGATGCGTGCCGCTCATACATTGCCGAGCCGATGGCCAGACTGACAAAAAAAGCGGCTCGAAAGCCGCTTTTTTTGTCGCCGTGCACAGCACGGCTAAAAAACTGCCAGGTATTTGAGCAGCGATATGATGCCGATGATAATCACGATTATCTGCGCAATCTGTCGCATCTTTGCGTCGATCGGCAGTCGCTGCACCAGATAAAGTACGAGCACGATTACCAGGAATGTGATCAGAATACTGATGAGCACAGATGAGGCCATGTGGTTCTCCTAGGAAACGTTGAATGGGCGCCCGGTCTGGACGCGCAGTGCCGATCAATACCAACCGCCACGCTGGTCGCTTGAGCCTTTTGCAATGGCAAAGCCGATCATCAATCCGACCAGACCCGCCAGGCCGACCACGACACCGGTTGCGGCCGGATTCTCTCGGGCGGCCTCGGAGACCGACTGGGCCTGTGTACGAAGCTGCTGTGCCGCTCGCGACGCCCGAGTCGACGCCTCTTCGATGGCGTCATTCGCCGTGTAGCGTGCTTCGGAGGCAAGCTCTGCACTCCGTTCGGCAAGGGATTTGTTGATTTTGGCGATCTCCTTGCGCAGCTCGGAGATCTGCTTTTCGACCGACTTTTGGATGCCGTCGATACCAGGGGCTTCGGTCTTGGGGGTGTCAGCCATGATTTTTCCTTCTGCAACCAGATGGCAACGGTGCAGACAGGAATTTGTTCCGTGGTCGGTCGACCGCAACGGGTCGCCCCGACGCCCCTCCAAAAGAGAGCCGCACAACGGCTCTCCCAGCTTCGTCGCGAAAAATCAGGCGGCAGTGACCAGCCGCCGCAGCGAGGCCTGGTAGACGAGCGAGGTCCAGCTGTTGCTCGACGCGAGGTGGCAATAGACCAGCCCGAGCGCACCCGACCTGCGCAGGTCGAGGAAAGCTTCGTCGGAGAGCTTGTTGAAGGCCGGCTCGTCGATGACCTGGAAATCGGTGACGTTGAGCACTTCGCCGCCTTCGAGCGTGACCGTGCTCTGGCGCGGCGCAAACAGGCCGTGGGCGTCGATCTTTTCCACCATCGCGCGGGTGGCATTGAAATCGATCTGGAACTGGTTGCAGAAGGCGAGCGCCTGCTTGCTTGCCTCGCTGGCTTCCGCCGCATTGAAGAACGGCGCGACCTTGCCGGCGCTGGAGGATACCTCGGTGACGCGCTCGCTGGCACGGTCGACGCACAGGGTCAGCCGGCCGGTGCCCGTTCCGGAGTCGTCGGCGAGGATGAAGGGATAGCGGCGGACATAGGCCGGAATGTAATGCGGCTCGAGCCACTTGCCGCTTGCCTCGACGAACAGGTTCTCGTTCTGGCGCAGCCCGGTGATGACGACAGGCGCCTTGGCAGGCCCGATGAAGACGATCGGATAGGAGCGCATCGCCGCCGGCATTTCGGATGCCACCACCGGAATAGCGTGCGCCTGGCGCGCGAAGGAAAAATCGCTGCGTGCCGCCAGGCCAAGCGAACCGTGCCGTGCCGGGTTGAGCGCCTCGGGCCTGGAATAGAACAGTGGCAAGCCGGCGGCCGCGGCACCTTCACCGGCTTTCGTTTCGGTCGTCGGGTCAGTCATCGTTCAAGTCCTTCTGGCGGCTCGGATCTCATGGCGACAGTGCGATCGTCTTGATATGTTCTTCATGAGTTGGCGACGTCGTGAAACTGTACTGGGGCTATGGACAGGACACTGGCAAGCAGCAAGATTGGGTGCATCGCGGATTGTACACGACAGGGCGGACCAGATGATCTCGGCTTCGGACTTTGAACGCTCTGTGGGAAAGACCTTCACCGTCGACGCCGGCGCCAAGCAGGTGCAGCTCGAACTGAACGCGGTGCGTCCGCTGTCCTCGAGCGGACGTCCGGGCGGCGGCTTTTCGCTGCAGTTCAAAGGGCCGCGCGAGGCGGCCCTGCAACAGGCGACGTATCGTTTTGTCGGCAAAGATTTCGCCGATGACATCTTCATCGTGCCGGTGTCGGCCGACGCGACTGATGTCTTCTACGAAGCCGTGTTCAACTGACGTCGTCATGATGGCGACTGGCCCGGCGGGAACGCCGCCATCAGGTCGTAGACGCCCTTGTCTTCGACGACGGTGAAACCCAGCCTGAGATAAAGCCGCCTTGCCGGGTTGTTCTTTTCGACATGGATCGAGGCGCGCTTGCCCGCTGCAAAAGCGTCGTCGAGCGCATCGCCCAGCACGGCCGTGCCATAGCCCCGGCCGCAGGCCTCGGGCACGAAGGCGATGTCGACGATGCGGTGTTCGTCCTGCCAGCGCGCGAGATAGAGTCGACCGATTGACCCGCCCGCGTTATGGATGACGAGCCGCTCGGCACCGAGGTAATGCTCGACGTAGTGATGGTGTTGGGCGGCAAACTGCTGCGCCAGGAACGATTGTTTCTGGTCCATCGACCATCCCGTCGGCTCAAGCTCCTGCCATCGCGTCGATGCATAAAGCGCTGACAGGAACGGCAGGTCTTGATCGCAGGTCGGCTGGAAACGCAGCCTGGCCTCACGCGAGCGACGCCAGGACAACAGACTTCCTTTCGAGACGAGCCCGGCCTCGCTCTTCAACGTTGCCGTCATCAGACCGGCGGCGTCAGGTCGCGCACGACCGAGAAGCGGCGGATGCCACCATCGGCCAGTTGATCCCAGTCGAGATCCCATTCCGTGCTGTCGAGCCCGGTCTGGCGCTTCGCCCACAGGCCGCCGCCGGCCGGGGACCTTGTCGCGTGGCTGAACAGCATCAGCCGGCCATCCGCGTTGTAGTCGAGCTTGAACTCGACATTGCTGTCGGAATTGGAAAAATCGCGCCAACCGGTCCAGTTCTGGGTGCGCGCGCTGTTCTGCGCATTGAACTGATGGACGAAACTGCGGTCGCTGCCGACAAGGACGATGTCGTTGTCGCCCTGGATGCCGCTGGCGAGCGTGTAGATGGGCGTGCGCGAGAAGCCCGGTGTCGCCCATGGCGTCCAGCTGTCCGATCCCGCCGGCTGCTGCCTGGTGTGGACCACCTGGCCATTGCTGGTCAGGCCGAAGAAATTGAGCCCGCCGCCGGGGCCCAGAACCGGCGCCATGGCGACAAACGTGCCTGTCGTCGGCGTGTTCATCATCACCCAGGGCGTCCACTGGCCGACGGCGGTCGTGCGCGCCACCGATTGCTGGCAGCGGTAGAGATTGAGGCCCGAATTGATGCCGAACAGGACGATGCGGCCATCGCCCTGGCGCTTGGCCGATATGGCGACGACGCTGCCGGGTATCTGCTGCCAGTCGCTCCACAGCTTGTCCGGCGGCGCCAGCTCCTGCACGGTGACGGTGATCGGCGTGTCGGTGCCGGGCGGCGTGACGGTGACCTTCTTGTCGACCAGCTTGGGCGGGTTCTCGCGTATCCACCAGATCTGGCCATTGGCGGTGACGACAAAGATCTCGATCAGGCCGTCGGCATCCCGCGCCATCGACATGCTCTGATAGCCCGATGCACCCGGCACAGCGCCGATATTGACCGGCGGGTTCCATTTCTCGATCGGGCCGACCTGATTGGCGTCCTCGGTGATGAAGACGAGTTGCGGCCCGCCGGAGGGCTGCGCCACCACGGCGACCCGGCCATCGCGCGTCAAGCCTGTCGCCATGATGGCGTAGGTGCCCGGCGCGACCGGCGACCATGCCTTGGCCCAGGGGCCATTGGGACCGCTCTGCGCCTTCTGCACGAGTTGGCTGTTGCCATCGATAGCGATGACCATCAACCGTGACAGCTCGAAAAACTTCACGCCCGGCGGCAAGTGGCGCAGGGACGGGGCGCTCGACCTTTTCGCGCGCACTGCCGGAACTTTGCTTGGTTTGGGTGTGGTTGCTGCTTTCGCTGTCGATGCTGACGCCTTGCTCACGGCTGCTTTCTTCGTGGCCAACACGGCAGCGGCTTTCGCCTTCGATGCGGGTGATGTCTTGGCCGCCGCTTTCTTCGCTACCGGCGTCGACGTTGCCTTTGTCGTTGGCGCCTTGGCTGCACCAGGCTTCTTGGCGGTTGCGTTCTTGCCGGCACTGTCACGCGCCGTCGACTTTGGAGCTGCTTTCTTGGCCATGATGTTGGTCCTGCGTGGCTCGGAATTCATTAGCCTCTGGGCGGGAAGACGCCCTGCAGCGCGATGCAGAAATAGCAGGTGAGGTAAGGTTGCAGATTATTGTGCGGCGCGTCGCCACCGGCAGGCGCGAGAGCATTGGCATTCATGCTTGTCAGATTGGCTGAAAAATTGGACTGGTAAAGCTTGCCGCCAACCGAATTGGCCACGGTGATGTCCGCCGTCAGTGAGCCTTGCGTGCCATCTTCGTTTGTCGCCATCAAAGCATGCGCATGCGTTGGGATCTCGGATTCGAGCAGGGTCACCGTCTCTTCCCCGCCTGTTTCGCCGAGATCGTGCAGCGATAGCCCCGGTCCCTGGCCGGGGTGCATCGGCGTTCGTCCCTGCAGATCGGGCAGGGCGAAATTGGACTTGCCATTGCCGCCATAGGTCGTGCCAAGCAGCGAGAACAGGGCGGTGTTCTGCGACAGCGGCAACAGCTGGCCGTCGCACCACGCCCACCCCCTGGGCGCGAAGTTGAAGGGAAAGATACGGATTTCGGCGACGAAGGGGTCGGCCATTGCTTCCTCTCAGGTCGGCGACGGGAAAATCCCGAAAAGCGAGATGATGAAACTGATGCAGAGATAGGGCTGGAAGTTGGTGTGCGGCTGGCTGCCACCGACCGATCCTACCGACGCTTGCGCCATCGCCACAGTCACTGTCTCCGGAGCGTAGGGCGTGATCACGGTCGAGCTGGCCAGGACGTTACCCTCGGGTGCCGGCTGGGCACCATTGACAGTCGAGCCGAGCAAGGGATGGGAGTGCGCGGGAATCTGGCCGATGGTCAGCGTGATCTCCTCGGCGCCACCGGTCTCTGCCAGGATAAATCCATTACCCTGATGCAGCGGTACCCGGCCCCGCAGGTCAGGCAGGGCGAAAGTGCTTTGACCGTCACCGCCATAGGTGGTGCCGATCAGGTTGAACAACGTCTCATTCTCGGAGATCGGCAACAACTGGCCCTCGCAGAACATCCATCCGGCGGGCGCGAAATTGCCGGCAAACATGCGAACCTCGCCAACATAGGGCTGTGCCATGGCTTTGCCTCCTCAGGTCGGCGAAGGGAAGATGCCCTGAAGGGCGATACAGAAGCTAAGCGTCAGGAACGGCTGCATGTTGAGATGCGCCTGGCTGCCGCCGATATTGCTGATGCTGCCGGCTTTCAAGGCCACCAAACTCTGCGCGCTCGCCGAGTAGGTGTTGCCAGGATCCTTGGCAAACACCGTGCCGCTGGTGTTCTGCGGCCGTGGATTGACGGCGTCACCAGGCGAACTGGAGCCACTGAGAACATGGGTGTGTGTGGGTATTTCGGAGATCGACAGCGTATGAGCCGGCTCGCCACCACGTTCACCCAGCGTATGGTTAGAGCCGACATGGACCGGCAGGCGGCCGCGATAATCCGGCAGGGCGAAATTCACCCGGCCGTCGCCGCCGAACGTTGTGCCTAGCAGCGAAAACAAGCCCTGGTTTTGATTGATAGGAAGAAGTTGTCCATTGCACAGCGCCCATCCCCTGGGCGCAAATCCAAAGGACATGATGCGAATTTCCGATAGAAATGGTTCCGCCATGATCGCCCCTCAACCCATTACAACCTAGAATCAAGAATTAGAACTGTCTACTAAAACAAATCACCTATCAACTTATGAAGTAATATTTCAGTTCAATTTACGAAACTCTTCACGCGCGCTCCTGGAGCGGTTGCGCAGGATGGACACCGCTCAAGGCAGCGGCGGTGGAGCCGCCCCGTAGGTGATCGTCCCTCCGATGCTGAGATCCGCCAGGGTGAGCCCGTTCACCGTAGCGAGATCGGCCGCGCTGAGCTGAACCAGATTGAACGTTCCGCCTGCCAGCTGACGAAGCCTAATCTCGGTGCCATCGCCGACGTTGCCTGCGACATTGGCAAAAGAGTTGCCATGAATGGTCGCGTTCATGATGCCCGGGGCTGTGGTGTTGTTCTGCTGGATGATGATGCCGCGGCTGTTGTCGACATCGGAAATAATGTTGTTCCGGACCGTGACGTTCTGGGTGCGGGTAAACGCCTGGGCAGCTATGCCCTGGTTGACATTGATTGCCGCAAAATTGGCGAGTTCGCGGATGGTGTTGTTTTCGATCAGCACAGTCACCGCATTTGCAGTTGTGGCGCTGCCCTCGTTCTGGACACGGATACCAAAGCCGAGATCGGCACCCGATCCTGTGACACCCGCCGTGCCGATGATGTTGTTGCGGAACGTTCCCGTGACTGTTCCCGTGCTCGACGCCGCGACGAAAAGATTGAGGCCATGTGCACGATTGCCGGTGGCGGTGACGCCATTGATGTCGAAGTCGAGATTGCCGCCATTTGCCGACGACACCGTCACGGCGACGTTGTTGTTGGTGAACGTGCCGCCATTGACGTTGGCCGTCATCAACCCACCGGTGCCCGAATGGTCGATATGCAGGCCCGTTGCCGTATCCGGCGCGGCGCCGGTGTAGCTGCCGCCACTCGCATTCAGCGTCATGTTGGCCGTGCCCAGGCCCAGGAAATTGACGAGATTGCCATGGGCTCCGCCGACCGGGCCGTTGCTGCTGATCGTGTTGTTGGTCAACCGGAAATCGCTGAGCGTGCCAGCAGTGTTGGTGATCTGGATTTCGAACTCGTGGTTGTTGCTGATCACCGAGTCGATGATTCCAGTCTCGTTCGCACCACCAAATGGGGTACCGGTCAGTTCGTAGATGTTGATGCCGGATTCGTCGGTCGACGCGTCGTTGCCATTGCCGCTGATATTAAACCGCTCGATCAAAAGCCCGTTGATCGTGGAACCACCGATGCCGCTGCCAAGGTTGTTGGTGATGTTCATCCGGGCGAGCCGCGCCTGCGCGGTGTTGTTCAGGCTGATGCCGTCCCCGGTCGAATTCTGGATGGTACCGCCCGAGCCGTTGTTGCTGCTGCTGCCGTCGCCGGTCACCGTCAGGCCGCCAAGAGCACCGGTGGTGTTGAGCACGATACCGTTGGCGGCACCATTGGACGAAATGCTGCGGAAGGTCATGTCGTTTGCGCCGATTGTCGTGCTGGTGACGGTGAGCGCCGTGCCGGTCGTCGAAACGATCGTGTTGTTCGAGCCCTGGACGCTGACCGTGCCGCCGCCCGTCGCGCTGAAACCGGCGCCTGACGTGGTGGAGATGGCCAACCCGCCACCGGTGAAATTGATGTTGGTGCCGGTGTTGCTGGCGAGGCTGACTGCCGTGTTTGCGCCCGTCGTCAGGGTCTTGGTCGAGCCCGAGAAATTGATCGCGCCGCCGCTGTTGCTACTGACCGAGATGCCATTGGCCACACCGCCCGTCGCGCTGAGGTTACCGGACAGGGTCAGCGTGCCGCCGGTGCGACTGGCGATGCTGACCACATTGCCGGCCGTCGTCTTGGCGATGGTGCCGGCATAATTGACGTTGGCCGATCCGCCGCTGACCAGGAACGCCGCGCCGGACGCGCCGGACAGTGCGCCCGACCCCAGGTTGACCGTGCCGGTGACGCTGGTCAGGGCGACATTGTTGGTCCCGCCGGTCGAGTTGACCGAGGTGAAGGTGGCGGTGGCGGCAACGCCGTTGAGCAGGAGCGCCTGCGCCGAGGTGGCATTGATCGTGCCGGTGGTGACGTTGACCGTGCCGCCATTGCTGACCGAGAAGCCGGTCGTGCCGCTGCTGACGATGTCCAGATTGGCGAAGCTGATTGTCGAGGCCTGACCGTTGTTGTTGATGGAAACGGCAGTTCCGGTCATGGCGGTCGTCGTGCCGAGATCGACAGTGCCGGTGAAGCTGACCGAGCTCGCCGCTGTCGCCCCCGAAACGCTGATGCCGCTGGCCGCGCCGTTGGCCACGACCGAGCCGGAGAAGCTGAAGCTGCCGCCGGTGCGGTTGGCAATCGTGACCGCGGTGCCCGAGGTGTTGGCGATCGAGCTCGCGGCGTCGAAGCTGATCGCCGCGTTGCCGCCGGTAACAGCAATCGCGTTGGCGCCGCCGATGTCGACATTGGTACCGGTGATCGTGCCGGCCGGGCCGGACGCGCCGCCGAAGGAGATGCCGCCGCCAACGGCTCCGATAATCGAGATGTTGCTCAGCGTCGTCGTGCCGCTGGCATTGCGGATGTCGAAGGCGATGCCGGTCGCGCCGGCGCTGGTGACGTTGCTGATGGTGGTGTTGGACGCATTCAGGATCGCGTCGGAGCCATTGCCCGAGAAGATGACGTTGTCGATCGTCGTGCTGGCGGACGGCGTGATTTCGATGCCGGCGGTCAGGAAGTTCCTGATCGTCATATTGGTGACTGACGTCCCGGAAGCACCTCCACCATTGTCCTTGATGCCGCGCGCCGCACCCGCCGGGCTGCCGTCGAGGATGAAACCGTCGATGATGTTGCCGCTGGCGCCAAGCGTGATGACATTGCTGCCGGCGCTGCTGGTCAGCGTCGCACCACCGCTGCCGATCGCTGCGATGGAGATCGAGTTGCTGGCGAGCTGGATGGTGCTGGGCACGGTCATCGCAAGGTTGATCGCGCCATTGCCGAAGCCGCGCACCTGCGTGCCGGCGGCCAGATTGAGCGTGTTGTCGGTGTTGGTGCCGGCTGCCGTGATGACGTTGCCGTTGTTGATCAGCACGATGATGTCGTTGACGGTCGCGAGCGCCTCGGCTGCAGCCAGCGTCATCGGATTGGCACCGTCGGTGCCCGAACCATTGCCGCCGCCGGTGGCGCCGTCGCTGTCGACGAAATAGACCTTGCCGATGCCGAAGCCAAGTCCGGGGCTGGCCTGGAAATTGACGTCCTGGAAATTGTAGCTGCCGGCCACCGGCGCGCTGCTGGCGTCGATCGCGATAGTGGCAGAGATCGTCGACAGTTGGTCGGTGGCCGACTCGCCGTCACCATAGGTGAAGGCGAGGTTGGTCGTGCTGCTGAGGTAGATTCCGGTGTTGACGCCAACGATGCTCGAGCTGCTGCCGCCCGCAACCGGAACACCCAGGCGAACGGTCTGGCCGCCGGTGGCGCCGCGAAGATCGACGCCGATCGACGTGCCGGCAGCCGCCGAATTGGTGACGTCGAAATCATTGGCCGTGACAGCGGCATTGATTGTCGCGCCAGCGAGGTCGAAGGCAACGGCCGAACTGCTGTTAAGGCCGATGTCGAGATCGTTGAAGGACAGGACGGCACCCAGCGTGCCGGAAACATCGACGCCGCGCGACGTGATGCCCTGCAAGTTGATAGCTCCAAGCGCGATAGTGCCGCCGCCGCTGGCCCCAACGTCGGTCAGAGAAATGCCGGTGGCAGCGCCGTTTGTCGAAACGGTCGCGAAATTCAAGCCTGCGGCCCCGACGGACACACCATTGAGGCTCAGCGCCGTACCGGTCGTCGTCACGATCGTATTGGTATTGCCGCCGGTACCGACGCTGACAACACCGCCGCCGCTGGCGTTGAAGCCGGTGCCGCTGGTGGTAGTGATCGCCAGGCCGCCATTGCTGAAATTGACCGTTGCGCCAGTGTTGTTGGTCAAGTTCACCGCTGTCGCTGCGCCGGAACTCAGGGTCTTCGTCGCGCCCGAGAAGTCGATGGTGCCGCCGGTATTGGCGTTCACGACGATGCCGGCCGCGTTCAGATTGCCCGACAGCGTGACAGTGCCCGAGGTAACGCCCTGGACATTGGCGGCGAGGCCAGTTGTAGAGGTGACCGCCGCATTGATGTCCACGGCGACGGCACCGACGCCGCCGGTGATGGCGACGCCCGTGCCGGATCCGGTGTTAACAGTGTTGCCGGCGCCGGAGACGGTGACACTGGCTGTACCGCCGGTGCCGTTGATGCTGATGCCGGTGCCCGTCGTCGTGTCGATCTCGAGGCCGCCATTGATGAAGCTGACCGATGTCGGCGAGAACACGCGCACTGCATTGGTGGTGCCCGTGTTGAGGGTCTTCTGCGTGCCGGAGAAGACGACGCTGCCGCCAGTGCCGCCATTGACCTCGACACCACGAAGCGCCTGGGTGATGTTGCCCGACAGGGTGACGGTGCCGCCGGAGCGGCCAGTGATCGACGCACCGAGGCCGACACTGGAGATGGAAGCGGCGCTACCGATCGTGCCGTTGCCGCCAACCGCCAGGAACGCGGTGCCCGCCACGGTCGTAGTGGTCAGGCTACTCGACGCATGCTGGATCGAGAAGGCAAGGTTGCCGGTCGTATCGTTGAGATCGACGGCATTCATGCCGGTGGTGACGTTCAGTGGACCGGTGAAGTCGACGGTCAGGCTTGCGCCCGTGTTCCTGATGTAGACGCCGTTGTCGTCGTTGCCGCCGGTGATGGTGGTCGTGCCGGCGAATGTGTAGGTGCCGGTCGTGCCGCCGCCGATGCTGATGCCGAACGCGGTTCCGACCGTAGCTGCATCCGGCGACAGGTTGACGGTTCCGGCGAAACGGACGGCGCCGGAGCCGGCATTGATGTCGATGCCACCGCCGCTGAGATAGCCGCTGGCGCTGACATTGTTGAACTCGGCCGCGCCGGCAGCGCCGTTGCTGAAGTTGGCGCCGTTGACGACCAGCCCGCGCCCGTTCGTCGTGGCGATGCTCCTGGTCGCAGCACCCGACAACACGACATTGCCGTAGGCGGCATTGAAGCCGACCCCGCCATTGTTCTGGATGTCGAGGCCGCCGGCGAAGGTCAGCGTGTCGGTACTGCCGGCGGTGCGCTGCCACTTGACGCCACCCTGGCTGGCATTGGTGATGCCGACAGCGCCGGCGAACGTCACCGAAACGCCATTGGCGACGTTGTCGAGCTGGATAGCGTTGACCGTGGTGTTGGCAATGGTGACCGGGCCGTTGAACTGGATCGTCGGCGAGGCAATCAAGTTGAGCAGCTTGATGCCGTTCTGGCCGCCGGTCACATTGATGGTGCCGAACTGCGCCGAGCCGCCGGCGCCATTGGTCAGCGCGACATTCGAGACATCGAGCGCCGGACCATTGACGTTGAACGTGTTGCTGGCGCTGGCGAAGAACAGCTCGCCGCCAGTGGCTGCCGCCCTGTTGGCGGAGATGCCGCCGACGCCGTTCGTGCCGGTGAAGCTGGTCGCACTGGAGAAGCCGATCTTGTTGGTGCTGTTGACCAGGAGATACGCACCGTTGAAGAAGCTGCCGGCCGTTCCGCTGCCCGCGACGTCGATCGTCGCGGCGCCGAAGTCCAGGATGCTTCCAGAGCCGTCGATGGGGTTGGCATAGATGCCGAGCGCGACATTGCCGAGGAAGATGACGTTCGATGCCTGCTGGACGGCAATGTTCGTCGTGTCGAACTTCAGGTTGCCGGAGATCGTGTCGTCCAGGAGGAGTCCGAAGCCGCCGACGCGGTTAGCCGCGGTGCCCGCGATGAAGGCGCCGCCGTCGACCTGGTCGATGCCGGCGGTCGCCGCGTTGGCGTCGAAGACCACGCCCCCAAGAATGAAGCCGCCGACTTCGCCATTGTTGCCAAGCAGCGTGATATCGGAGAAGGCGCTGACCTTCAGCACGCCCGCGCCCACGGAGCCATCAACCGCGCCAATGTTGCCGCCGGTTGCCGACAGGATCAGGTCCGACAGCGCGATCTCGCCATTGGCCACACCGTCTGTCAGCGACAGCGCTCCACCGCCGCCGCCCGATATAGTGGCGCGGCTGAGGATCAGCTTGGTGATATCGGCACCCTGGATGCCGATGCCGGATGCAAAGGTGTTGGCGATGATGACGTTGTCGATGCTGGCCTTGCCGGCGAAGCTGATCGTGTTGCCATTGGCGGTGGACAGCGTCGGCAGCACGGTGTCGATGCCAGCAGGCGCGTCGATGATCGTCGACGAGCTGATGCCGCTGAAGGAGAACGCATTGCCCAGGCCGCCGCCGACCGCGCCGAGTGGTGCGGTGTCAATGGATTCGCCTGCCTTGAGCCCGATCAGCACCTGGCCGTTGGCGAGGTTGAAGGTGTTGTTGCCCAACCCGACCTGCTGCGCCTGCATCATGTCGATGAAGTCGCTGGTGCCGTTTACCGACGTGTCGATGAAGACGATGACGTCGGCGCCGGACGCTTCTGCGCCCTCGATGGAACCCGGATTTGCCGCGGTGCCGTTGCCGGTACCATTCTGGTCGACATAATAGACCGTCGGCCCTTGCGCCTCCGAGATATCGCCGACAAAGCCGCCATTGGCCCCATCGACGTCCTTGAAATTGTAGGTTCCAGCAACGGGGAAGGCGCCGGTCGAGGCCATGATGTCGACGGCCTTGACGGTCGACGGCTTGTCGACCGTTCCCTCGCCATCGCCATAGATGAAGTTGACGGCCGTCGTGCTGGTGAACTGGAAGCCGACGGCCGGGCCGTTTCCGCTGCCGCCGATGGTGGCAGCCGTGGTGTTGCCGGGTGCGCCCGCGTCGCCGAGCTGGATCGAGCCGGTACCGGTGGTGCTGGACAGATCCACCGCGGTCGTGCCGAGGGAGCTGTCGCTGGTCAGGTCGAAGTCGGTGGCGGTGAAGGTGCCGTTCATCACCGCATTGGCGAAGCTGATGCCGGTCGCGCCATTGCCGGTCATCGCGATGCCGAGGCTGGCGAAGGACACCGTACCCGCATTGGTTCCGGAAACGCTGACGCCGGTCTGGCCGAGATTGACATTGGTCACACTGGTGGCGCCGAAGGCAACGGTGCCGGTGTTGTTTGCAAGTCCGATGCCGGTCGCGGCGTCGCTGACGGTGACGGCGCCGAAAGTCGCATTACCGGCGACATTGGTCACCGACAGACCGGTTCCGGTCGTGTTGGTGATCGACAGGGGCGCGGTGGCGTTGAAGGTCGCGCCGGCGCCGAGCCCGGCAATTGTCACGGTTCCGCCACTGCTCGCAGTCAGCTCCGAACCACTGAAGCTGATCGTGCCGCCAGTGGGCACCGTCGTCGTGCCGACGGCCAGAAGATTGCCGAAGCTGGTCGAGGTGACGGGGCTGGTGAAAGCAACCGAACCGCCTGTGATGCCGTCGATCTTGACGGCATTGCCGCCCAGGACGGCCGAGCTCGAGATCGTGGCACTGACGGTGATTGCGGCACTGCCGCCCGAAACCACGACACCATCGCCAGAGCCGCCGTTGGTGATCGTGCCTCCGATCGAGATCGTGCCGGTGTTGTTGGTCAGGCTGACGTCGGCGCCTGCGACATTTGACGTGACCAGGTTGGTGACGTTGATGGTGGCGGCACTGCCCTGGACGGCGAAGCCCGGGCCGGTGCCGCCGACGGTTGCGAGGGTTGTCGTGCCGCCAAAGGTGTAGGTGCCGCTCTGGACATTTGTCAGCCGGATGGCGTCGCCATCGGCGCGGCTGATGTTGACGGCACCAAAGGTGACATTGCCGCCGCTAGTGTTCTCGATGAGGATACCCGTCGGAACAAAGCCACCAGAACCATCGACGGTCACGCTGGCGAAATTGATGCCCGCAGCGCCGATCGTCAGGCCGCTGGCGCCGCCAAGCTGGATGCCACGCTCGGTCGCACCCGCGCCGGTGCCGATGGTGTTGCCGGCCGCCGTGACCGACACCGTGCCGCCATTGATGGCCCTGAAACCGAAACCGCCGTCGGTGGTAAGGTCAAGCACGCCAGCGAAATTGATCGTGCCGCCGGCATTGTTGGTGAGGTCGATGGCATTGGCTATGCCGGTGCTGGCGGTGATCGCACCACCGAAAGTTGCGCTGCCGCCAGTCATCGCATTGATGCGGACAGCCGTGGCCGCGCTGGTCTGGTTGATGGTGCCGTTGTAGGTCAGGTTGGGCGTGGCGGTGTCGATGTTGAACGCAATTCCCGACGTGTTGGCGATCGAACTCGCCGCATCGAAGTTCAACGTGCCGGTGGAGCCGCCGGCGATGTTGATGCCCGTGGCCGCGCCGATGATGTTGAAATCGGCGAATGTGGCACTGCCACTGTAGTTGCTGAACGACAGAGCCGTGCCCGTGACGCCGCCGACTGTGCTCGTGCCGGTGAAAGTGACCGTTGCAGCGCTGTTCGCCAGCAGGATGCCGGTCTGCGCGGACTGGATGACTAGGTTGTTGATGCCGATCGCACCGGCCGCGCTAGTCAGGTCGATACCCGTGACAGCGCTGGCGATTGTCACACCGGCAACGTTGAGGCCCGAAATGCTGGTCCCGTCGATGGCCGCTCCCGAGCCGCCATTGCTGACAGTCAGGTTCTGGATGAGGTTGCCATTGGCGAGGTTGATGGCGCTGCCGGCGGCATTGTTGAGCGTCGCCCCGCCATGGGAGAACGGATCCGCCTGGGTCGCACCGGTGACGACATTGGCGCCGGTGACATTGGCGGGCGGCGCGCCCAGATCGACTGACGCGCCATTGGCGAAGGACACCACCGACTGGCCGTTGGAAAGCGTGAAGCCGTCCGTGTCGGTGTCGATGACATCGACGGCCGACGACTTGACGAGGACGAAGATCGTGTTGGCGTCGGTGGTCAGATCATCAGCCGCGGCAGCATTGATCAGGTTGCCAACACTCGAACCGTCGCCGGCGCCCGTGTTGCCGGATCCGACGAAGATGAGATTGGCCGTGTCGAACAGCTGCGGCCCGACCAGTGCTGTGGCGCCGAAGGCATAGGTGCCGCTGCCGGCCAGAAGACCGCGCATGTCGAGCGAGGCGACAGATCCGGTGATCGAGCCGCCGCCGAACGAGAAGGTGGTGTTCGCGCTCGAGGGCAGCGTGCCGTTGGCGCCCATCTGGACGCCGGTACCGACACCCGAAATGACGCCGCTGCCGATCGTCACCGAGCCGCCAGTCGTGCCGGAGAGGTCGATGCCGGTCGAGGTGCCGCCGGTTCCGGTGATGTCCAGCGTCGTCGCCGTGAAGGTCGAGCTGCTGCCCGAAAGGTCGAGCCCCCTGCCAGTAAGGGACAGGTTGGTGATGTCGATGTTCTGGAAGCTTATCGTGCCGTTGACGCCTTGGACGTCGATGCCATTGGCACCGGGCTGGCTGATCGCCACATCGCCGAAGCTGATCGAGCCCGAATTGCCATCAAGCAACATGCCGGTGCCGGCGTTGCTGATCGTGACTGCGGCAAAGCCGACCGTTGCCGAGCTGCCACTGATTACGATGCCGTTGAAGGCGGTGTTGGATATTGTCGTCGTACCGGAAACGGTAAAGTCGCCGGAAACCCCGGCGAGGCTAATTCCGGTCGAGCCGCCGGTCTGGCTCAGGCTGGCCAGGGTGACGTCTAGCCCGATGCCGCTCGCCAAAAAGCCCGTCAAGCCATTGCCGGAAATCGTTCCGTTGGCGATCGAAAGTTCACCGGCCGATGTTCCCGAAGCACTAACGCCGTTGCCGCCATTGCCGGTCACATTGAGCGTGTCGAAGCTGTAGGAACCGGTGCCGCTGCTGATCGCCAGGCCGCTGCCACCGTTGTCGGTGAGTGCGGTCGTCCCCGTAAAAGCGTAGGTACCACCGCCCACGATGGCGAGGCCGGTGCCGCCATTGTTGGACGACGTCAGGTTACTGCCAGAAACGCTGTTGGTCCCAGCAAAGAGCACGCCGTTGAGGTCGGCACCCGAAACAGTCAGACCCGTCAGCGTGACATTGCTGACGCCACTGCCGAAGACGCCGCTGCCGCCGCCGTCATTGGACAGGTTGAAGTTGAGCAGCGACGTGTTGTCGGCAAGGATGACGGTTTCGCCGATGCCGGTGTTGGTCAGCGTCGCGGCGCCGCCGGCGTCTGATATCGTCGTGCTGTGCTGGACATTCGTGCCGGTCACGTTGATCGGCACGCCGCCGAGCGAAAACTGTCGGCCGTTGCCGAACGACGCCAGCGTCTGGCCCGCACTGAGCGAGAAACCGTCGGTGTCGTCGATGTCGGTGCCGCGGTTGACCAGCACGAAGATCGCGGTGCCATCGGTGTTGGCGTCGGCGGTGGCGATCGAGGCGAGATCCAGCAGCGACGAACCCGTTCCCGATCCGGTGGCCGACGCGCCGACAAAGATCAGGTTCTGGGCGTCGAAGAGCTGCGGGCCAACAAGGGACGTGGATCCGAAGGCGTAGGTTCCGAGCGTCTGGTTCAGGCCGCGTGCGTCGAGCGACGCCGTGACGCCCGAGATCGAACCGCCGCCGAATGTGAACTGGGCATTTGCCGAATTGACCAGCGAGCCGGAGATGCCGAGGCGGACGCCGGTGCCTACATTGGCAATCACGCCGCCATTGCTAATGACGATCGTCGAGCCGCCGACGGTCTGGGCGAGATCGATGCCGATCGAGCCGGCGCCGGTTCCGGTGATGTTGACCGACTGGGCGGTGAAGTTCGTCCTGCTGCCGGAGAAGTCGAGGCCAGTGCCAACTCCCAAGCCTGAAATGACGATGTTGCCGGCGACGACAGTGGCGTTGACGCCGGCAAACGAAATGCCGTCGCCGCCCGGATTGGTGATGTTGATGTCGCCGAAGCGGATCGACGCCGGCGAATTGACGATGTCGATCGCCGGGCCCGAGGTGTTCGAGATTGTGGTCTGGCCGGTGACGGTGAAGCTGCCGGCGAGGTTGTCGAGCACCACACCCGACGTGCCGCCACTGTGACTGATCGAATTCAACGTCACGTTGGCCGTGATCGGATCGATGAAGACGGCGATGCCGCCATTGCCCGAAACGGTACCGCCCGTGGTGGCGAAGCTGCCCGAAACAGAGGTGCCGGCGACGTAGATGCCGGCATCCGTATTGTCTTGCGCGTTCAGAATGGCGAAGGTGTAGGTACCCTGGCCGGCAATATCCAGGCCGTCGTCGCCATTGTCCTGCAGCAGGGTCGTGCCGGTGAAGTTGTAGGTGCCATTGCCGACGATGTGCAGGCCGTCGAGGCCGTTGCCGGTCGAGGTGAAATTGGAGCCCTTGATGCCGGTCGAAGTGCCGGTGAAGCTGGCGCCATGGCCGCCAGCGCCGCTGACGGTCACGCTGGTCAGCGTGGCACCGTTGACGTTGTTGCCGAAGATGCCGTCGGCACCGCCTGTAATCGTGATGCCCCTCAGCGTGTTGCCGTTGCCGAGCGTAATGACGTTGTTGGCCGGATTGGTGCCCGCGATGGTGCCGTTGCTGCCGCCGAGATTGTAGCTGCCGGTGCCGCCGCCAAACAGCTGGGCCGTCACGCTCTCTCCGCCGCCGATGACGGTCTGGCCATTGGCCAATGTCACGCCCGCCGTCAGCAGGTTGCCGCTGCCGCCGAGTGCCACGACGAAGCCGTTGGCACCCGCATTGGTGACCGCGTCGTCCAGGGTCGTTGGGTCGCCCAACGTGCCGAGACCGAGTGTGTTGGCGCCATCGGCGAAGAAGAACTTGCCGAACGCCGTGCCGGTCACGGCATTGATCGCCACCCGCGTCGACGAGCTGACGAGCTTTTCATTGCCCTCGATGCGGACACCGATGTCGCCGCGCACGCGCTCGTTGACCCGCTTGCGCAAGCCTTCGCTGACGGCATAGACCGGTTCCGGGCCTTCGGCGTCGCCCTGGGCCTCGCCACCCCGATTGAACGGGATCGTCAGCCGAACACTGCCGGCGAACTGGGTGTCGTCGCGGTTGTCGTTGCGCACCTCACCAGCGAAGGCAAGGGACGAGCCGCTGCCAAAGACATCGCCGATCTGATATTCAAAGCCGGCCTTGCCACCGGTGATGCTGTCGTCATCGCCGTCGGGGTCGCCAAAATGGTAGGCGCCGATGGAGAGCCGCAGCGCATGGTTCTCGGGCAGCGCGACCGGCACCTGTGCGCCAATCTCGCCCTCAATGCCCCAGGCGGCGTAATTGCGCCGGTCGATGACCGATATCTGCTCGAGCAGCTGGTTGCCGACCATAGACAGGCTGGAGTTGGTCGACTGTTCGGCCCGGTCTCCGCTGATCGGCAGGAAGACGTTCACATGCGCGTCGAAATTCGTCGTGATCGCTTCGAGGCCCAGCGTGGCGCCGGTGAACTGATGCCCGTCCTGTCTCTGGGTGTTGATGTAGGCATAGCCGCCCAACATCAGGTCCGGATTGACGATCCGGCGTATGCCGATGCCAAAATCCTGGCCAAAGCCGTCCTCGAAGTCGTGCTTGGCCCTGACATCGAGGAACAGTACCGATTCGGCCGTCTGCTTGAGCGGAACGAAACCTTCCAGAGCAGCAGTGGCGCCATCATTGTTGGCGCCGACGATGGCGCGCACCTGCGACTGCCACAGCCCGCCTTCCTCGGCAAAGGCCGCCATGCCCGAGAGTGCAAAGGCGATCGTCGACAGGGCCGATGTCCGTAAAAGACTTCTGGCACGACGCGTCAGTCTATACTCGGCCGAAACTTGCGGGCCGCTCACCGGAGCGGCTACCACATCGGTATGCATTGCGTTGTTGGGCAGCAAACGCGAGTGCATTAAAGATCCAGTCCAAGGGGGGCGTTCTTGATTTTGCTGATAGGTCTACCAATGCGTGCGCCTTGCAAGAGGATTTTCCGCCACTATTGCGTGTATTAGCATAAAAAGAAGTTTTGTTGCAGTAGAGCAACAGAACCCGCGCTTTTTTCAGCCTAAGTTCATCCAAGTCGAACCAGTTTATCCCCAGCCAAGGCAAGCAAAATGAGCCCCAATTCCGTGCGAACGACAACGCCCGTCCGAGCTGTCAACATCGGCGCTGCTGTGCTTGCGCTGTTGTTTGCCGGCAGCGCATTCGCGCAGGAAGCCAAGCCCGCCGAGGCCAAGCCGGTCGAAGCAAATCCATGGGCAGTCAACTGCGCCAGCGGTGCGACAATCAACGAACTACAATGCCAGGTGTCGCAGAATCTGACCGAGTCAAAGACAGGTCAGCGTGTGTTGACGGTCACTATTCGCAAGGAAAACGCCAAGGGCGGGCTCGCCATGCTGCTTGCGCTGCCGCATGGACTGTTCCTGCCGTCCGGCGCGTCCTACCAGATCGACCAGGGCGAGAAGGTGACCGTCGCGATCCAGACGAGCGACCAGAACGGAGCCTATGCCGCGGCACCACTGACGCCGGAACTGATCACGGCGATGAAGGCCGGCACAAACCTGAACGTCGGCATGGAATCGGTCACGCGCAAGGCGGTGGCGATCCCGGTTTCGCTGGCGGGCTTCACCGCCGCGATCGACAAGCTGCAGGCCATCAAGTAGGCGCAGGCGGGGGCAGGGCGGTTGGTCTCGCCCTGTCTTTCAACCAGACCTATGATCAGTCCTGGTCGTCGTTTGTTGGCGTGTGGTCGCGGCGGCCGGCCATGATCTCGCGCTTGCCGACATGGTTGGGCGCGCCGACAAGGCCTTCCTTTTCCATGCGCTCGACCAGCGACGCGGCACGGTTGTAGCCGATGCCGAGACGGCGCTGGATGTAGGAGGTCGAGCACTTCTTGTCGCGCTGCACCACCTTCACCGCTTCGTCATAGATCGAGTCGCCATCCTCGGCAGCGACGGCACCCTTGTCGAAGACCGGCGTGTCCTCGGCTTCCGGCACCTCATCGTCTTCGTCGGCGGTGACGGTCTCGAGATATTCGGGACGCCCCTGTGCCTTGAGATGGGTGACGACATGTTCGACCTCGGCATCCGAGACGAACGGGCCGTGGACACGGGAGATGCGGCCACCACCGGCCATGTGGAGCATGTCGCCCTGGCCGAGCAGCTGTTCGGCGCCCTGTTCGCCAAGGATAGTGCGGCTGTCGATCTTCGATGTCACCTGGAACGAGATGCGGGTCGGGAAATTGGCCTTGATCGTGCCGGTGATGACGTCGACCGAAGGACGCTGCGTCGCCATGATCAGGTGGATGCCGGCGGCGCGGGCCATCTGGGCAAGCCGCTGGATTGCGCCTTCGATCTCCTTGCCGGCGACCATCATCAGGTCGGCCATCTCGTCGACGATGACGACGATGTAGGGCATCGGCGCGAGGTCGATCTCCTGCTCCTCGAACAAGGGCACGCCGGTGCCTTTCTCGAAGCCGGTCTGCACCTGCATCACCACCGTCTCGCCCTTGTCGCGGGCAATCGCGGCGCGCTCGTTGTAGCCGTCGATGTTGCGCACGCCGAGCCGAGCCATCTTGCGATAGCGGTCCTCCATCTCGCGCACCGCCCACTTGAGCGCAGTGACCGCCTTCTTCGGGTCGGTGACCACAGGCGTCAGAAGATGCGGGATGCCGTCATAGATGGAGAGTTCGAGCATCTTCGGATCGACCATGATCAGGCGGCACTCTTCCGGCTTCAGCCGGTAGAGCAACGACAGGATCATGGTGTTGATGGCGACCGATTTGCCCGAACCGGTGGTGCCGGCGACCAGCAGGTGAGGCATCTTGGCGAGCTCGGCGATGACCGGCTCGCCGCCGATCGTCTTGCCAAGGCAGAGCGCCAACTTGCACGCCGTGTTGCGGAAGCCGTCCGACTCGATCAGCTCGCGGAAATAGACCGTCTCGCGCGTCTCATTCGGCAGCTCGATGCCAATGACGTTGCGGCCAGGGATAACGGCGACACGCGCTGATATCGCCGACATCGAACGGGCGATGTCGTCGGCAAGGCCGATAACTCGCGAGGACTTCACGCCCGGCGCCGGCTCGAACTCGTAGAGCGTCACCACCGGGCCCGGGCGAACATGGATGATCTCGCCGCGGACGCCGAAGTCCTCAAGCACGCTTTCCAGCAGGTCGGCGTTCTGCTCCAGCCGCTCCTGCGACATGTAGAACCCCTGGCCTGCAGGGGGCAGCTGCAACAGCTCCTCGGAGGGCAGTTCATAGGCATCGCCAGTAGTTGCCGGCACGATCCTGCCCATCAGGGGCAAGGGCGACACCGCACGCGCCGGGGCCAACGGCTCCGTGACGCCACTGTTGACTGGCTCTGGCGCCGTTGCGACGACCGGAGCGGGCTCAGCGCGCTCGGCAGTCGCGGGCGCTTCGAGGGTCGCCTGGTTGGAGTTGGCGGGCGCTGCCGGCGCTGTCATGACCTGGTGGGGCGGAATGCACTCGATGACACGGAACAGCGCTGTGAGTTCCGCTGCCGGAATCTCGGGCTGCCTGGTGACGATCGGCGCCGGCGCAACCCGGGCGGCCGGTACGGGCGCCGGACGGGTGGCAACGACCGGGACGGTCGGCGAAGGACCGTCCGACGTGTTTGGCGCCATCAGCTCGAAAAATGCATGGTCGGAAAGATAGGACCACCTAGCCTTCTTCGGCTGGGCTGCGGCGGCCACACCGGTATCTGCAGGCTTGGCTGCCGACTGTGGCGGCGAGGCGGCCGGCTGCACGACTGCTGCGGCTTGCCGCGCGGGCGAGTGTGCCTGAACCGCCTGTGCTGCGGTCCTGCTGGCGATCTGCGCCTGCAAGGCTTCCACGACCTGGGCCCCTGTCGTCACGGTTGCCGGCCTGGCCGGAGCAGGAGCGGCAACAGGCACGGCAGCTACCGCGCGCTCGCTTGCCTGCGGCTGAACTGCCGCGACATTCGCCTGGGCTTCATTATGGGCGGCCTCCGCCGCCTCGTATGCCTGGCGCTTGGCGGCGTCGTAGTCGGGCGTGCGGGTGAAGCGCACATTGGGCGCCAGGTAGAAATAGTCCTGCCAGCCGGGGCCATCGGCCGGCGAGGGCACATGCGTCCTGTCACCCTTGTTTTCAGGGCGATCTGGGCGGTCATCGTGCGAGGCTTGGTTCGAAAAATTCACTCGAGGCAAACGCGTGCTTCCCATACTCAAGACTCGCTGATGAAACGTCCCCCGAGCAATAGGAAGCGAGTGGTTAACAGTTCCTTCCAGCTTCCTGCTTTGTGATCGGACTCGTCAATTCGCGGACGCGATAAGAGGTCCCTCTAAGTTTGTTAGCAGAATGCAATATGACAGCAGACGTCAAAGGATGGGCTGTGGAGTTCCCACGCCAGCAGTTTGCAAGCCCTTGTTCCGCTGTGCTAACTTTACGTCATGCGGTAAGGAGATGCGGACTTGTACCGCTTTTGGAATTGGTTTGGGTATCCGAAGGCTGGGGGCAAAAGAGGTGGAGGGCCGGGGCCCTCGAACCTCTCGTTGGTCCATGATGGACGCTTTGCAGGCTTCCTGGCAAACACCGCTGATCTTGTTTCATTTTATGACCACGATTTCCGGCTGACCGACTGCTCGGCCAGGCTGAAAAGCATTCGCGGAAACGCAATGACCCCCGGTGCCATGGCCTGGGAAATCTACCCGAACTTTGGTGAAACCGAGCTTCGCGCAGCAATGCAGCTCGCCGCGCGCGACGGTTCGTCAACCCGAATCAAGCTCAAGGCTTTGTCGGGCCAGCCGGCGGGCACCATCTTCTGCTTCGGAATGGCTGATGGCGTCGGCATCATAGAGACTGCGGAAACAGGGCAGGACGGTCGCGCTGCCACCGAAGAAGCAGATCGCGTGAAGCTGCTGCAGCATCAGGCGACGCACGACGCCTTGACCGGATTGCAAAACCGCCGCCGCTTCAGCGAGCGCCTGGACGAGGTCCTGGCGGAAAGCGGCGATTCCCGGGACAAGTCGGCACTGCTGCAGATCGACCTCGACGACTTCAAATCGGTCAACGACACGCTTGGCCATGGCACCGGCGACACCTTGCTGCAGCTTGCCGCAAATCGGATCCGCGGCGCCCTGCAGGATGGTGATGCCGCCTACAGATACGCCGGCGACGAGTTCGCGGTGATCCAGGCCGGCAAGCAGCAGCCCATGGCCGCCGAGCGGCTCGCGCAGGCGATCGTCGATGCCTTCAAGGCGCCCTTCGTCATCAACGACATACCGCTTTTTGTTGGCGCCAGCGTCGGCATCGCCTTCGGCCCCCAGCACGGGATCGAGAGCGAAGAGCTGATGAAGGCGGCCGACATCGCCCTTTACGCGGCCAAGCGCGATGGCCGGGGCTGCGCCCGCACGTTCAATCGCTCGATGATGCTGCTCCTGGAACAGCGGGAGAACCTGCGGCGAAGCCTGCGCATGGCCCTGGAGCGGCAGGAGCTCTACCTCGAATATCAGCCGCTCATTCGCCCACCATCAACGGTGATCGGGTTCGAGGCGCTGCTGAGATGGCACCACCCCGAGGTTGGCCTCATTCCGCCGAACGTGTTCATTCCGATCGCCGAGGCCGACGGCCTGATGGACGACATTGGCCGCTGGGTGCTCGAGGAAGCCTGCCGCCAAGCGATGACCTGGCCTTCTTCTCTGAGCATTGCGGTGAACCTGTCGCCGGCGCAGTTCCTGAGCGGTTCTCTCACCGATACCGTGGCACAGATCATCGACAAGGTCGGCATCCGGGCCGACCGCCTGGAGCTCGAAATCACCGAAACGGTGCTGCTGGAGCAGACGGTCGACAATCTCGACACTCTCAACACCCTTAATGTCCTGGGAATCCGGATTTCCCTCGACGACTTCGGCACGCACTACTCGTCGCTGAGCTATCTCAAGAATTTTCCGTTCGATACGCTGAAGATCGACCAGTATTTCATCAAGGACCTGGTTGCCGACCGCAAGAGCCAGGCCATCGTCCGGTCTGTCATGAGCCTGGCACACGGCCTGGGTATCAGCGTCACCGCGGAGGGGGTCGAAACGGCCGGCCAGGCACACTGGTTGATCGAAGAGGGCTGTGATTGCTTGCAGGGGAACTTTCTCGGGCGGCCGATGGGGGCGGACGCGACGGGTGAGTTTGCGGACCGCCCGCCGGCGGAGCAGAAAGCGCCGCAAGAACAAGACCGATCATGACGACAGGCAACACCCAACAAGCTTGCCTCGACGGGGCAGGCGAACAAGGCCATACATACGGATAGTGTCAGGCCCAACCAACATCGGGCCGGGCACCGCAAATAAGCCGAGCAATCCTGTTGCCCGGCCAACGATAAGAGGGTGACATGCCTACGAAAGATGCGAATGCGGACCCAAGTTTTCGCACGATGATCCAGGTCGACATGGAGATCGCATCTTTCCTTTCGAATTGGGCGCATTGCGACTACATTTCGAGCTATCTGGCGCGTACGATCAGCCATAACAGGCCCGACTCCGTTCTGTTTTCAAATCTCTTTTCATCCGCATTGAATGAATTGCTGGAGGTCACTTTCAGGACCCGTCACTCTGGGGGCGCACTCGAATGCCGGCTGTCTCGCCTCGATGAGACCGACCGGATCGAGTTGACGTTTGCCTGCAGCAAGGAAGAGCACGCCTTCCTGGAGGCCGCCGTTGCGCGGGTCCAGGGTGCCGATCGGCAGGCGCGCTATCTGAGTTCGCTTTCAGGCGATGTCGCACCTAGTCGCGACATGATGCTTCTCGAACTGACCGTTAACTACAATGCCACGCTTCGGCTTGAAGAGGTCGATGCCGATACGGTTACGATCGTCGTCGATCTTCCGCTCGGGGGCCTGGCAAATTGACTGCACATCCTCACCCCTCCAACATATCGGGGCGCTTCAAGGCGCATTTTGACCTGAACAACCAGGAATTCTCGCTTGCCGGGTCGGTACGCCCGCAAACGATTGATGAGTTGGCGCCTAGCCTAGGCCTGCTGAAGGAATCCATCGAAAGCGTCCGCGGCGTGCTTTACATCAATGTCAGACGCCTCGCGCAGATGAACAACACTGCGTTCCATGCCTTCTCACGCGTCATCATCGACGCATGCCGGGTCAGGCCGGACCTGAGATTCGTTGTCATTACCTCCAGCGTCGTCGGCTGGACGACGCGCAAGTTCGGTCGCCTCAGCAAGATCGAGCCGGGCATCACTGTCGAGGAATATGACAGCGAGTTCTATCCCGGCCAGAGCTTCCTCGAAGAGGGTGGCTTCATCCCCATCCTGCGGACCCAGACCAAGATGACCTGGCGGCACGAGCGCTCGATCCTGCCACGCCACGGCATGCGTCCGGGCATCGTCATGGCTGACATCTGCTGCGGCATCGGCGATTTCGCCGTGCTGGTTCAGAAGGAGTTCGAGCCGTCGCGGATCGTCGCCCTCGATCATTCCAAGTCAAGCCTGGCCTATGCTCGAAACGTCGCCAGCGAGTTCGACATCACTGGCATCGAATACACCTATGGCGATGCCTCCGAGATGCTGCTCGATGACGACCAGTTCGATCTCGTCACCTGCCGGCACTCGCTGCAGATCTTCAATCGTCCGGCGCAGATCCTCAAGGAGCTGTTCCGGATCTGCAAGCCGGGCGGCCGGGTCTACATCACCAACGAGAAGAACTCGCACTGCCTAGGCGAACCGCGCGGCGAGAGCATCCGCTGGACCTACAACGAGGTAGCCAAACTGTTCGAACACTTCGACATGGACGTCGAGCTCGGGCCAAAGAGCCGGCGCTACCTGGCCGATGCCGGCTTCGACGACATCCGCGTCGAGTCGTTCATGGTGACAAATCTCGACGGCGACCCGAAGGACTTTGCCGACATGATCGCCGCATGGGAAGACGTCTATGCTGGCGACATGGCGGTCAAGCGCGGCGATTCTGGCGAATTCATCAAGCAGTTCAGGCAAGGTTTCAAGGACCACATCTCCGCCGCACTCCACCCGAAAGGGTATGCCGGCTGGCCAATCTGGGCTGCCTCGGGGCAGAAGCCGCTATGAGCACGGAGATACAGGACACCCCACGTTTCGGACTGCATTCCTTCCGCGCGAAGTTCGTGCTGGTGGTGGGCGGAGCGGTCCTGTTCGACCTTTTGATGAGCGGCGGCCTTGCACTGTGGAACGTGCAGCGGTTGTCGCAGGACGCGACCTCGGAGGTCGGCGCCGGCCTGACGACGGCAAACCAAGAATATATCCGCTCCTATGCCGAGTCGACGGCTTCGCGGGTCGACCTGTTGCTCGACCGCGTCCATGCCGACGTCAAGACGCTGGCAGGCGTGATTCAGGGGCAGATCGACGATCCCGACCGGCAAAAACAGGTCGGCGCCACGCTGGCAAACCAGGCCGCGGCTTCAGTGAATGTGGTCTATGACACCAAGGGACAGTGGGCGCAGAACCTGCCCGGCGCACCGTCCGTGGTCAGCGTCTGGGGCTACCTGCTTGGCCCCGACCACAAGCCGCTGCCGGCGGTCCAGGAAGAGATCGAAAACAGCGCAGTGCTCGACCTCGTCGCGCCGAGCCTGCTGACCAGCGGTTCGTCAAAGCTGCAGATGTATTACATCGGCCCGAAGGAGCGCCCGATCTTCAGGACGGCGCCCTATACGGACCAGGCGCAGACCTTCGACCGCCTCTATCCCGGTCACAACAATTCGGAATTCTGGGAGTTCTTCTTCCCCGGCATCTATGGCTCGTGGCAGAAATGGGCGCTCGACCCAGCGTCGCGTTTCATCCCCGACAACGACATCACCCAGACCGCGCCTTACACTGACGCGATCACCGGCAAGCTGATCGTCAGCTTCTTCCATCCGCTGTGGACGCGTGACCGCACGGGCGTGGCAGGTGCCGCCGGCGCCGATATCACCCTCGACCAACTCGCCGAGATCGTCGAGAACGTCAAGATCGCTGAAACCGGCTTCGGTTTCCTGACGATGCCGAACGGCAACGTGGTGGCCATCAACCCGAAGAGCGAAGCAACAATCGGGCTGGTTTCCTCGAATGAAAAGGGTACGGACGGGGTCACAGGCTTGGAGCGCTCGCTGCGTTCCAGCACCCAGCCCGCGATCGCGACCCTCGACCTCAATAGCAGCAATGACGGCGTGATCCAGCATGTGCTGCTGCAGGAGGACGGCGAAAACGTTCCTTACATCGTTGTCCTGAAGGGGCTGAAGCCGACCAATCTGTGGACCACAGGGCCTATCGAAAAACAGGCGATGTCGGTCGGCATCGTCGTGCCCGAGCGCGAGATCTATGCCGCGTTGTTTGCAGCACAGGACAGCATTTCGAAGGCGACGAACCGGATCCTGCTCTACCAGCTCCTGGCGATCATCGTGTCTCTGATGATCGTGTTTGCCGCGGTGTTTGGCTTGTCCAAACGTATCACGGCGGGCCTCAGCGCCCTTGCCGCCGGGGCCCGAAGGCTACAGGCGAAGGACTATTCCGTCCGCGTCAACATCCCGTCCAAAGACGAGGTCGGCGAGGTTGGCGTGGCCTTCAACCGCATGGCTGAGCAGATTAGCTTCCACACCGAGAACCTTGAACAGTTGGTCGATGAACGCACCAGGGATCTCGAAGACGCCAATGTCGAAATCTCTTCGCTCAATGAAAAGTTGCGCAGCGAAAACGTGCGCCTCGGCGCCGAACTTGACGTCGCGCGCCAGATCCAGATGATGGTGCTGCCCAAGCCGCGCGAACTGGCGCTGATCCCCGGCATCGAAATCGCAGCCTATATGCGGCCGGCCGACGAGGTCGGTGGCGACTATTACGACGTGTTGCAGGATGGGAACCGCCTGAAGATCGGCATTGGCGACGTTACCGGGCACGGCCTGGAGAGCGGCGTGCTGATGCTGATGGTGCAGTCGGTTGCGCGCGCGCTGCAGGAGACGGGCGAGGACAATCCCCGCCAGTTCCTCGATCGGCTGAATCGCGCCATCTTCAAGAACCTGGAGCGCACCAATTCCGACAAACACCTTTCACTGGCCTTCCTCGACTATGAAGACGAGCGCCTCGTCCTGTCGGGTCAGCATGAAGAGGTTCTGGTTGTCCGCGCCGGAGGCAAGGTCGAGCGGATAGACACGCTTGACCTCGGCCTGCCGGTCGGCCTTGAGCGCGACATTTCGCCTTTCGTAGCCACCCGCAATATCCCGTTCAGTAGCGGCGACGTCATCGTGCTTCACACCGACGGCGTGACCGAAGCAGAGGGGTCTGGCGGCAAGCTGTTCGGCCTCGACCGGCTCAGCGAAAGTGCACGGTCGCGCTATGGTAGCAGCGCGGAAGAGATCAAGACGGGAATTGTCGATGACCTGATGGCATATATCGGCACACGGAAGATACACGACGATATTACACTCGTCGTCATGAGGCACAGGTGAGCACATGACAACTATGTATGGTCCGGCCGACATTGCGATGGGCATGCGCGACAATATCAGCCGCGTCAGGTTGTTTGACGGGCCGCTGGACCTGAAATGGCACCATTGCGCAACGACTTCGGATTTCATCGCCGATCTTTTCGCGCTGCCCTTCCACGCATCGCGAAACGACTACAAGGAAGTGCGCCACAGCATTGGATACCTCGTCAACGAACTGATCGAGAATGCGGTGAAGTTTCGCGAGCCGGGCGAGATCATCGTCGAAGCATCAATGGACTCAAACAACTTCAAAGTTAAGGTTTCCAACGTCGTTGCCGACAAGACCGCGGTGACGTTTCAGAAGCTTCTCTCCCAGATTACCATAGGTGATCCGGGAGACCTTTTGATCCAGCAGATTGAGGCAAATGCCGCCGATCCCGATGCTACCGGCTCCGGGCTTGGATTGCTCACGCTGATGAGCGACTATGGCGCCCGACTGGCATGGATCTTCAGCCCGGTTGAATCCAGCAACCGGGTTCACGTCGAGACCTATGCCACGATCCCGATCTCGCAGGCTCACTAAAGAAAGAATGAAGGCGCCCATGGAAGTAAGAACCGATGACTATCGCGTCTGGACCGAAAACAGCGATGTCTATTTCGACGGCTCCATGCGGCTTTCTGGTTCGGAAGCCTACGCGCCGGTACTGGCGGTGATGACGGCCATCCTGGCCGAAAAGCCTGAAACCATGACGCTCAACCTGACCGACCTCGAGTTTCTCAACTCATCCGGCATCAATCTTCTGGCCAAGTTCACCATCGAAGTGCGCAAACACCCCGACGTTCAGCTCGTCGTGCGCGGCAGCTCCGAGATTCCCTGGCAGTCCAAGTCGCTGCCAAACCTGAAGAAGCTGCATCCGGCGCTGGTGTTGCAAATCGACTGAAGCGGCAAGGCGGCAGGTAACATCCGTCGCACAGGACAGAAAAAGCCGCGGCATCGATGCCGCGGCGTTGTCGTTTCGGCTCTCGCCGTCCGGTCAGTTGATGGCAGCGATATTGCCCAGGCGAATGAACAGCGTTTCGCCCGAGGAGTCGTCGACGCCGTCATTGTCGGTGACGACAAAGGCTTCGCCTGACGCATCGATGGCAAAGCCTTCGACCTTGTCGACGACGTAGCCTTTGGTCGCGGCCTTGAGGTCGGGCACGAGATCGCGCACCAGCGTCTTTTCCACAACCGGCAGCTCGCCGCCGAGCTTGGCCGGCTTGAAGCCATCGAGCGCGACCGAATAGAGGCGCTTGTTGAAGGCTTCCTGGCCGATCAGATTGTCACGTTCGACGATGAACAGCTTGCCGTCGTGGGCGGCAATCTCCGACAGGCCGACCCAGCCCTTCTCGGTCTTGTCGAGGGGATAGCGGACTGCCGACCATTCCTTGTCCTTGGGCTTGTAGGCGACAAGCTTTACCTGGCCCTTGGGGTCGTCGGCCCATTCGCGCTGGATCGCCATGACCAGGGTGAGGTCGTCGCCTTCGCCGAGCGTGGTGATTCCTTCGAGGCCGAAGCGGGTCTCGTGCGCCAGCAGTTCGGCCGGAAACGCGATCTCTTCCTTGATCTCGCCCTTGGCGTTGACGTTGAAGATGGCGTGCGGGGTCAGCTTGTCGGTGCGGCCTTCAGAGGCGAGCCAGAAACCGCCCTTGCCGTCCGGTGCCAGGCCTTCGAGGTCAAGCTTCTGGGCCGGCTTGCCATCGCGCGTGACGACGGTCTTTGCGGTGATCAGGGCAGGGGTCTTGGTGGTGTCGACGGTGAAGATCGCCGGCGCCGAACGGTAGACCGAGTCCGACACCGCATAGAGCTTGCCGGCCTCCTTGGGATCGGCGGCGAGGCCCGAGAGCGCACCCCAGCCGAGCGGCGTGCCGTCATCATTGGGAGCGGCCACGATCTGCGGATAGTTGGCGGCACCTTCGCCGAGCTCATAGACCATGACATGCGAACGGGCGAGGCCGTCCTCGACGAGGTCCGTCTCGTTGGCAGTGACCAGCAGGTTGCGCTGCGGGACGGCGACGAGGCCCTCCGGACCGATACCAGAGGGCAGGAGCTGGACGAATTCCGGTTCCTTGCCGGTGTCCTTGTAGACGCCGATCAACGACGCGCGCTCGGCGGCAACGAAGATGTATTTCTGGTCGCCGAACTGTGCGAACTCCAGGCCTTCTGGCTCGATGCCCTTCTTGTTGCGGGCGTCGGGATAGTGACCAGCGGCGGCCGCCTGGTATTCGAAGGACGGACCGGATTCGTAGAGCACTTCGCCAGTCTTGGAGAAGATGGTGAAGCCCCGCGCACCGCCCTTGTAGTCGCCTTCATTGGCAACGACGAGGCGGTCATTGTCGAGCCACTTGACCGCATCGGGTTCGCGCGGTGCGTTCTCGACCTTGCCGGTGAAGCTGAGCGCCCCGTCCTTCTTGGTGTCGACGTTTTCGAGCGTCACTTCGCCAGCCGAAAAATGCGACACGATCTTGCCCGAGGCCGCATCGACGATGGCGATGTGGTTGTTTTCCTGCAGCGTGACGGCAATCTCACCGGCTTCATTGAAGGCGACGAATTCCGGCTCCGGATCCTCCGGCGACACAGCTGCGATGCCGGTCAGGTCGACCGTCTTGATCGAAGCGCAATCGACAGCACCGTCCTTCAGGGAAACGATCTTGAGGTTGCCGGCGGGCAGCTGTGGCAGTGCGCCTTCGTTCAGCTCTTCGTCACGCTCGTTTTCGATGGCGATGGCGAGGAGCTTGCCGTCCTTGCTCAGCGCCACCGAGTCGGGCTGGCCGCCGAGATCGCAGGAGGCGTCGATCGCCTTGGAGGCGAGGTCGATGATGGTCAGGTTGCCCGATGGCTCCTGCTTGTTCTTCGAGGTGTTGACGCCGGCGAAGACCTTGCCGCCCAGCACCGTGACGGAGGTCGGCTCGCCTTCGATCTTGACGATGCCGGCGGCCTTCGGTGCCTTGGCGTCGGTGATATCGATGAAGCCGACGGCGCCGAGTGGGCTGTCCGAATAGACCAGCGTCATGCCGTCTTCGGTGGCGGCAATGATCTCCGACGACGTCGGGGTCGCGGCGTCGACGCCGGCCGGCAGATTGGTGGCGACCGGGAAGGTGGCGATCCGGTTGAACGCCTGGTCGGCATAAGCAGGGAAGGCTGCGGACGCCGCCAGCGCGGACGTCAAAAGCAGGAGCTTGCGTGACATGGGAAACCTCTTTGCCTGAACGAATTGCGGTCCTCGTTTGGGGCAATGAGATTTCAGCGCGATGACAAGAAGATGATGGTTTCATGACAGGAGCAGCGAGCATCCGCGCCGATCAAACTCGCCATGTTATCCGGCAAAAGACTTCCCGGGCGACGTTCGCCACCCGGGAAGTCTGGCAGGGGTCAGGACGGTGTCGACCACTGGCCTCCCTTGTAGAGGCGCGTGGCGGTGTTGGTCGAGGTGAGGTCGATCTCCACCGAGTTGGAGCGGGCCGAACTGAACATCGTCGACGTAGAGATGTTCTGCTGGAACCAGACCATCACCGTGTCGATGGGGGTCAGCGTGACCGAACCCTGGACAATGCCGCTCGGCGCCACATAAAGCGGCGTCGTCTGCTGGACGCCTTTCAGCGTGGAGATCTGGCTCAGCGCCGGATGGATCAGGCCGAACTGGTTCTGCATGGTGACGCCGGTGGCCGGACCGCCGGTCGCCGGCGGCTGCAGAATGCCGTTGCTGTCGAGCAGGCACTGCTGACCCAGCCCCAGCGTCCGCTGGTTGGTCGTCGCGGTCACAGTCACGGTGTCGGCGAAGATATTGGTGCCGAACAGCGAAAACTGCGGCGTCCAGGAGAAGGCGGTGCTGTAGAGATAGGCAGTGAGCGACTGCCATACGACGTTATAGCTGCCGCTGTCGCTGCCGGACGCAACCTTCTTGGCAAAACACATGGCGTAGTTGTTGGCCTTCAGCGTTGCCAGGTCGTCGAGATCGACAAGAACCGTCACCGCCTTGGACACGGCATCCAGCGCCGAGTAGAAGGCCATGAGATTCTGCCTGGCGGCTTCCCGCTCCTGGATGTCGGCCTCGTCGGCTGGGGCCGCGCTGAAGGTCGCGGTCTTTCCGGCAACCGAGGTACAATTGCACAGGTCGCCGCTCGCCGACTGCCCCTGCCTGACGTCATAGGTGTTGCCACTGGCAACGGAACCGGACGTGATGTCGATCGTGAACGACTGGCTGGTGCTGACAGTTCCGTCACCATCGGCAACCTTCGACCAGACCTTCCCAACCTTCTTGTAGACATGCAACTTCGCCATCTTGGCCTCCTGGAATTTTGGTTGAAAATTCAGATGCAAGTTTAGCAATAGCCGCGCGGCCTTTTTGACTTCCACACACTAGACAATCTTCGACAATTGCACAGTATTTTAAGTATTATTCCGCCACACCGCTGGACATAATCTGTATCAATTCCAGAAATACGTCTTGCTGCTGGCGTCCAAAAAAGATGTCTGCTCGTCCCAGGCCGCATCTGCCCGGCGTCTCGCCGCCCAGCGTCGGCACCCGGTCAGCCGACCATCAGTTCCCTGAGCCAATGTTCCAGTTGATTGCTGCTCGACGCAGGGGAGGCGGCCGTCAGCCACTCCGCGTCTCCGCGCCGGCCGGCAGCACGCGCGGCGCGAGGCGACTTGCCGAAGGCCTCATGGAAGATCCGGCTGAAATGCGCCTCGTTCCTGAAGCCGAGATCATAAGCGATGTCGCCGATACGACGATGGCGGAAGGCCGGGCTGCAGATGTCGAGCAGGGCGCGGCGAAGACGGCGGCGGCTGATATAGTGCCTGACACCGCCTGATGCCTCGAACAGCCGGTAGAGCTGGCTTCGCGAAATACGGAACGCGCCGGCCAGCTCTTCGGGTGTCAGTTCCGGCTGGTGCAGCCGCTCTTCGATATGGCGGCGAATGGACCTGACAAGACTGCGGTGAGGCGCCGTTGCCGGCGCCGGCTGCGACACGGCTCCGATCGCCAGGCATGTGTCGGCGAGGTTTGCCGTGACCCGGGCAAGCGCCACCGCCTCGTGGAGCCAGAGCCGTGGCGCCGTCTGGCACAAGGTGACGATGTGCTGTCCCAGCAGACCGCCGACCGGCGTGTCCCGCAACAGAATGCGCCCATGCTGCCTGTCCAGTTCGCCCGCGGAAGGGGACAGGAGCGATCGCGGCAATACAAGACTTACGCTTTCGCTGGCATAGGCGACGAAGTCGAGCGGGCTTGCCAGGTCGACGATTCCGACGTCGAGATGGCTCAGTCGGCTGGCCTCGCCGGAGTGCCGCAGACGGCCGCCACCCTGGCTGCAGACATGGATGAAAAGATGATCCAGGTCATCGCGCAGAGTCCTGGTATCGGATCGCGAATAGCGAACGGCATCGCTTTTTCCGTGCAAAACCAGCGCCAGGCCGAGGTGGTAAACGGTGAGCGAGGCGAAAAAACTGTGCTCAGGCCGATGAAACGGTCGCGTCACCCTGAACAATGAAGCCAGAAGCTCTTGCCAAGATTTAAAGCGGTCTGAGTCCGTGTCACCTGAGGCTGAATAATTGAGAATTTGTATTCTTGATCCATTCGCACCGGTCTGTTGCGTTTCGGGAAAGATACTTGACACGACCACACCGCACCCCCATGCGACCAATGGAGATTACCACCTATCAAACTATCTTCTATTCATAAAACTTCTTTTACGATGCGCAGAAGTTTAAGTATATGTCTACAATATATGTCCGCGCGTTCGCTCAGCGCAGCTGACAGTAGAGGCAGGTGATGTCGTCGCTTGGCACGCCTGCCGATATCGAATTCAGCCGCAGCCAGACATCAGCTCCACCAGATCGGCAACCTCGGACGCGGCGCCGCTCCGCAACTGACGCGCAGCTTCACGGCAGTCTTGGCGGGGGATGTTGTTCCATTCCATTCAAGCCCGCCTTATCCGGACGGACCTCCGCTCACCGAAGTGGGTGGCGAAGATGCGTACACGTGCATTGGCCCAAGCATCAATGCCACTGGATCGGCAGAAATGGTTTGACAACAACCGACAAAAGCCTAGCCTCTAATATATGGAATATATTCCATTGTACTGGAAGCCTGGGAGGACTGGCATTATGACGATGAGACTGGCTCTTGTTTCTGCGGTGGCCGCGCTTTCAACTGCATCTGCGGCTTATGCGGAGCCAACCAAGGGTGGCATCATCAATGTCGCGACGGTTGGAGAGCCACCAACGCTGGACGCGATGGTCACGTCGACAGATCTTGTCGGCATGATCAGCCAGCACATCTTCGAGACGCTCTTTACCTTCGACAAGAACTGGAACGTCGCGCCGCTATTGGCGGAGAGCTTGCCCGAGGTGAGCGACGATGGGACGGTGTACACCATCAAGCTGCGCCAGGGCGTTGCCTTCCACGACGGCACACAGTTCGATGCCGCAGACGTCGTCGCCTCCCTGGACCGCTGGATGAAGCTCGCAGGCCGGGGCAAGCAGATCGCCCCTACCGTCAAGCAGATCGAGGCCGTCGATCAGTCGACAATTCGCATCACCCTGACCAAACCCTATTCAGCCCTGCCGGCGCTGCTTGCATTCAACAATTCCGCGGCGATCATGCTGCCAAGCGAAAAGCAGGCAGACCCGATGGTCGACGTCATCGGCACTGGCCCCTATCAGCTCAAGGAGCGCAAGCCGGATCAATACATCCAGCTGACGCGCTTTGACAAATACAAGCTGCGTACCGAGGAAGGCTCCGGTTATGCCGGCGCGAGGATTGCCTATCTCGACGAAATCCGGTTCGTTCCGGCACCCGATGCCTCCACCCGCCTCGAAGGGGCCATCGCGGGGCAATTCGCATATACGGACTCGCTTCCCGTCGAACAGATGGGCCGGCTCACCGACAGCAAGTCGGAGGCAGTGCTGTTGCAGAATTCGGGCTGGCTGATGATGCGCATGAATGCCAAGCAAGGCGTTCTTGCCGACGTAAAGGTGAGAAAGGCCGTGCAGGCGGCCCTCAGCGAAAGCGACATGCTCGCTGCCGCGTTTGGCGACCCGAAGTTCTTTGCTGTCGAGGGCGCAATGTATCCGGAGGCATACCAATGGCACAGTGACGTCGGAGTTGAGGGCAACTACGACGTCGGCGATGCCGATGCCGCAAAGAAGCTGCTCACCGACGCCGGGCTGACGACGCCGACCCCGCTGCGGATTCTAACCAGCCGCCAGTACGAGTTTCACTACAAGATGGCGCTGGTCGCCGCAGAATACCTGAAGCTTGCTGGTTTCGACGTGAAAATGGAAGTCGTCGATTGGGCGACGCTGACCCAGCGCATTCTAAACCCTGAGCTGTGGGACATCTTCATCACGCACAGCCCGTTCCTGGCGGAGCCGGCGCTGATCAACATCTTTTCTCCAACGGCGGTCGGCTGGTGGAGCACGCCCGAAATTGCGGATGCGATGACAGCGCTGACAGGTACCGCCGATCCGGCGAAGCGCGTTGCAGCCTTTGGCACCGTGCAGTCGCTGATCATGGAGCAAGCACCAATAATCAAGGTTGGAAACTTTAGCGCGCTTTCGGCCAAGGCGCCCGGATTGCAGGGCTTCTGGCCGTCTCCCTGGGCCTCGTTCTGGAACGTGTCGCTCGAGAAGTAAGGACCAGCCTGTCCCCGTGCCCTGCGGGGACAGGCTTCTTGTTGCGAATATCGGCGGAATATCAAATGTCTGTTTCTTTGTTTTCGGGATCCCTCGGATCAACCGAAACCGCACTGCTTGATGCACGTATCTCAGAGGTCGCTTCGCCCGACGGGCCCGGCGTCGCCGTGGCTGTTCTGCACAAGGGCCGGCCCGTCTACGAGCGGGCGAGGGGGCTTGCCAGCCTGGCCCATCGATCGCCGCTGACGGACCGCTCGGTTGTGCGAATTGCGTCCCAGAGCAAGCAGTTCACCGTGCTGATGATCCTCATGCTGGAGGCTGAGGGCAAGCTCTCGCTCGAAGACGACATACGAGATCACTTTCCGTGGCTGCCCGACTGGGGCAGCCAGGTGACGCTTGGCCATCTGGCATCGAACACCAGCGGCATTCGCGACATCCTGGATTCGATGATCATGGCAGGTATTCCAATCACCGCGCCGTCTTCCAGGTCGGCCGCGAAGGCGATCGTCGCACGGCAACAGGGGCTCAATTTTGAACCCCTGACGGACCTCCTCTACAGCAATTCGAATTTTCTTTTGCTGTCCGAACTGATCGAGAAGGTAACAGGCAAGAGCTTCAACGAAGCGCTTGAGCACTACATCACCGGCCCACTCGGCATGACTGACACCCACCTGATGGTGAGGGACGACGAAATCCGTCCCGGCTTGGCAGATCATCACCGGCGAGGCCCACAGGGCCAGTGGCTCAAATCCGCCTGGGGCATAGCCATCGGCGGGGAAGGTGGCCTAGTCTCGACCCTGGCGGACATGATCATCTGGCAACAAAACCTGCGGGGGCCAAAGGTAGGCACAGCCGAGATGATCGAGCGCATGGGAACGCCCTATGTGACGATCAACGGTGTTGCGTCGCCCTATGGACTGGGCCTTGTCAACACATGCCACAAGGGCGTTCCGCTCGTCGGCCATGGTGGCTGGATCGCTGGCTCGCGTTCGGAATCCTTCCGCAACCTGTCGGAAGACATCTCCATCATCGTCTTGTCCAATCACGATGATTTTTCATCGTTTGGGCTCGCGCGCGACATGCTCGACATCGTGCTTGGCCGCGACCCAGGCGGCCTGATTTCGCCGGAAGGCATTGCATCTATCGAGACCCGTTACGGGTTCTGGCGATCCGACGATGGCGGCTTCGTCTTCGGACTCGAGGAGTCGGGCGGACTGCCGGCGATCGTTGGCAGCATGGGCGTCTCGGCGCTGGAGGAACCAGAAGCGGGCAAGTTCCACGCCCGTGGATCGCTGCCGGCATTTGTTTTTTCGCTGGAGGCGGACGGATCCATACGAACCGAAACGTTCGGCCGTTCAAGGCGCTATCGACGGGTGGAAGCACCCACCCAAATCGGGAACGACCCGTCTGGAACATACAGCAGCGCCGAAAGCGGTTTGACCGCAAGCATCGACAGTGCCGACGGATGCTGGACCATGCGCGTGTCATCGCCTTTTGGCGCAGCAACGCTTTCGCTCGATGCGTGTGATGCGGACATGTACCTCGCTCGCCCGAGCGAAGCCGACATCCACGACCAATGGCGTATCGCGCCTTGGGTGCTGCCGTGGCTCTACAGTGTTCGCATCAGGAGCGACGCGATCGTGCTCAACAGCGATCGGGGTCGCGACGTGGTGCTCACCAAGCTGCCCTAGGTATCGTTGCAAAGTCGCACTTCAAGGTAGAACCCACCCGGCTACACAAAATTGCCGCGTAATCTATCTTATGGAACTACTCAGATTGCACGACGATCGGCAACTGCTTGCGCCTCATTCCGGAAGGCCGGCCTTGCGCAAACCTTCGACGAAATGCTCGAGTGTGGCGTCATCACGGAACGGCTCCGTCGCGATCCAGTGGCGGGTGGTGTATTCGGGGTTGCCGACAAGAAACAGTTCGGCTTCCGCACGCGCTTCGCCGAGCCGGCCCAATTGGGCCAAGCTTGCCGCCAGAAAACGGCGCGAGCTCGTGCGGTAGGTTTCGTCCTTGAGCAATGTCTCGACGGCAGCTTCATAGTCCCGGGCCGCGTACTGCGCCTGGCCAAGCGTGAGATAGTACCAGCTTGCCGGAAACGGGTTGAGCCGGAACGCCTTGCGAATGTGGTCGAGGCCGTCATCGATCCGGCCGGCGAGGATCGCGATGTCGGAGAGTGCCGCCCAGGTGTCGGCGTCGTTCGGGTCAAGCTCGATCGCCCTAGCGAATTCCGCGTCCGCCTCGGCGAAGCTTTTGGCATAGGCAAGCAGATATGCCAGGACCCAGCGGCACCCGACGTCGCCGGGATCAAGCGCCACCGCATTGCGCGCAAGGTCGAGCGCGATCTTGCGGGCGGGTTCTGCCGGCCCGCCGCTATGCACCCATCCCATCCAGTGGTTCATGGCGAGCCAGCGATGAGCCTCGGCGTAGCCGGGATCGAGCGAAATCGCGCGAGAGAGCATCAGATGCGCTTCCCGCGCCGCTTGCGGTGAATCGTCCATCAGTTTGCGGGCGCGGACGCACAGGTCGTAGGCCTCGAGGTTTTTGGGCCGGATGCGCGGCGGCGGGGTGCGCAGCCGGCCGAGCAATGCCTCGACGATCTTGCTGGTGACCTCGTCCTGGACGGCGAAGATATCTTCCAGGCCGCGGTCGAAGCGTTCCGCCCAGAGATGATCGCCGTTCACCGCATCGACAAGCTGAGCGTTGACGCGCACCCGCCCAGCGTCACGCCGGGCACTGCCCTCGAGCAGGTAGCGCACGCCGAGCTCGCTTGCGATCATGCGCACGTCCATCGCTCTGCCCTTGTAGGCAAAGGAAGAATTGCGGGCGATGACGAACAGGCCTGGAACCCTGGAGAGGTCGGTGATCAGGTCCTCGGTCAATCCATCAGCGAAAGCCCCCTGCTCGGGATCGTTGCTGACATTGACGAAGGGCAACACGGCAATCGACGGCTTGCCGGGGAGTGGCAGAGGCTTTCGCCTGGCTTCGCCAAGCGGTTCGACCGCTCCCGTGAAGCGGTAGCCGACGCGAGGGACCGTGGTGATCCATTCGCCGCCGTCGGCGTTGGGACCGAGCAGTTTCCGGAGCTGCGCGATCTGAACGGCGAGGTTGCCTTCCTCGACTGAGCTGCCCGGCCAGGCCGCATCCATCAACTCAGCCTTGCCGATGATTTCGCCGGATCGCCCGACCAGTGCTGCGAGCAATTTCAGCCCGCGATGGCTTATGGCAACGGGATCATCGTTCCGGAGCAGCGTTCCAGCATCCGGATCAAGCACGAACGGACCAAAGGTGAAACGCGCTCGCTTCATGCGGCGCATCTATAGCCGGTTTGGAAGTTTTTGGAACTATTTGGCAGGACTTAAGGACGCCGCCGTTCGTCTTCTGCTGAAGTCCTCTTCATTCAGGTTGAAAGTCCGCGTCGAAGGGAAGGAGGTTGCCATGTACGATACTTGCACGGATGCATCTGCCTCGCCTCGGGCAAGACCGGCGACCCCCTTAGGCACCATCGCAAACTGGCGCTGGCGGATACGTTTCCGCTGGGAACTCGAGCAGAAATTGAAATCCGATCCCCATCTGATCGACGATATCGGCCTGACGGCACGACAGGTCGAGATGGAGATCGCCAAGCATTTCTGGCAAGCGTGAGGCAAAGCTGCAATGACACCTGACGTCCAGTTTCTTCGCCCCGCACGCCGGCAGATCGACGTGCCTGAACTGGGCTGCCCTGTTTCGAGGTCCGCATGACGGCCGAGAGCACGACATCGGAGCGAGAGATCCCGTGGTCCGCGATGGCGGGTGTGATCTCGACCGTCACGGTGTTTGCGGTTGCACAGGGGCTGACCTATCCGCTGCTCAGCTTCATCCTCGACAGGCAAGGGACGACGCCGGGCCTGATCGGCCTGTCGGCGGCGATGACGCCGCTGGGCTTCATCGTGTCTTCGCCTGTCATTCCGGCGTTGACGCGGCGCTTCGGCGCGGCGCGGCTTGCGATCCTGTGTTCAATGCTGGCAGCGGCGACGCTGGTCGCGATCGCCCTGATGCAGGACGTGTGGGCCTGGATGCCGCTGCGCTTCCTGCTCGGCTTCTTCGCCAATCCGCTCTATGTGATCAGCGAAACCTGGCTGTTGACGATCACCCCTGCATCCCGCCGTGGGCGCATCATGGGCCTCTATTCATCGATCGTTTCCGGCGGCTTCGCCGTCGGCCCGTTGTCGCTCGGCCTGGTCGGCACGGAAGGCTGGCCGCCGTTTTTGGTCGGCATCTTGGCATTCCTCATCTGCGGCATGATCGTGCTTGCGGTTGCGCCGCGCATGCCAAGGATGGCGCATGGCGGCGAGGCGTCGCTCGGCGCCTTCATCGTGCTTGCCCCGCTGTTGTTGTTTGCGGTTTTCACCGCCGCCGCCTTCGAGCAGACCTTCATCTCGCTGTTTGCGGTCTATGGCGCAGCGCTCGGCAGCGCTGAAGGCAGGATCGCGTCGCTGATCACCTGCTTCATCGCCGGCAACGCCCTTCTGCAGATCCTGCTCGGGCGCCAGGCCGAGCAGTTCGGCTCGGCGCGCGCCATGCTGCTCTGTGCCCTCGCGTCACTGGCAGGCTGCCTGCTGTTGCCGCTGGTCTTCGACGGATGGCCGATCTGGTCCCTGCTTTTCCTGTGGGGCGGGGCTTCATTCGGGATCTACACCATGGCGCTGATCCAACTCGGCGAGCGTTTCACCGGCCAGGCACTGATTGCCGGCAATGCGGGCTTCGCCTTAGCCTGGGGCATCGGCGGCATTGTCGGATCGCCAGCGACTGGCCTCACGATGCAACTGATTGGACATCAGGGGCTGCCATTGGCGCTGGGCCTGATGAGCGGTGTGTTGGCGACGTTTCTGCTGGCGGAGAGACAGCGAGCCTGATCTCGGCGCCAACCGCCATCATAGGCGACCTGGCTCCCCCGATCACCCTTTCAGAAAGCCCTCGGCAAGGCGCGTCTCACCGAACCAGTTGATGCGGTTGACGGTGATGTAGCCGGCATCGATGGTACTGTTCTCGTCGCCCTCGACACTCGTCCGCTCACGGCCTCGCGGCACGACGAGCACGGTGCGGTCGCCGTCCTGTTCCACGACTTCCGAGCGCCGGGCGATCTTGTCTCGGCCGATCATTGGCTGACGGATTTCGGCCGGCAGCGACGACGGCAGGTTGATGCTGAGCCAGTGGCCCTCCAGCACCCACTCCGCCCGCTTGCGCCAAAGATCGGCGATCAGGCCGCCGAGCCAGGCATCGTCCCCGGGCTGAATCTCAGGCGACTTGACCTGCGAGAAACCAATTGCCGGAACGCCCCAGAAGCTGGCCTCGCGGGCGATGCCGAGCGTGCCGGAATAAGCAAGATCCTCGGCAACGTTGCGGCCGTCATTGATACCGCCGAGAACGAGGTCGGGCTTGTCGTCGCCGGCAAGCAGCCAGGTCATCGCGGTGACGACGCAATCGGCCGGGCGACCCGAGCAGGAGTACCAGCGCTCGGCAGTGCGGCGCATGGTGATCGGCTCGGCCATGGTCAGCGACGGCCCGGCGGCGGTGTGTTTGCGCTCGGGCGCCACGACCCAGACATCGTCGCTGATGGTTTGCGCTGCCGCCACCAGACGGGCAAGGCCCGGCGAGGCGATGCCATCGTCGTTGCAGATCAGGATTCTCATGGCGGGCCTCAAGCAGCGAGAGTGTAGCTGTCGCCGGTGCGCAGGTCGACGCGCAGCGACGGCATGTGGGGTACGAGCTCGGCAAGCATGTCGGGCGGGCAGGAATGGCCGAATGCCGTCGGCCGTCCAGCGCCCTCCCAAATGGCAAGGTTTCCCGACAATGTCGGATGCGTCGGCATGCGTATCCAGTCGGCGCGGCCAGTGGCCTGTAGCGCCTCGCCGGGCGAACCGGCCGGCAGGTGGCCGGTGAGCAGGACGGGATAACCGGTAGCAGCGGCGAGCGGCAGGAGCGCCGCAGACGGCCCGGCCTTGCCCATGCCGTCATCGGCGAGCAACGGGAAAACTGGCAAGGCATCGCCATCATGCCAGTCCATGGCTTCGGCCAGGCGCCGGCGCAACCGGGGGACCACCGCTGGATAGAGAGCCGCCCTCGCCTCGATCTGGGCGGCGAGCGAGGCCCGCATGCCGGCGTGGATGGCAAAGGGACCATCGAGTATGGCCATCAGCTCTAGAGACCGACCCGACAGCGGCGTCGGCAGCAGGCATCCGCCGGGACGGGCAGCGACCCATTCGGCGATGGCCTGCGCACGGGCCGCGCCGCCGACCGGATCAGCACCATAGGACGCATCGAACACCAGGAGATCGCAAGCCGGCATTGCGTCCATGACGAAGACGCTGCTGTCGGGCACCACGTCGGCGGAGTAGACGGCCTTGCGGCTGCCGTCGTCGACGGCGAACCAGACACCGCCGACGACATGGCCGGAGCGGCCTGTCGCAATCGTCAACCCGTCGATGATCAGGCTGTCGCCGGGCTCGAAAAGTTCTATGCGGTCAGGTAGCGGAAAGCGCCTGAAATCGTCCGGATCGGCATAAGCGGCGAGCGTCGCCGGTGCCTCCTCGCGTGTCTCGGCTGTCATCAGAATACGGCCACGGTAGCCCTGCGCCAGCAGCCAGCTCAACGCGCCGACATGGTCTTCATGGGCATGAGAGATCAGCACCGCATCGATGTCATCGACACCGCCTGGAATCGCCGGGTAGTAGTCCGCGCCGGAAGCACCGACCTTGATGCCGGCGTCCAGCAGGATGCGTCGGCCGCCGCCTGAGATGGCAACACTTGTGCGTCCCTTCTCGCCAAAGCCGCCGCAGAGGTCTATCCGCATGCTCATGCCGAGGCACCGCCTGGAATGAGCCAGCCGGACGCGATACGGACGCGCGCCTTGGCGCCAGCCTCGAAGGGATTGGGATCAGGCTGTTCGAAGTGCAGTGTGACCGAAGGGTCCGCATCGGGGGCGAACTCGATGCGTGCTACGCCGCCCTTGTAGACCGCGCGCCTGACCGTCCCGTCGATACCCGGCTCGCTGGGTGCTGCCGCCGAGATATCAGGCGCACGGCAGCAGATCTTGGCGCCAGCGCGTGGTGCCTCATCGGGACGGCAACGGACGACGACCTCCTGGCCGAGCACACTGACCTTGATGTGGCCGCTTTCAGCCGGGTTCAGCATCCGGGCGGGAATGACGATGCCTTCTGATATGAAGGAGGCGACCATCTCGTTGGCCGGCTCACGATAGAGGTCGCGGGGTGCCGCGAGCTGGGCCAGGCGGCCATTGTCCATGACGGCGATACGGTCGGCCAGCGCCATGGCCTCGGCCTGATCGTGGGTGATGTAGACGATGGTCGTGCCGGTGCGCTTGTGGAAGGCGGCAAACTCGTCCTCCATGGCTGCGCGCAGATGGACGTCGAGATTGGCCAGTGGCTCGTCGAACAGCACCAGCGAAGGTGCGGCCACAAGGCAGCGGGCAAGTGCCACGCGCTGGCGCTGGCCGCCGGACAGATTGGCCGGACGGCGATCACCAAACCCCTTGAGATCGACAAGCGCCATGGCGTCCTCGACCCGGCGCTTGCGTGTTTCCGCGTCGACCTTGGCGACCTTGAGCGAATAGCCGATGTTTTCAGCAACCGTCATGTGCGGCCACAAAGCGTAGTTCTGGAAGACAATGCCGACGCGCCGCTTCTCCGGCGGAACACAGCCTTGCGCGGTGGAGACGATCTCATTGCCGATGCGGATGTCGCCCGAGGTGACGTTCTCGAACCCGGCGACGAGGCGAAGCAAGGTGGTCTTGCCGCAACCTGACGGCCCCAGAACGGCCAGGAACTCCCCGTCCCTGACATCGATCGAGACATCCTTGACGGCATCGAAATCGCCGAAGGTCTTGGTGACGCCGTTGATGGTCAATCCCGCCATGGGAGCACTCCGCTGGGTAGGTGGGCGGCAAGCAGATTTGCCAGCAGCATCAGGACGAAGGTTATCGCCACGGTGATCGCCGAAATTGCCGACGCGTAGTTGGAATCGCCGCCTTGCTCGAAGGAGAACATCAGCACCCCGATGGTCTCGGAGCCCGAGGACCACAGCAGCGCAGAGACGGTCAGCTCGCTGAGCGCGGTCATGAAGATGAGCAGGCCGCCGGCGAGGGCCGCAGGCGCCACGAGGGGAAAGATGACGGTGCGCATGCGGGTGAAGAGACTTGCGCCGGCGACCCGTGCCGCTTCCTCGAGCGCCCTGTCGATCTGGTGGTAGCCTGCGATCGTCGGCCGCAACGCCAAGACAAGGAAGCGGGCGAGATAGGCGTAGAGGATGATCCAGACCGTGTTGTAGATTTGGACGCCCGTGAACGGAATCGGCTTCAGGAACATCAGCAGGGACGCGATCGCCAGCACCACGCCCGGCAGCGCGTATGGCAGCTCGACCGCGAGGTTCAGGTACTTGACCCACTTCTTGCCGCTCCAGGCGACGAGATAGGCGACCGGGATCGCGACCAGCACCGCGAAGGCTGCTGCGGAGAGTGACAGCGCAAAGCTGTTGAGGAAAGCGCGTCGGGCTGCGCCATATTCGAACAGGACGAAGCGATAATTGTCGAGCGTTGCGGTGGAGGCGTTGAGCGGAATGCCATAGCCGGGCACAAGCGACGAAAGCAGCAGGCCAAACAGCGGCAGGGCCAGGATCAGCACGATCAGGCACCACATCCCGACCTGCACCGGCACCCGCCATTTGCCGAGTTCATACGGCTCAGCGGATAACGAAGTCGAGCTGATGCGGTAGTCGCGGCGCCGGCTCATCATTTCCTGGGCAAGGATGCCGGCCATGGCGATCAGGCCGATCAGCACCGACAGGAAGGCCGCATCGCCGAGCACGGCAGGGCCGCCGCCGGCGAGCCGCTGGTAGATCAGCGTCGGCAGCACGAGATAGTTGGCGGGAATGCCAAGGAAGGCAGGTATGCCGAAATTCCCGACGCAGGAGACAAAGGCCAGGGCAGCGGCGGCGACCACGGAAGGGGTCATCAGCGGCAGCACGATGGTGCGCAGCACGGTGAACCAGCCGGCGCCGCTGGCGCGGGCAGCCTCGACCAATTCGCGCGGCAACTTCCTCAGCCCGGCGCGCACGAGCAGGAAGACAAGAGGCCCGTATTGAACGCCGAGCAGCAAGATGATGCCCTCGGGGGAATAGAGTGGATTGCGGCTGCCGAGCGGCGGGGCAATGCCGAGCATCTTGAGCAACGGGCTTGCCGGCCCGAACAACTGCAGCCAGGCAAGTGCGGTCACCTGCGGCGCGATCATCAGCGGCATGACATAGCAGAGCACGAAGGCGCTGCGGCCACGCACGTCGGTGAGGGTCACCAGCAGCGCGACTGACGTGCCGAGGATCACGGCGAGCGCGGTGCCGAGAAAGCCAACGACGAGCGTGTTGCCGGTGGCGACCCAGGTCGTCGCATTGGTCAGGCCTGCGCTGATCGCCGCGGTAGACAAGGTGCCGCCCGGGGCGAAGATCTCCTGGATCAGGCGCAGCATCGGCAGGATGGACAGCAGCACGATCAGTGCGGCAACCACCACCGTCATGGCCCATTCCTGGCCGCGACCTTGATTCAGCCTGACAGACATTTTTCGGGTTCCGGAAAACAGGGCGGCTCTCCCGTGCAAGGGTGCCACGCGATACTGGCACGTCGGCCAGTTCAAATCTGGAGAGAGAGCCCGGAAGGCCAATGGCCTTCCGGGTTGGACAATCAGCCGCCGAACAGGCCGGAGAACTTGGCCTTGTCGGCTTCGATCTTCTCGACGATCGCCTTGACGTCGAAGTTCATGACCTTGACCTCGACGCCTTCTGGCAGCCAGGCAGGCCGGCCGACGGAAGGCTTGGCCGGCAGGTAGCCCTGCTCGAGCGCCAGCTTCTGGCCATCGTCGGACAGGATGAAGTCGACGAACTGCTTGGCGCCGGCAACGTTCTTTGCCGTCGAAAGGATAGCCACCGGCTCGGTGACGGCGGGCACGCCCTCGGACGGGAAGACGAACTCGACCGGCGAGCCCTTGGCCTTGGCGTTCATCGCCATGAAGTCGACCAGGATGCCGTAAGGCTTCTCGCCGCTCGCCACCGACTTCAGCACGGCACCATTGCCGCGGACCGAAATCGTGTTGTTGGCCTTCAGCTTGTCGAAATAGTCCCAGCCATAGTCGGCATTGCCGGTGAAGCCGGAGAGCAGGTAGGCGGCGGCGCCGGAGTAGAGCGGGCTCGGCATGACGAGGCCGTCGGCGTAAGCCGGCTTCGCAAGATCGGCCCAATGCTCGGGCTTTTCGGCAGCGGCGGTGTTGTAGGCAATGCCGGTGGTGATCAGCTTGGAACCGAAGTACGTCTTGTCGGCGTCATAAGAATCCGCCGCAAAGCCGTCGAGCTTGGCCTCGGGATAGGCCTGCAGACGGGAGTCCTTCTTCAGCAGCTCCATCGAGACCGCATCGGCGATCAAAAGCACGTCGGGCTGTGGGCTGTTGGCTGCAAACTCGGCGGCCAGCTTGGCAAGGATATCGCTGGTGCCCGAGCGGTAGACCTGCACGTCGACGTCGGGATGTACCTTCTTGAAGGCCTCGACGGTCTTGGTCGCATCGGCTTCCGGCTGCGACGTATAAAGGGTCAGCGTTTCGGCGCTGGCAGCGCCGGCGAAGAGCGCCACTGCCAAGGCGAACTGGCTCGCTGCCAGCCTGGCGAATGTCGTTTTCATGAAACCTCCTGTTGTGTCCACACATGGCAAGTCGGCTTCAGATCCGCGTGCCACGACCTCCCTACACAGCGCGTTTGACACTTGGGTGACGGAACGCTGACACATTTATGATATGATCATTTGTTGCGTGTCAAATACAAATGAACATGCTGCATTGCGAAATTTCTGACGTAAAAAGGCATCTCCGGGCGGGCATCCGCCCCTTGCGCGAGACACTAGAAACGCCATTGTTCAGAATCGTTGTGGCGCCGAGGGGGGAGACCGGACTGAATGCGCACCAAGCAGGAAATGCCGGTCGAGCCAGGTGCCGCCATGGTCTCGTCCGACCTCGCGGTGAAGACCGCATGGCTCTATTATGTCGAGGGCCTGACCCAGGAGCAGATAGCCGACAAGTTGAAGGTCAGCCGGGTCAAGGTGATGCGCACGCTTGCCGCCTGCGCGGCCGACGGCGTGGTGGTGACAACGATAAACGCCCAGACCGCCAGGCAGGTCGAACTCGAGCGGGCCTTGGAAAGGCGCTGGGGCCTCGATGCGGCGATCGTCGTGCCGACGCCCTCGGCCGACGAACATCTGGAAAGGGCGATTGGCCACTCTGTGGCGCTCTATCTCGACCAGCAGATGCAGGACGGCATGACGCTTGCGATCGGCGGCGGGGCCACACTCCATTCCAGCATCGGCTTCCTCAGCCGTAGGCACCTCAAGGGTGCGAGCGTCGTTGCTCTCGTCGGCAGCCTGCCGCATTCGCAATGGATCAATCCGTCGACGGTGGCTGCCAAGGTGGCCGAGGCCTTCGACGTCGACAGCTATCAGATCACCGCGCCTGTCATCACCCACAGCCGCGAACTGCGCGACCTGTTATGGGCCCAGCCGGAATTGCTTGATGTACGCAAGCGTGCGGCCAAAGCCGATGTAGCCCTGCTGACCGTCGGCGAAATGTCGGCCAATGCCACCATCTTCAGGCACGGCATAGTGCCACAATCCTTCGTCGCCCCGCTCAAGGCCAAGGGCGCTGTTGCCAACATGTTGTGTTACTTCATCGATGCCGAAGGCAGTATGGTCGACCACGAGGTCAACGACCGCGTCATGGCAATCGACCTCGCCGCTGTCAGCGCCGTGCCAAACCTGGTGCTTGCCGCCGGCGGCAAGCGCAAGATCCCGGCCATCCGCGCCGCCCTTGCCGCCGTCAACGCCAATGTGCTGATCACCGACAGCGACAGCGCGGCAGCGCTGACCCGGTAGCCTCGGTGACTGCGGGCCGCAGCTTAGAGCAGCCCTCTTTCGCGCAGGAAATCCTCGATGCCGACATGGGTCATGGCTTCGAATTCGGCGATGGCCTCGGCCATCTTCCGGCGCTGCTCGGCAAGGAGAGTAAAGACCTGGCGCATTTCGCCCGAGACGCCGAACCGACCCCAGCGCTCTGCGATGTGAGCCGGCAGGCCGATGTCGGCACAGAAGGCTTCGAGGCTGCCATAGCCGAGCTCCGCGACAAAGGCCCTCGCCGCCTCGGGCGACATGCGCTCTTCGACGGCGTGGTCATGCAGGCGCTGCGCGATAAGCCTGACGTCGGAAGGCGACGCCCTCATGACCCTACTGACAAGGGAGCGGACATTCTCCGGGTTGAAATCAGGCATGGGACCTCCAAGGGTGGCAAAGCTATCCGGTTCGTCCGGTGGCTGGTCGATCAAGCCGCGATCATGCAGGCCACACCGAGGGATGACAAGCACGGCAGGCGTTTGTTGTTCAGGGCGCTTCGATCATCCGCCTTGCGCTGTGTTCATCGGTGATCAGCACCGTCGGCTTGACCAGCTTCATGGCACCGAGCAGCGCGTCGATCTTGTCTGCACCGCCGGAAGTCAGGATGCGTAGCGGCGCGCGCAGGATGCGGTCGACATCGACCGACATGCCGAGTTGGTTGATGGGATGGTCGACCAGCTTTCCGGCGCGGTCGAAGAAATGGAACAGAAGGTCGCCGACCGCGCCCTTGGCGGCCAGCTTCTCGCGCTCGCCCTCGGTCAGGAAGCCGCCGCGATAGAAGGTCGAGGCCGAGGCAATGTCGCCGACGCTGACCAGCACCGCATCGAGCGAATCGGCGAGCGCAAAGACCTCGGACAAGCCACAGCGCTCGATCAGCGCACGCTTGGTCTCGATACTGTCGACCACGGCAGGCGCCGGAATGAGATAACCGTCGCCCTGGAAGGCTTGGGCAAAGCGCCAGGCGAATTCAGCCGGGTTGGTGCGACGGGCGACGCCGACGCCGCCGAGAAGCGAGATGACGCGGAAATCACTGAGTGGCTTGCCGCTGATGAAGGGCAAGGTGCCAGTCAGCGTGCGGCCCCAGCCGACGCCGACGGACATGCCGGCCTTCATCGCCTCGGACAGGTAGGCACCGGTTGCCGCCCCAATCGTCGGGATCGGATCCGATCCTTCGCCGGAGAGTGGCGCGACGATCGCCCGCTGCATGCCGAACTTCTGCTCCAGCGCCCGCTCCTGGCGGACGATGTCGGACAGGTCACCTTCAATGGCGATCTTGATCTCGTTGCGCAGCCGCGCCTCGGCCAGCATGCGGACGACGGTGACGCGACCGACGCCGAGAACCTCGGCGATGTCGTTCTGGGTCATCTGTTCGATGAAGTACATCCAGGCGGCGCGGACCCGCAGCCGATCGGCCCGACTGTCGGTGGGGGAACCCTCGACATCCTGAGGTGTCTCGGCGGCACGCGATTTTCCACCCGACCCTTTGACACCCTTGCTCACGCCGCTCCCCCCGTTTCAGTTCACATCACTTTTCAAGGAACCGCGGCAAGGTCAAGCGGCGCGGTGTCGCGATTGAATTGCACCCCGTGCAAAACAGTGCTGCAATGTCCCCGAGTCTGCGGCTTCGTGACGGAGCATCGCGACATCAAGGGAATACGCAAGATGCTGAGAAGTCTCTCGGAAGATGTTGTCGTCAACATCAAGGATCGGCTCCGCGACATGCGCCATCTTGTTCGCTCGAGCCGCCATGACAATCCCGGCGGACCGCGCCGGCCACAGATGGCCGAACCGTTTGCGCCGCCGGCCGAGATCGAGCGCCTGCTCGGCCGTGCCGCAAGCGTGGTCGATGACACGCTGACTGTGGCCGAAACGGTTTCGCGCACGCTGCTGCCGATCGTGCGGACCGGTGACAGCGCCCAGTTGCATGGCTTCGACACCTATTTCGTCACCGGACGCTCGGTCGAGGGCGAGCGCTTGTTCCGCCGCGACCTTTATGCAGCATTCAAGGCCTTGCCACGAAAGGCAGCCGGCGATGGATTGCCGCTTCACGAGGCAGGTTTCAGCCAGGCGCATCTGGCCGTCCGCAAGAAGCATGGCGGCCTGCTCACCGCCATGCATATGGCGAGCCCAGAGAGCCGGCTCGAAATTGTCGCCGCCGTTGCCGCCGCAACGTTTGTCGAACTGCTTGCCAGCCAGCCCCTGTCTGGCGACGAGGCTATGGCCCCTGCCCTCGTGCCGCTCGCGCCGATGGTGCTTGCCTCTGCCATCTTAACGCTGTCGCCTTCCGGCATGAGCGACGCCGACCTGCTTGAGACCACCGGCTTGGCAGTGGACGCCCGCCGCGAACGCATCCTGCGCGCACTCGACAGTGCCGACCCCGTCAAGGAGCTTGGCGCCATCTTTCGAGTGCTGCTCGCACATTTGCCCTGAGCCGGCTAGGCGCTAAGCTCCGCTATCCGCTTCTTGGCTCGCTGGATCGAGGCCGGGCTCATCGAGAGCTCGGTAAGGCCCATGCGCAAGAACTCTGGGATCAGGTCCGGCCGCCCGGCCGCCTCGCCGCACATGCCGACCATGATGCCTGCCGCCACCCCTGCCCGCGCCGTCATCTCGATGGCCGACATGACGGCGACATTTGTGACGTCGTTGAGCTTGGCGACAGTCGGATTGAGCCTGTCGGCAGCCATGATGTATTGGGTCAGGTCATTGGTGCCGATTGAGAAGAAGGCGACTTCCTTGGCCAGCGCGGGCGCAATCAGCACTGCCGCCGGGGTCTCGATCATGACGCCGAGCTGGAATTCGCCGAAAGCTATCTTCTCCGCCGCAAGCTCGGCCTTGCACGTTTCGATCAGCGCGCGCGTGGCACGCACTTCGCCGACGTCGGCGACCATTGGCAACATCACCTTGACATTGCCATGGACGGCCGCGCGCAGCAGCGCCCTCAGCTGCGGCTTGAAGATGTCGGGCCGGTCGAGGCACATGCGGATACCGCGCCAGCCGAGGAACGGGTTCTCCTCGTCGGGAAACTCGATGCCCGAAATCGGCTTGTCGCCACCGATGTCGAGGGTGCGCACGATGACCGGATAGGGCGCGAAGGCCTTGGCCAGCGCTGCATAGGTCTCTGCCTGCATATCCTCGGACGGCAGGTGCATATGGCGCATGAACAGAAGCTCGGTACGGAACAGGCCGACGCCCATGGCGCCTGCCTCGCGAGCAGCGTCGATCTCTTCGAGCGAGCCGATGTTGGCGGCAACTTCGATGACCGTACCGTCGGCGCGGCGCGGGGTCGTGTCGCGGAATGCCTTTAAAGCCTCGCGCTCTCGGGCCGCCTCTTCGATGCGGGCGCGGAAACGGTCGAGCACCGAGCCTTCGGGATTGGCGACGACATGACCACGATGGCCATCGAGCGCGATCGCGTGCGCCTTGGCGAGTTCATGCACCTGTGCGCCCATGCCGAGCACGGCAGGAATGCCATGGGCGCGGGCGATGATGGCGATGTGCGATGTGGCTCCGCCATGGCCGCAGACGATGCCGCCAATGCGCTTGAGCGGTGCGCGTGCCAGATCCCAGGCGCCTATGTCCTCGGCGATCAGGATCGCCCCCTCGGGAATGTCGTCGAGGCTGATGTCGGCCTGGCCGAGCAGCGCCAGGCAGATCTGGCGGCCGACCGCCTGCACGTCATCGGCGCGGGCGTTGAGATAGGGGTCGTCGACCTGACCGAACTGCGCGGCAATCTTGGCGGCGGCGCCGATGACCGAGGTGACCGCATCGCCGCCGGTGTTGATGGTGGCGACCACCTCGTCGCGCAGCTCGTCGTCAGCGGCTATGTCGCGCAGCGCGGCGATGATGCCACGATCGTTCGCCGACAGCGTGTCCGATGCCAGCGAGGCGTTCATGCGCGCCTGCACGGCTTCGACCGCCTCCGCGAAGCGAACAAGCTCTGCGTTGATGTCGCCGACCGAAAGCGTGCGGCGTTCCGGCTTGATCTCCGGTGGGAAGTGAGCGAAGGCGGCGCCCACGGCATAGCCCTCGCTGGCAGCTACGCCCTTCAATGCGCCTGATACCTCTTCCTCGAATGCTGCCGGCTTGGTTGGCTCGACCTTGAGGGTCACACCTGCGGCCGCGGCAGCATCCGGCTCGGCCGGCGCCTGCTCCTCGGCAAGGCCAGCGAGCGGGTTCTCGAGATAGCCGACCAGTGCTTCCACAGCCTCGATTTCGTCGGCCCCTTTGGTACGGATCGTGACTTCGTCATGTTCCTTGACGGCGAGCAGCATCAGCTTGACCGCGCTCTTGGCGCTGGCCGACTTGCCATCCTTGATAATCTCGACCTCGCTCTCGAAGCTCTTGGCGAGCTTGACGAAGCGGGTCGCGGGCCGGGCATGCAGCCCTTCATGCACTCTGACGATCGTCGAGCGTTCCATAGGCAGGTCTCTTGTTCCAGTTCAGTATATAGCGGCGTAACGCGCGGCGATCAGCGGCCGATGGTAATGGCAGCGCCGGCTTTGAGCGCAGCGACAAGCACCTCGCCCTCGACCGCCGAGGCGCAGATTTCGCCCGGCCGCTCGGCAGCGGCAGCACCGTTGAAATTGATGACGACGTGGCCGATCTCGCGCACCTTGTTCCAGGCGCTGTCGCCCATCGCGGTGATGATGCCTTCGAGTTCGCCGATGGCAATGGCAGCGCCGACGGCGGGTGCCGCGTCGCTGGGTCCGACTTCTGTTTTGTGCAGCACCGACACTTCGGCCAGCTCCGGCGGAGCACCGTCGGCGAACAGGATCAGCACGCCGCCTTCGGCCAGCTCTGCCACTTCCGGTCCGATTGCCGTGATGTGCGTCTTGAGGTGAACCGACATGATCGAAGCCTTTCTATGGATCCAGGCCGATATGCCTGCCTAGACAATGCTTGGTGCCGGCCTGAGCCGGCGATGGAAGATGCCCGGCGGCAGCATGTGCCGCCGGGCAAGATTGTTAGAACACGACCAGGCTAACGGCCCAGGCGATGAGCACCGACACCGGGCCCATGATCTGGCGGCTGATCAGAACGGCGGGAACGCCGATCTCGATCGTCTTCGGCTTGGCCTCGCCGAGCGCCAGGCCGACCGGCACGAAGTCGCAGCCGACCTGGGTGTTGTAGGCAAACAGCGCCGGCAGAGCCATTGCCGGCGAGATCGTGCCGTTGGCGATCTGCGGGCCGATGATCGCCACACCGATGACCTGGGCGATGACCGCACCTGGCCCCAGAATGGGCGACAGGAACGGCAGGCCGCAGATGGCCGAGATGACCAGCAGGCCGACGATGTTGTTGGCCAACGGCCCCATCGGCTGGGCGAGCACGTCGCCGATGCCGGTGTAGAGGATCAGGCCGATCAGCATCGTCACGAACGCCATGAACGGCAGCACGTTGCGGACGACCTGGTCGATGGTGCGGCGGCCGGCATTGAAGAAAATGCCGACGACCCGGCCCATGACGCGGCCAATGCTGGCGACGAAGTTGATGAACCCGCCGTCATTGGTCGGCACGGGCGCTACCTTTGCCGCGGTTGCGAAAGATGCGTTGTTCACGTTGGAGGCAGAACCTGCCGATGTCACAGCTTCCGAACCGTCGGCCATGGTGATGTCGCTTTCCTTGACGCCCGACACGTAGATGTCCTCGGTGATGAACTGGGCGAGCGGACCCGCCTGTCCCACCGGGGTGAGGTTGACGGTGGGGATGCGCTTGCGCGGATAGACCCCGCAACGCGCGGTGCCGCCGCAATCGACGACGACCACTGCCATCTCGCCTTCGACCGGCGGCGCCTTGAAGCCATCGACGGCTTCCGCCCCGGTCATCTCGGCGATGCGCGCGGCGACCGGATGAATGCCGCCGCCTGTGACGGAGACGACCTTGTTGCGCTGGTCCGTCGGCTGGACGACCAGGGGACCGCCCCAGCCGCTCTTGCCGCGGGAGATCTTGACTGCCTTGTAAGACTTGGCCATGTGCCCCTCCCCGCCCTTACAGCTCGACGCCTTGGCGGCGTGCCATGATGGCGGTGATGCGCTCGGTCAGCATGCCCTTGAGCAGGATGACGACGAGGCCGACGATGGCGTACCAGATGGCGACCTGGATGTGGTAGCCGCCGGGAACAGCGCCCTTCTTCTCGAGCTCGAGCAGAGCCACGAGAATGCCGCCCCAGACGAAGTATTCGCCCGGATTGATGTGTGGGAACAGGCCGAGCGGCGGGTGCACATAGGACACGGCCGCGTCGTAGAAGGCGGGCTTGTGCTTTTCTTCCAGGAACGAGCCGAAGGTGTAGGCCATCGGGTTGGTCAGGAAGAACACCGAGATCAACGGCAGAACCGTGTAGCGGGTCAGCGCGATGCGTCCGGCGCCACGCGCGATGCCGTGCACCCTCTCCTCGCCTACCAGTTCGGTCAGCGCGTAGAAGGCCGTCATCAGCACGACGAGCGTCGGGATGATGCCGGTGACGAAGCCGGCGAAGACCTCACCGCCCTTCTGGAAGATGCCGATGAAGTATTTGCCGATGCTGGTGAGCCAGCCAAGCTGCTCCTCCTGGGCAACAGTGTTGAGCTTTTCCTTGAACTGCTCAACGGTCAGGTCGCCGCTCGCCTGGGCGAGCACGACGAGATCATTGGTTGCTCCCTTGACGGCGAGCTTGCCGTGAATTGCAGCATCCGTGGCCATCGAACCCGCGACGTGCAGGTTCTGGACGGCCATGTCGGCGTGCTGCGCCAACATAGATAGGACTGACATTTCTCCTCCTTGATATCCTCACCCAAGAGATCGCGCCCGAAGGTGCAGCTCCCTACGTACCCACTGGCTTGAGGCCGGCGAGACCGGACCCCTTTGGCTCGAGCCGCGTGCGATCGACCTGGTCGACCGCCTTCTTCACGGCTTCCGCCACACCGGCTTCCCCCTCTCCCAGTACAGCGGGATTGGACCGGAGTTGATCGAGGGAAATTCCCTCCAGATTTTCATGACGCTTGAACTTGGCGAAGACCGAACGCCCGGTCATGGTCAGCAAGCGCTGGACCTTGAGGTCCGGCGTGACCACGATCAGCGCGATCGTCCCCTTGCCCAGGCGGCCGCGACAATTGCCGGCGCCGACATAGCCATCCTGGTACTTGGCCGTAATGCCCTTAAAGACATCGGCGTAGTGCCGCATCTGGATCCACACGCCAAGCGACTGTAGCGCCCAGACGACGCCCAGAAGCAGCAGTACCCACTGCCAGATTGCCATAAGGCTCTTCCTCCCGAAGTCCTCCGGAGCGGCGATATGCTGAGCCGCTCACATATCAATCAAAGAACATTTGTCTTTACGAATGTCAATATGTATAACTTTGGGCACCTCCGCATGGTGGTTTCGATCCACAGCGGCATTTGGCATTTTGCCTGCCGATGGTATCTTCGGACAGGGCAGGAGCACTGCGACGATGGACCTGATCTTCAAGAACGAGCTGGCGCTAGTGCCCGACCTCCGCCACAGGCTCAGGCAGCTGCGCTGGTTCCGCACGACCTTCCGCAATAGTGCGCGTGCCATCACCGCCCGCTATGGCATTCGCTTCGACATCGACGAGAAGAAACTGACGCGCATCTTCCTCGACTGGGTCGAGATCGTAAACGCCCAAAAATCATATGCACAGCTCGACCGCGCCGACTTCATCGTCTACGCCGCCGGCCTCGCGCTGAAGGAACTGATCAAGCAGGCGCCGGTGCAGATAGACAATGCACGGCCTCAGGACGCATCAACGCCAGCACATGCCGTTCCCGAAATCGTACGGTTCTGGCCGGAGGGTTTCGTCTACACGAACTTCTGCGTCTGCTCGATTGCCGTGCTGTTCGAACAGGAGTTTGGCGAGGCCCCTGCGCTTGCCGCCTGCGCCGACGATCTCAGGACCTGGTGGTCCTACAAGGAGAACACGGCGGAGATGCCGAGCTATGCTGTCGCCTATCTCGACCGCTTCCTTGGCGCCGAGCCCAACTGGCTCGCGCCCGACCTGCCTGAAGAGCGCAGCGCCATGCAGCGCGCGCTTCAGGCTTCACCGCGGCCCGAGGCGATCGGCAGGGACTAGATCTTCAACCATCGCGGCTGAAACGCGGCGCGACCGCAGCAGCCTCATTTCGACAAGCCACGGCCTGAGCCGCATATTTTCCTGGAGTTCGAATTGCCCAACGACAGCCTGGTGATTTTCGATTGCGACGGAGTGCTGGTCGACAGCGAACCGCTGGCCGCTCTTGCCTATGTGCGCGCCTATGCCAAGAACGGGCTCAAGATTGAGGCAGAGGTGATTTCGCATTGCGTCGGCATGAAGCAGGCCGACATCATCGCCAAGATCCACCAGCTCACCGGCCAGTTGCTGCCCGATAACGCCACCGACGACATCTGGGGCGAGACCAAGGCGCTGTTCACCGAGCAGCTGGCATCGACGCTCGATATCGCCGCCTTCCTGTCCAGGCTAGAGGTCGCCCGCTGCGTCGCTTCGTCCTCGTCGGTAGAGCGCATCAACCACAGCCTCGATGTCACCGGTCTCGCGCATTATTTCGGCCCGTTGATCTTCAGTTCGTCGATGGTCAAGAACGGCAAGCCGGCGCCCGACATTTTCCTCTATGCGGCCGAAAAGATGGGCTTCGCGCCCGAACGCTCGGTCGTCATCGAGGACTCGCGTTACGGCGTTCAGGGCGCGGTAGCGGCCGGCATGACGGCGATCGGCTATATAGGCGGCGGCCACACTCATAACGGCCACGGCCCGGAGCTACTGGCCGCGGGCGCATCGGCCGTCTGCAGCAGCTGGGACGAAGTTTCAGCCGAGTTGCGCAAGCGCGGGTTCGCCTGACGACGACTGGAGCCGTCGCTGTTCTATCTCATGCGTCCGTATTCGCGCATCACAGTGACCAGCTGGTCATGCGGCATGGCCTGGATGCGAAAGCGATCAAACGCAGTGCCGCCGGCATCCTCGGCTGCCAGCATGGCATTGACGACGGCCTCCTCCACGCTGTCGACGGCCGCCGCATAGACCGGGTCCAGCTTCTCGTCATTGACGATCTCCAGGCTCAGCTTTGCCGGCGCACGGTGCGCCATGGGCTGCGGGTTGGCGGTCGAAAACGCCAGGAAGATGTCGCCGGAGTTGTTGCCACCGGGCGTGCCGCCACGGCCGATGCCAATAGCGGCGCGGCGCGCCAGACGCTGCAGCTGGTGCGGCGCCATCGGCAGGTCGGTGGCAACGACAACGATGATCGAGCCGCGTTCGGCGAGCTGGCTCTGAGGCGTGCCGTCGCGCATGTGTTCGCCGACGGGTACGCCCCTGATCGTCAGCCAGTCGCGCTGGCCATGGTTTGCCTGGACCAAGGTGCCGATCCTGTGCTCGCAGCCGCCGAATTCGACGATACGCGACGACGTACCGGTCCCGCCCTTGAAGCCATAGGTGACCATGCCGGTGCCGCCGCCACAGTTACCTTCCTGGACCGGACCTGACGACAGGCCGTCGAGGGCGGCCCGGACGTCCGCTTCAGTCAGTGGCAGACCGTTGATGTCGTTCAGCACGCCGTCATAGGTCTCGGCAATAACAGGCATGATCCAGAGGAAACTGTCGGTGTCATAGGTCGAGGCGTAGCGCTCGAGCATCCATTTCACGGTCGCGTGGTGGGCCATGCCGACGGCATGGGTATTCGTGATGACGACGGGGCCGAGGAAGTAGCCGCCATCCTCGATCCAGTGGGTTCCGGTCATCTCGCCGTTGCCGTTGAAGCGGTGCACGCCGGCAAAGACCGGCACGGGCGTCGGCGAAGCCGCATGCGGCAGGATCGCGGTCACGCCAGTGCGGACCGGGCGCTTGCGCCCGGGCCTCGGTACATCCTCAGAAATTGTCTTGAACCCGACGCCAATACCCTCGACATCGGTGATGGCATTGAGAGGGCCGGTCCGACCTGGAAACGGCAGGCCAAGGTCGCGGGCTCGGGCTTTGGCAGTGGGGGATTTCATTTTGGTCATGGAGGTCATTTCTGCCGAGAGCGCAGGTAAAGGCCAAGCGAGGCCACGACGAAGGAGAAGGTGAGCATCATCACCGCAATCGCATTGATCTCGGGTTTGATGCCGCGGCGGAGCATGGCGAAGATGAACATCGGCAGCGTCGTCACATCGACGCCGGCGATGAAGTAGGTGATCACCAGGTCGTCCATCGAGATGATGAAGGCAAGCAACGCGCCGCCGATGATGCCGGGCAGCAGTTGCGGGAACACCACCTTGCGGAAGGTCACCCACTCGTTGGCGCCGAGATCGGCGGAGGCGTTTTCGAGCGTACGGTCCATGCCCGCCAGACGCGCAGACACGACGATGAAGACGTACGAGATCAGGAAGGTGCACTGGCCGATGATGATCGTTTTCAGGCCGAGCGTGATGCCCGAATTGACGAAGAAGATCAGCAAGGCGATGCCGAGCACGATGTCGGGCATCAGCATCGGCATAAACATCACGGTGCGATAGAAGCGCTTGCCGAAGAAGGCGAAGCGGTAGAGCGCAATGGCGATGGCGGTCCCGAACACGGTCGCGATCACAGTGGTGGACGTTGCGATGATCAGGCTGTTCCAGACCGCCTGGACGAGCTGGCCCGTCGATTCGATATAGAGTGCATTCTCCGAGATTGTCGTCTTGAAGCCGAGGACCTGGGCGTACCACTCGGTGGTGAACCCGCTCCACGTCATCATGTTCACGGGATTGGAGTTGAACGAATAGACGGCAATCAGCACCAAGGGGATGTAGATGAACGCGAAAAACAGCACTGTGTAGGCAACCAGGCTGCCGCGGAAGAGAAAGCGGGTAATCTTCATCTTCAGCCCTCAGTTCGTGGCGTCGGCGCCGCGGCGACCTGACGCGGCGACATAGATGAAGAGCAGCACCAGCATCACGCTCATCACCATCATCGCCAGGGCCGAGCCGAAGGGCCAGTTGCGGGCGGACAGGAACTGCTGCTCGATGAGATTTCCCAGCATCATCACCTTGGCGCCACCGAGAACCGCGGGAACAACGAAGTTCCCAAGCGCCGGGATGAAGACGATGATCGCGCCACCGGCGATACCAGGAGCGGTCAGGGGCAAGATGATGCGGACGAAAGTTCTGATCGGTCCCGCGCCGAGATCGAGCGACGCGCGCACCAGCGTCCAGTCGAGCTTTTCGACGCTGGCATAGATGGGCATGAACATGAACGGGATGAAGATGTAGACCATGCCGAGCACGATCGCGCCGTCGGTGTAGATCAGCTCGAGCGGGCGGGAGATGACGCCAGTCGCCAGTAGAGCTTCATTGACGATCCCGGCCTGGCGCAGGATGAGCACCCAGATGAACAGCCGCACGATCAGGCTGGTGAAGAAGGGCAGCGTGATGAGGAAGAGGCAGAAGTTCCGCCAGCGTTCCGACAGCCGCGCAATGCAGAAGGCCGCGGGATAACAGACGATCAAAGTGGCGACGACAGTGAAGGCTGCGATCTTGAGCGAGCGCAGAAAGATCGAGAGGTAGACCGGGTCGAAGACCTCGAATGCCGGGTCGGCGAAACCGAGGATGCGGCCATAATTGTGCGGATAGAAGGTCCACTCGACCCCACCATAGAGGCCCGGCGCGAGGAAGCTGGTGACGATCATGATCGCCAGCGGGCCCAGGAAAAAGACCGCTAGGAACAGCGTCACCGGGGCAAGCAGCAGTGCCAGTTGAACGCGGCGGCGACCGGCGAGAGACATCTCAGATGCCATCGGTGTCGCACCTGATGAGATGAACCGCGGAAGGATCGTAGGACAACCGCGCTTTTCGCGCCTGCTCGACCCCGCCGATGAAGCTGCGCCGGCCAGCGGGAATTTCAGCAACAACCTTGCGGCCCTCGGCCGTGTGGCCGAACAGCTCGAATGACGAGCCGACGAAGACGATCTGCTCAACCTCGACGTCGAGGAAAGGATGGTCCCTGCCCTCGCCCGAAATGAAGAACTGTTCGGGGCGGATCAACGCCTTCGCCTTGCCTGACACTTTCCCAAGCGATGGCTGGTGGCGGATCGCGAGGCCGTCGCCCGTCAGCAACCAACCATTGTCCAGCTGGCCTTCGAAGAGATTGCTGGCGCCGACGAAGGTGGCGACGAAACTGTTTGTTGGCCGATCATAGATGTTGCGCGGGGTGTCGAGCTGCTGGATGCGACCGCCGGAAAGGACAGCGACGCGATCCGACATGGTCAGCGCTTCCTGCTGGTCGTGCGTGACGAAGATGAACGAGATGCCGAGCTCGCTTTGCAGCGTCTTCAGCTCGATCTGCATCGACTGGCGCAGGTTCTTGTCCAGTGCCGACAACGGCTCGTCGAGAAGCAGCAGTTTTGGTCGGGCAATGATGGCACGGGCGAGCGCCACGCGCTGCTGCTGGCCACCGGAAAGCTGGCGTGGCCGGCGGCCCTCCATGCCGGCGAGGCCGACCATGTCGAGTGCAGCGGCGACCTGCTTCTGGCGCTCGGATTTGGAGACGCCGGCAACTTCAAGCGCGTAGCCGGTGTTCTCGCCGACCGTCATGTGCGGAAACAGCGCATAGTTCTGGAAGACGGTGTTGACCGGCCGGCGATAGGGCGGCCGTGTCGTCATGTCCACGCCGTCGATCAGGATGCGTCCGGCATCGAGCTCGACGAAACCGCTGATCGCCTGAAGCAGAGTGGTCTTGCCGCAGCCCGAGGGACCGAGAAGGGTCAGGAATTCGTTGCGATCGACATCGAGGTCGATCGTGTCGAGCGCGGTGACGCTCGGTCCTTCCGGCGTGGGGAAGGTCTTTGCCGCTCCCTCCAGCCGGACAATGGAATCTCGCATCTGCCGTTCCCCGAATTGTTATTCAAATAACTCTTGTGCGATTGAGAGATTTGGATACCATTTGATCATCCAAGTCAACGGCCACCAGAAGCCGTAGCCGGAACACTCGAAGGCCGGCCTGCAATGGGCAGACAACCAACAGAGGAGAATTCGATGAGGATCATGAACCATGCCCTCGCGGGCGTCCTGCCGACCAGGCGGAGCCTGTTGGCGCAAGTCGCAGCGATCTCGATCGCCGCTGTCGTCACCACGGTCGCGCCGGCCAGTGCTGCCGAACTCAACATCTACAACTGGGGCGAATACATCAATCCGGCGGTGCTGAAGAAATTCGAGGACGAGACCCAGATCAAGGTCAACCTGTCGACCTACTCGTCAAACGAGGAGATGCTGGCGAAAATCCAGGGCGGCGCCACCGGCTATGACATCGTCTTCCCCTCGGTGCACATGCAAGACATCATGGCCAAGCTCGACCTGCTCGAGAAGACTGACATCAACACCTACGAGGGTTTCAAGAACATCGATCCGGCGTTCATGCGCGCCAAGAGCGACCCCAAGGGCGAGTACTGCCTGCCCTATGCATTCGGCTCTGTCGGCATCTTCTACAACCGCAAGATCCTCGGCAAAGACATCACCGGCTGGAAGGATCTGATAGCCACCGTCGAGGCCAAGGGCCTGAAGTTCACCCTGCTCGATGACATGCGCGAGGTGCTTGCCGTTGGCCTCATCCTCAACGGCCACAAGGTCAATTCGACCGATCCCACCGAGCTTCAGCAGGCCGCCGATACGATCATCGCGATGAAGCCGGATGTCGCTGCCTTCACCTATGACACGCGTCCCATGGTGCAATCGGGCGACGTCGCGGCGGGGCATTTCTTCGTCGGCGCCATGGTCGACGTGTTCGGCAACACCGCCGACCTCGGTTATGTCATCCCGGAAGAAGGCGCGACCATGTACCAGGAGGACATCTGCATCCTGAAGTCCGCGCCCAACAAGGAAAACGCGCTCAAATTTATGCAGTTCTACACCCGCCCAGAGGTCGCCGCGCTCAACGTTTCCCAGCAGACGAACGGCACCGCGAACGTTCCGGCGCGGCAATTGACCCCCGACAACATCAAGAATAGCAAGGAGATCAATCCTTCGCCCGAAACGATGCAGCGGCTGCAGATTTTCGAGGATCTCGGACCTGGCCTGCGCCAGCTTGACCGGGTCTGGACCAAGGTGAAGACAGCCCAGTAGCTCCCGCCCCGCGGCGGTTGGCCGGAGAGGACATGGCGCAGCGAATCCTGAAGCTCGTGCAAAGCGTACAGCTGAGGCGGTCAAAATCCGACAAGCTGATCGCCAACTACATCGAGCGCAACCTGGCCGAAATCCCGTTCGAGACGGCGCGGTCCATCGCCACCCGTCTCGAACTGTCGCCGATGACCGTCGGACGCTACCTCCGCCGCATGGGCTTCGATGGCCTCGACCAGTTGAAGCATGAGCTGCGGCGCGGCAGCTCGAACCCTGCCTGGCAGGTCAAGGGACCGGTCGACCGTTTCCGGGAGGACATCCGCGAAGGCAAGCTGCTCGCCGGGCTCATCCAGCAGCAGATCGATAATCTCGGACGGATCTATGAGCTGACGGCTGCTCCAGAGTGGCAGCAGACGATCGACGCGCTGGTTTCGGCAAGCGAGGTCTATGTCGCGGCCTACCAGAACGTTCGCGGCATCGCCCAGTATTTCGCCAGCCAGCTGTCTTACACGCGGCCACGTGTGCAGTTCGTCGACGGGCTCAACGGTACCTATTCCGAGCTGCTCGACGGCTCGGTCGAAGGTCGTGTGCTGTTCCTGCACGACGTCAGGCGCTTTGCCGCCAAAGCCCGCCCGCTTGCGATGGAGGCGCGCCGCATGGGGGTCAAGGTCGTGCTGTTGACCGACGAGTTCTGCCCCTGGGGGCCGGAGGTTTCCGACATATGCCTCGTCGTGCCAGGATCGCACGGTCCGCTTTGGGACGGCTCGGCAACGATCATCGCGGTAATGGATCTGATGCTGAGCAACATCATCGTGCTGCTTGGCGATGAGGTCGGCGAACGCGTCGACCTGCTGACCCGCCTGCAGAACACGTTTGGCGACTTTGAAAGCTGATCCAGCCAGCTAGAATGCAAAATCCCCGCACAGGCAGCGCGGGGATTTTGAAACTGCGCTTACGCCCGCGCCATTTCCAGCAGGATCTTCAACACCTGCTCGCGCCGCTCGACCTGCGGCATGTGGCCAGTAGCCGCAAAGACATGCAGCGCCACCTCGCCGGGGAGCCCCTGCGACTGGTTTGCCGGGATGATCCGGTCGTTGGCGCCGACGATCACACGAACCGGAATGCGCAAGGCTGCCAGAAGAGCCCTGATGTCGAAGGTCTGGGTGCCATCGGCGAAGAAGCGGTCCGAAATCTCGGCCTGCGACGTCCGCAGCTCGGAATCGGCTGCCTGCGCCAGCGTGGCGTTGATGAAAGGCTTCGACAGCACCTGCTCGTCGGATACCAATTGGCGAAGCCATGGCATCAGGCTTGCCTCGCTCTTTGCCCGCACGAAACCCTGCAGGAAGGCGCCGTTGATCTCGGGGCCGAGGCCGGCAGGTGCGATGAGCGCCAGTGCACGGACGTCGGCATGGCCACGCGCGGCAACGGTCGCCGCCAGGGCTGCACCGAAGGAATGACCGACCAGCAGAACCGGACCCACATCAAGCGCCGCCAGCGTCGCCTCGACATCGGCGGCGATAGCGTCGAGATCGGCAGGCGTCTGGCGCGGCGACCCACCATGTCCGGGCAGATCGAGCGCCAGCAGCGGCGCGTCGACGGGACCGGCTGCCAGCATCGGCCGCCAGCTGTTGAGGTCGGCGCCAAAGCCATGGATCAGAACGATCGGACGCCCTTCACCCTGTCGCAGCCAGGCGAAGTTGAGCGGAGCCGCGCCAGCGGACCGCTGTGGCGCCGGCCGCGGCTGGGAGGATGCCGGCGGCCTGGAAATGATCTGGTCGGGCCAAAGAGCGGCTTTCACCTCGGGCTTCGGCGCTGTCATGGCGCTTTCGACGTCCTTGCGCATGATGCGGCCCTTTGGGCCGGACCCTGCGATGGCGTCGAGCACAAGCCCGGCTTCCGCCGCGAGACGACGCGCAAGCGGCGTGGCGCGGGTGCCATTCGAGAGCGCATTCGGGGCAGGCTTCGCCGGAGAGACATCAGCCAGGACGGCTGGAGCTGCCGGGACCGGAGCCGACGCAGCAGGGGCCAAATCCTGCACAGTATTGGCTTCGGCAGCCACGTCCTTAGCCGGTTTGCCGGCTTCGCCCTCGGCGTAGATCCAGGCAACGGCTTCACCGACCGGAATGTCGATGCCTTCCTTGCCGGATATGTCGCGAATGGTGCCTGAGGCCGGCGCGTCGATTTCCATCGCCGCTTTGTCGGTCTCGATCTCGAACAGCAGATCGCCTCTCTTGACCACAGCACCTTCATCGACATACCAGCGCGAGATGCGCCCAGTCGCCATGTCCATGTCGACCTTGGGCAGGATTACTTCGACCGGCATGGCCTAGCGGCTCCCAGTGGCGAGGCTGCGCGCAGCGGCCAGGATATCGGGCACCTGCGGCACGGTCGCCTTTTCCAGTTCCGGATTGTAGGGGATCGGAGTCTCGGCGCCGCCGAGGCGAACGATCGGCGCGTCGAGGAAGTCGAAGGCCTCGCTCTCGGCGATCATGGCGCTGACTTCGGCACCGACGCCGAGCGTCTTCACACCTTCATAGACGCAGAGCAGACGCGACGTCTTCTTGACGCTCTCGATGACGGTTTCCTTATCCATCGGCCTGATGGTGCGCAGGTCGACGACCTCGACGTCGATGCCTTCGGCCTCGAGCGTCTTGGCAGCTTCCAGCGCCTTGTGCACCATGATCGAGGTGGCGACGATGGTGAGGTCGCGGCCCTCGCGGCGGATTTCGGCCTTGCCGATCGGCACGGTGTAATAACCTTCGGGAACCGGGCCCTTGGTCTTGTAGAGCAGCTTGTGTTCGAAGATCATCACCGGATCTGGATCGGCGACGGCCGCGAGCAGCATGCCCTTGGCGTCATAGGGCGTCGCCGGTTGGATGACCTTCAGGCCAGGCACATGGCCAAGCCAGGCTTCCAGGCTCTGGCTATGCTGGGCCGCAGCACCCGTACCGGAGCCGGCCGGGAAGCGCATGACCACGGGCACGGAAACCGCACCGCCGAGCATATAGCGCATCTTGGCGGCCTGGTTGACGATCTGCTCCATGGCGAGCGTGGCGAAGTCGGAGAACTGGAACTCGAAGATCGGGCGCAATCCCGTCACGGCGGCACCCACGGCAACGCCGGCGCCACCAAGTTCGGAGATCGGCGTATCGATGACGCGATCGGCGCCGAAGCGCTCGACCAGGTCGCCGGTTACCTGGAAGGCACCGCCATAGACGCCGATGTCCTCGCCCATGAGGAAGACGCGCTCGTCGGTCTCCAGGGCAATCGCCATGGCTTCCTGGATCGCCTGAGCATAGCTCAGCTCACGCACGGCCTGATCCATTACACAGTCTCCGTGTAGACGTAGCGTTCGAGATTGCGGATCTCGGGCGACGGGCTCGCCTTGGCGAACTCGATGCCGTCGGCGATCTCCTTGGCGACCGCCTCGCGGATGGCCTCGATGCCGGCCTTGTCGATGATGCCGAATTCCATCAGTTCATTCTCGTAGCGGACGATCGGATCCCGGTTGGTCATCCAGTCCTCGATCTCTTCCTTGGTCCGGTAGCGGTTGCGGTCGCTCTTCGAGTGGCCGCGATGGCGATAGGTCTTGGACTCGATCAGCGTCGGCCCCTCCCCTGCCCGGGCGCGGCGCACGGCCTCGTGGCTGGCCTCGGCAACTTCGGACAGCACGTTGCCGTCGACGATCACGCCCGGCATCGAATAGGCAGCGGCGCGGTCGGCGACATTCGGCACCGCGGTCGAGCGCGCCATCGAGGTCGACATGCCGTAGCCGTTGTTCTCGCAGACGAAGATGACCGGCAGCTTCCACAGCGAGGCCATGTTGAGCGCCTCGTGGAAGGCGCCTTCATTGTTGGCGCCGTCGCCGAAGAAGGAGATGACGACGCGATCCGATTTCAGGCGCTTGGCGGTGAGTGCAGCACCCACCGCGATCGGAATGCCGCCGCCGACGATGCCGTTGGCGCCGAGATTGCCCGTGGTTACGTCGGCAATGTGCATTGAGCCGCCGCGGCCGCGGCAATAGCCCGTGGTCTTGCCGAAGAATTCGGCGAACATCTTCGACACTTCAGCACCCTTGGCAATGCAGTGTCCATGGCCGCGATGGGTCGACGTGATCTGGTCGTCGTTGGTGAGCGGCATGCAGATGCCCATGGCGCTCGCTTCCTGACCGATGGACAGGTGCATCGTGCCGTGGATCAGACCACGCATGTAGGATTCTTCCGCACCTTCTTCGAACTGGCGGATGAGATACATCTTGTGCAGCGCCTGCTTCAGCCGCTCAGCGCTATATTCCCGGTAGATGAAAGGCAGGTTCGCGCCTGCCGGCAGGTCCTTGGTCTTAGCCTGTGCCACGGTCACGCCTCCGCTCCATAGACCAGCCTGTCCTGTCGTGCCCTGAGCTCGGCGATCTTCGAGTTTGGCGCAACCGCGGCATTGGCCGTGGTGATCAGCTCGCCCTTTTTGATCGGGGCAGTGACGGTACCGCCCTGCAGCAGGCCGCAGGGGATCGCCTTGGCAGCGCGTGCTTCACCGGCCGTCATGATCCAGGCGCGGTAGGTGTATTCGCCGATGGCATCGAGCGCGTCGCCAGGCTTCAGATCCTTCTTTGCGACGGCGCAGACATCGGCCACGGGCTTTGCCAGCGGCACCATGTCGGCCTTGCCGTAGAGCACCACACGGGCACAGGTCAGCGGCACCTCGAGCGAGGTCAGGTGATAGGGCCGGTGGAAGGTGAAATACGGGCCATGGCCCATCTTCAGGTCTTCCATGCGCTCGCGGATGCGCGGATGCGACATGTCGGCGATGACGAAGACGCCTGGTGCCACACCCTTGCCGATCGAATAGTCGACGACGCCGACTTTTGTCAGCACGCCGCCGTCCTTCTCGGGGACCAGCACCTTGTTGAGCTCCGGCAAGGTCGCTGCCGGGCCGTGCATGCCGGCCTTGTCTGGAACAAGCCCCGTCGCATTGGCGATCGCCGCCATCTCGACCATGGTCTTGGAGCCGTCGACGAACTCGACAAGCATGCGCACGTTCATGTTGCGGCGGGCCGCTTCCTCGGCATAGTCGTGCGGCACCGCATCGATGTTGAGCGGGTTGTTCTTGCCCTTGCCGGCGGCGACGATGGTGTGGCCCATCGCCGAGACGAACTCGATCAGCTCCATGCAGGATGACGGCTCGTCGCCAGCGCCGAGCGAATAGGTGACGCCGAGCCGGTCGGCCTCTGACTTGAGATAGGCGCCGATGGTGACGTCGGCCTCGACATTCATCATGACAAGATGCTTGCCATGCTCCATGGCGCGCAGGCCGATCTCGGCACCGACGGCGGGCACGCCCGTCGCATCGATGACGACGTCGATTAGGCCGCTGTTGAGGATCAGGTCGGCATCGTTGGTGACGGCGACCTTGCCGGCCTCGATGGCCTCGTTCAGCGCCGAGCCGGAGGCCACTTCACGGGCATGGCCCTTCTCCTGGTAGGCGATGTCGACGGCGCGGTGCGCGTTGGGCAGGTTGAGTTCGGAGATCGCGCCGACCTCGATGCCGGGCATATGCGCCACCCGCGCCACGATGTCGGTGCCCATCTCGCCCGAGCCGATCAGGCCAATGCGGATCGGCTTGCCCGACTTGCCACGCTCGGCAAGATCCCGCGCCAAGCCGACTGGGGCTACGTTGATGGTCATCCGATGGTTCCTCCCGAGCACGGTCTGCAATTGCGCTCAGAGGTAATGAACATCTGTATTTGTGTCAATACGAATGTCCACGCTTTCGACGTTCATGGACTCGGATCAAGGTTTCCGGCTGTGGCTACTCAGGCGCTGCTGAACGGCGGTAGCCGCAGCAGCATGCAGGTGCGCACAGACGGCAAAGAAAGCGGACGACGACAGGGTTTCAGTGCAGCGCCGAAGCTGCTGCAGAAGGCCGGCCTGCGCCAACAAGGCCCGACCGGCCGGCAGGCTAAGCTGTGTTTCAGGGCCCTTATGTTGCGTCCACCACAAGCTTAAACAGGCAATCTCCTGTTTCGGTAAGTGCCGGAGCCCGTTGGCAGGCGACGAGGCCCGACTGTGCGAACTGCACCGATCTGACAGGCTCAGACGGCCCTGCGATCGGATGAATGACGCCAGCGAGATCCCCCGCCTGAACCTCGTCTCCCACCGCCACTGCGGGCTCGAAGATCCCCCTGACCGGCGCATAGGTGAAGGCTTGCCTGCCGTCGACCCGCATGGTTCGGGTCGAAAAGGCCGGCTCGACGCTGGCGCGAGGCAGGATGCCCATGTGCTTCAGCACACGCAGCACGCCGTCTCGAGCAAGGGTTTCGCCCGCACGTGACAATGACGCGCCGCCGCCGAGTTCGGTCGTCAAGGCCGGAATGCCGAGCGCCTGGGCAGTGGCTGACAGTGTTGAGGCACCACCGCCGCCCGAACCATCGCTGATCGAGCCGATGGGAGTGCCAAAGACATGCATGAGTTCGATGAGCTGGGCTGTCTCGGCTGCGGTCTTGCCGACGCGGATCAGGCAGCAAGGCAGGTAGACCAACGAAGTGCCGCCGGAGTGCAGGTCGATGACGATGTCTGCGAGAGGCAGAAGCACCTCCGTGAGGTAGTGGGCGATCATGTCAGTCGGTGAGCCGTTGGCGTTGCCGGGAAACATCCGGTTGAGATTGCCCTGATCGAGCGGCGACACCCGCCTGCCTGCGTCCACGGCGGGATAGTTCAATGCCGGAAGGATGATGATGCGGCCGCGGAGCTCGGTCGCATCGAGCTTTCGGGCAAGCTTGCTGAGCGCCACCTGGCCCTCATACTCGTCACCATGATTGCCTGATATCAAGAGTGCGGTCGGCCCGGTGCCATTCCTGATGCAGACGATCGGGATGGGAATGGTGCCATAGGCGGAACGGTCGCTCGAGAACGGCAACCGCAGAGAGGTGATCTGCTTGCCGTCTTTGTCGAAATCAACGTCCGTCCAGATGCGTGTGTCGTTTGCCACCGGTCCGTCCCTCCTCATCAATGCAGCAGCGTGTTGAGGAAGGACCGGGCGCGGGGATGGTTGGGTGTCGAAAAGAACGCCACGGGCGAAGCCTGTTCGACAATGCTGCCCTGATCCATGAACACGACCTGATCGGCAACCTCGCGGGCAAAACCCATCTCATGGGTGACGCAGATCATCGTCATGCCTTCGTAGGCCAGCCCGGTCATGACGTCGAGCACCTCCTTGACCATTTCGGGATCGAGTGCCGAGGTCGGCTCGTCAAACAGCATCAGGCGCGGGTTCATGCAGAGCGCACGCGCGATCGCCACACGCTGCTGCTGTCCGCCTGAGAGCTGTGCGGGATACTTGTTGGCCTGTTCGGGAATGCGGACTTTTTCCAGGAAATGCCGTGCCAGGCTCTCGGCTTCGTTGCGTGGCATGCCAAGCACACGGCGCAGGGCGAGCGTGCAGTTCGACAATACAGTCAGATGTGGAAACAGGTTGAAGCTCTGGAACACCATTCCGGTCTGCCGGCGGGCGAGTGCTGTCTCCCTGGCATTATCGCCCAGCCGGGTTGTTTCAAGCGTTACTGTTCCCTGCTGATAGGCTTCAAGCCCGTTCAGGCAGCGGATCAGGGTGGATTTGCCTGAACCGGAGGGCCCGCAGATCACGACGCGGGACCCGCTAGGGATGGTAAGGTCGACCTCCTTCAACACATGGAAAGCGCCATACCATTTGTTGAGCGAAGCGATCTGGACGGCAGGCTTGTCGTCTGAATGGGTCATGGGGTCTCTCTACAGTTCGCTTGAAGGCAGCGAGCTAAGTGTCTGGTTTTGTGAGGGAGTGATCGGCTGCTGGGTTACCGGTCGCTCGACTACCTGGCTGTCGGCCCAAGCAGTCGCATCTCGAGCCGTTTGATGGCTAACGAGATGACGAGTGCAAGGCCGAGGAAGATCAGGCCGGCGACCGTCAGCGGCTCGGCGTAGCGGTAGGTGTCGGATGCGATGTCGAAGGCACGGCCCAGCATCTCCGGCACCGCAAGCACGGCCAGATAAGGTGTCGCCTTCAGGATCGAGACGAAGTAGTTGCCCATGGGTGCAGCAATGTTGCGCAACATCTGCGGGGCGATGACAAAGATGGTCATATCCATCCTGCCGAGCCCTAGGGCCCTTGCGGCCTCCGCCTGGCCATTGGGAATGGCATCGATGCCAGCCTTGAACACCTCGGCGAGATAACCGCTGTAATAGAGGCTGAGCCCGATCATGCCTGTGGCAAGTGCGCCGAGGCGAATGCCGTAGAACGGCAAGATGAAATACAGGCAGTAGAGCCAGACCAGCACCGGCGTTGCCCGGATGAAGTCGATCACGAAGCCGACGAACAGGCCGCCCCAGCCGCCAGAGCGTCGGACGAGCTCAAAGCCGAAACCGATTGCCGAGGCGCCAAGGCAGCTGACGGCCGCCACCAGCAACGTCATGCCGATGGCGCCAAGAATGGTTGGCGCGGTCGAAAGGGCAAAGGCTAAATCAAACTGCACAACGCGCCTCCCTTGCCGGGTTGATGCGTCGTTCCACCCAGCGCCCGAACAGGGCCACCGGATAGCAGACGATGAAGTAGGCGAGCAGTAGCGAGGTGTAGATCGGTACGGGGTCGTACTCGATCTGCGAGATCTCCTTGGCGCGGAAGGTCATGTCGGTCAGCGTGACCAGTGAGACAAGCGATGTCGCCTTCACCAGCTGGATGAGCTGGTTGATGAAGGTCGGGCTCATCGCCACCAGTGCCTGGGGCAGTTCAATGCGCAACAGGATGGTAGACCGCGACAGTCCCAATGCGTGGCCAGCTTCCTTCTGGCCACTGTCCAGCGCCTGCAGGCCGGCTCTCACGGCCTGGCTGGCATAACCACCAATGTTGAGCCCCAGCACCATGGCGCTGACTGTCATCGCCGACAGCGCCAGTCCGGCGATGGGCAGCGCGTAATAGAACACAAAGAGCAGGATGATGACGGCGGAGCTGCGCCAGAACTCGATGATCGACGTCACGACGAACCGTACCGGCCCCGTGGTCAGGTATTGGGCAACGCCAAAGATGAGGCCAAAGGGAATGGCAAAGACAAGGCCATAGAGCGTCACCAGAGCGGTGACGCGAAATCCCTGAAGGATGCCGAGCCAGATCTCGAGGATGCTCATTTGCCGGCACCAGCCGTGCCAGCACCACAGAGCTTCTCGACGGTGACGGTATCGGGCACGATCTCGGTCTCGCCAAAGCCATATCTGGCCATGACCTTGGTGACCGTGCCGTCCTTGGTCAGGGCAACAAGCCGTTCGTCCCAGAGTGCCCGCAGATCCTGGTCCTCGCTGCGGAAGGCGACAGCGGCATATGTGGCCTGTTCGTCTGTCGTCACGAAGGGTTTGGCACTCTCCAGGCCCTTGAGCTTGCCGCTGGAAAACAGCCCGACTGCGGTAGGAGACGACAGTACCGTCACATCGATGCGGCCCGAGCGCAGGGCCGAGATGTTCGCCTCGATGTCGGGAAACAGCAGCATGTTGCTTTCCGGCACGCCGGCGGCAGTCGCATTCCGGACCGACACGCTGCCGCGGCCGGCACCCATGATGACCTTCTGGCTGACGATATCCTCGAAACCGTGGATCTGTTTTGGATTGCCAGCGAGCACGATGGCTGCGTCACGCACCTTCAGATCGGGTGCACCGAAGGCGACCTGCCGACAGCGCTCCGGGGTGATGGAAAGACCTGATGCAACAGCATCGAAGCGGCCAGCCAGCAGACCCGGGATCAGCGCCCCGAACTCGGTGACCCTGATATCGATCTCCTTGACGCCAAGTTCGGAAAAGGCAGCCCTCAGCAGGTCCGGATGCCATCCCTTTGCCTCGCCCGTGGCTTCATCGCGAAAACCCCATGGCGTCCGGTTGTGGATTCCGATGACGATCTTGCCTTCGCGCAGGACACGCTCCTTCGTCGTCTCGGCCAAGGCCGGACCACCTGGCATGACGAAGATCAGCGCAATCAATGCGCACCACATGAGGGCAAGCCGCAGGCGTACAGGACTTCTGAAGGTCATTTCTCTCTCCCATTGTTGTAAAAGGTGCCTGCCCGACCGCCGATGCAGACGCGCTGATGCGTGGCCGCGTGGCATCGCAGTCTCGCCTCCCGCGGTCCCGCAGTGGGTTCAGCTTTGCCGTGGATGGCTTTTGATGGCTCTGCTGCCGTCTGACATGGGCGGGCGAAGCCCATTGGTCGCAGCGTCCAGACCGCGATTGCCGCCGGCGTGGTGCCGACCGTCCTCCGGTCGCGACAGCACTTCTGCGCCGCGGTCGCCCAATACCTGGAGGTCCGCCAGCACCGACTGAATTTGCGGCCAGGGGAATGCCGATGTGTCGTCCATGTTCTCGCCACCGCCGGCAATGATCGTCAGTTTGGCGATTATCCCGGCGAGTGACTGCGCGGGAGTGTCTGCAACCGCGTCGAGGATCTCTTCTTCGGCCTCAACGGCCTGCGCCTCGGCGGCACGAGCCCGCGAGTAGCCGATCTCCTGGTCGAGCTCGTCCCAACGGGCCTGACGATCGGTCAGCACCGATGCTTGCGGTGTACTCTGCTGGTCGTTCTCAGGTCCATCACCGGTTTCGGAAGAAGCCAGGGCGTTCCTGATCCGTATCTCAAGGCGCTGCTGAAGCCGGCACAAAACCACCGCCATGTGGTGTGCCTGCTCCCATTCCTGCAGCAGAACCACGCATGGGTCGATGGGCGCAAGCAAACGCGCGGCGAAGCGCTCCATGGGGGTAGCAGCACCCCCAGCGCTACCACCTCTCGTATCGTCATCCACAGCACAGCTCTTCCTTCGTCCCCCTTGGGTGACGAAAGGCAAAGCTGTGGTATTGTCGGAATCAGCCATGATCCGAGCTCCAACCAGCTTGGGTTTGGTCAGGCCGTGCGGGATGTTTGCCCATCCTGCACGGCTGCGTTGTAGTAAGGTATTTTGATTACCTATAAAATTATGTCAAGGATATAATTTGATAACAGCGGAGCAAATTAGAATGGCGCGCGCCGCACTAAAGTGGGGTGTGAGAGACTTGGCTGGCAATGCTCAAGTCACCGCTGCAACGATCACTCGTATCGAAAGCGGAAAATCCGCTCATCCTTCAACTTTACGAGCAATCTGTGCAGCGTTTGAAGCGAATGGAATCGAGTTTATTCCTGAGAACGGTGGTGGAGCCGGCGTGCGCTTCGCAAGACCAGCCAGCGAAGATTGATACTGGCTGCTTGAAGTGAGTTGAATTTGCCGCGGTGCGTGCATCACGGTTCATCCGCTCAAATTGCTGCATGGGTAAATTTACTGGTAGAGAACCGTACGTCCTTTGAAGGTCGACAGAGTAAGCGTCAATTTACCAAGTCACGACTCGCAAAGCGGAGGTATTGAGGGCGCTCAGAGCATACCGTTCCCAGAACGCTGACTGCACCCGCGCTTCATTGCTTCAATCCCATGCCTTGCCGCTGCGCCAGTCGTAACTGCTCGACCTGCTTCAATGTCTGCGTTGTCCGCTCATGGGCATCGAGCTGCTGGGCCGCGCGCATCACTGGCCAGGCCTGACGCAGCTTCTCGCGCTCGCCAGCTCGAAGCCCCTCCGCGGCCGTGTCGAAGAAAGTGCCCGATGGTTCTCGCGCTGCGCTGACGAGCAAGGTCCGCTCGCCGAAACGTTCGGCTATGGCACGGTTGAAGCCGTCGATCTCCAGCTTCACATCGCGGTTGGCGAGGATATGAGCGAGGGCTGCTGGAAGATCGTTGCGGTCGATCGCCTCGCGGACCCTGTCGAGCACCGACCGCGCAGCCAGCGACAGCGCCGGGATGTCGATCGAGACGCGGTGCCGATATGCCTGCTCCTGGGTGCCGACCCTTTCGGCAGCCACCTGGCGCTGCTTGAGGTATCGTTCGATGTCGCGCTTCAGCGCCGGCACGTTGACCTCGGCAACACGGCGCACCTCCTTGTCAGCTTTCGATGCGAGAAGACCCGTCCGCCCTTTCAATGCTCCGAGCGATGCCGGCTCGCTGACCAGCCGATCGAGCGTCTGTCGCGCGGCCGTCGGGTCAGTCAGAAGCGCATTGAAGTCCATCGCCCGGAAGGCGGCCTCGGGATCGGCGAAGACATAGCGAAGGCGTGTCGACATCTCCTCCCACTGCCTGGCCAGGGCCTGATCGGCGAGAAGCTTGTCTTCGACGACATCGCCCAGCGATCTGGCAAACAGCGTGACACCGGCGACCATCGGTTCGACCTTGTTGTGGATTTGCGTTGACGGACGTTGCAACAGGCCAAGGCGCTCGCCGTGGACACGGAAGCGTTGCGCCAGATCGGCAAGCCGCTCCTTCTGGCGCAGCATCCAGTCGAGCCGATCGCGGACCAGGGTGCGCGCAACACGCGATATGTGCAGCCCGCGGTTCTCGGCAAAACGCAGGGCCTGCCGGTAGAGTGTGCCACGTTCATAGTCGAGCGTGGTTTGCTTGGCATTCGTTCGTGACAGAACCTCATCGAGCCCGCCCACTTTGGCAAAGGAGCGGCGTCCGTAATAGAGCGCCACATCCTCCCGGTGTCGGGTCATTGCGACATAGGTCAGGTGCCGATCCAGCGACAGCGAAGCCAGCACCTTGACCCGGTCGACGGTTGCACCTTGCGACTTGTGGATCGTGGTCGCATAACCATGATCGATGTTGGGGTAGAAGCGCTGCTCGACTGTGATCAGCGCCCGATGCTCACCCTCGCCGATGACCGCAACGATCCTGTTGGGTGCCGCTTCGACGACACGCCCGATCATGCCGTTCTTCACCCCAAGCGAAGTCTCGTTCCTGAGGAAGACGATCTGGTCACCAGCGTCGAACTGACGAAGGCCGTCTTCGGTTCGGAAGGCATGTCCCGCACCGACGATCCCGCGCTCGACGAGCTTCTCACGCGCCAGCCTGTTGAGCTCACGCACGTCGCGCCGAAGATGGGCAAGGATGAGTGTGGTCTTTGTCGCATCGTAGTCTCTGTTCCAGTCGGCGATCAGGCTGGCGATCGCCTGCGCCTTGAGCTCTGACCCGCGCACTCTGCCGTGCTCACCATAAGCCCCGAGCGCCTGTGCGACCCGGCCACGCGCCAGGTCGAGAGAAGCGGCTCGCATCCATTCTTCACGCTGGCGGTAAATGGTCTCGAGTTCGGCATAGCCGATGCGGTCGACAATCGCCCGAAACGCAGCCCCTGCTTCAATCGGCTGCAGTTGTTCGGGGTCACCAACCAGCACAAGCTTTGCGCCTGCCAGAGTTGCTGCTTCAACGACAAGTGCCATCTGCTTTGAGGCGACCATGCCGGCCTCGTCGAGAACAAACACAGTGCTTTTGTCGAGCATGTCCCTGCCCTGTTTCCAGCGCAGCTCCCACGACGAAAGCGTGCGGCTGATTATGCCTGCTTCCTTCTCGAGGCCCTCCGCTGCCTTGCCGGCAAGGGCTGCACCGACAACACGATAACCGGCCAGTTCCCACGCCTCGCGTGCTGCCTTCATCATCGTGGTCTTGCCCGCACCGGCACGGCCAACGACAGCAGCGATCCGCGCCTCATCCACCACATGCTCGATGGCGGCACGCTGCTCCTGCGACAGCTGCGAATGACGCGAAAGCACGCTGTCCAGCACCTTCTCCTGAACGCCATGTGATGTGCGTTGTGACAACCACAGCGATTGCTTTGCCATCTTCGCTTCGATGCGGATCAGCTCACGCGTCGTGTAGCGGGACCGGACCTTGGCTCCCGTCGCAAGGTCAACACCGTCGCGCTCGATACGCAGTGCCTCCGGGCTCTGCAGAACGCGCACCATCAGCTGCTGGAACGTGACCGCATCATCGACATAACGATGCAGGATCTTTGCGATGTCGCGTTCATCGAAGACGCTTCGTTCCGAAGAGACGATGTCGAGCACGATCTCGGGTCGCTTCACGATCCGGCTCGCATTCTCCCGGCGCCTCGCCTCGAGCAGCTCGATCCGCTCGAGCGACGGCTCGTTGCCTTCACGCGCTGACTTGCGTTGGATCGCCTTGGCGCCAACGCCGATATGGGTGGTTGGGACGAGATCGATGCCGCGCTCGGCATAAGAACGGCCATCGACACGCAGGTCGATCCCGCCAAGCGCCAGGTGCTGGTTCTGCGTCTCGAACCAGGCATTACGAAGGGCCGTGAAGTCGCCCATCCCGCCGGCCCACAGCTCATAGACGATCTTACCGGCCTTGGTGCGCAGCACCTCGCCATTGTCGCCTATGACAGCAACCTTCTTGGGCCCGAACCCATCCTCGGTCAGCGGCCGCAGTGTCATCATCAGATGGACATGCGGATTGCCGGGCACGTCATGATAGACCCAGTCCGCAACCATGCCCCTGGCGAGGATGTGTCGTTCGACAAAATCACGGACGAGAGCGATGTTCTGCTCGGCTGACAGCTCCAGCGGCAAGGCGATGGTGATGTCCTTGGCAAGCTGGGCATCGGAGCGTTTCTCGAAAGCTTCGACCTTGTTCCAGAAGGCTTCCGAAGCCCCTGCCACCGAGCAGTCGGCGATCAGGCTGCGCAGCCATTGCGGTGCATCGGCAGGCACCAAAAACGCCTCATGGAGCAGTCCCTGCTTGCGTGAGTAATCGACCGAGCGCGCTTCGCGTTCGTACTCCATCTTCGCGCAATGCCGATAGGCGGCCGACAGCACCGCGCTGCGGCCGTCACCACGGCTGACGATGCTGACGGAGAAGTGCGGGACAGCCACGGCGGAGATTGCTCCTGGACAGCGAACGGACACTCGTGCGTTCGTCAGGAGCGGCAGGCTGGGCAGGCCGTTGAGCAAGGCGTCGCGTCAGCGACGTATAATTGCGCCCTTGGGCACTCCTTCGGAACGGCGGGATCATCTTCCAGAGCGTCGGCACAGCCGACTGCACAATAAACGGGGATGTGCATAGCACCCTCCCCGTCGATCCTTGTCTGACGTTTCGCTCACAAGGGAAGAGGCGAGCAGAAATCGCCCGCCCGCTGGGTCGATCAGGACACAGCGTCTCGGCGACAAGGGTCGATCCCGCAGAACTAAGACTAGAGGCAGTGAACGCCCATACCGAACCAGCAGCATTCGAAGAAATCAGGTGGAAGGTCAGTTCACGCGATGCACTCGCCGCCGTCGATGACCAGCGCCTGGCCGGTCATGAACGACGAGCGGTCTGAGACGAGGAACAGGATGGCCTCGGCGATCTCCTCGGCGCGTGCCCAGCGCTGCATGGGGATTTTCGTCTTGATGTAGGCCTCGATGGCTTCTCGACCGCCCATCTGGGCGATGAAGGGATCGTTGAACGGCGTGTCGACCCAGCCCGGGCACAGCGCGTTCACGCGGACATTGTACTTGGCATAGTCGATCGACATCTGCCGGGTCATCGCCACCACCGCGTGCTTGGACGTGGCATAGGCTATCATCTCGCGATCATAGAAAACTCCAGAGTTGGAGGCGGTGTTGACGATCACGCCACTCCCTTGTTCGATCATCGCCGGCATGGCGAACTTTGCGGCCAAGAAATGGGCGCGCACGTTGATGCGCCACGAGGCGTCCATGCCCTCGCTGCCGACCTCTGTCAGTGTTCCGCCAACCTGGATGCCGGCATGGTTGTGCAGGATGTCGATGCGCCGGTACTTCTCGAGCGTCATGCCGATCAGCCGCTCGATCTGGGCATCGTCGGCCACATCAGTGGTCATCGCCTCTGCCTGCCCGCCGGCAGCCCTGACGGCACCAGCCGCAGCCTCGCCAGCCGCAGCATCCCGGTCGGCGATGATCACCACCGCCCCTTCCCTGCCCATCATCAATGCACCGGCGCGGCCGATGCCGGAGCCCGCGCCCGTGACGATGGCGATACGATCCTTGAGCAGCATGACGGGCCTTTCAGTGGGAGGGATTTGTCTTGCGCAGCAGAAGCTGTGCGAACACCACCATGAGCACGGAGGCGCAGAGCACGATGGTGGCGATGGCATTGATTTCAGGTGTCACGCCGCGACGGATCGAAGCGAAAACGTAGATCGGCAACGTCGTCTGTGCGCCGGCGACGAAGAAGGCGATGATGAAATCATCGAAGGAGAAAGTGAAGGCGAGCAGGAAACCCGCGAGAATGGCCGGCATGATCTGCGGCAGCACGATCGAGCGGAAGGTCGTCAACGGTGTCGCGTAGAGATCGCTTGATGCTTCGACCAGATTGCGGTCGAGGCTACCAAGCCGTGTACGCACGATCATCGACACCAGCGCCATGGAGAACAGGCCGTGCGCGGCGATGATCGAGCCGTAGCCGAGCGCAAGACGTGGCGGGGTGCTGCCCGGCCAGATCGAGGTCAGGAATGGATTGACCACGGCAAACAGTTGAACCAGCGCGACCAGCGTCGAGATGCCGATCACCACCCCAGGCACGACGATTGCCGCCCCAAGAAGTGCGTCAAAGACGGTGCGCGTCCTGATGCCCACTCGGGCGAGCCCGAGGGCCGCCGTCGTGCCGAAGACCGCGGCCAGGAAGGCACTGGTGGTGGCAATGAACAGGCTGTTCTTCAGCGCTTCGACAAGGAACGGATTGGCCAGCGCTTTGCCGTACCATTGCATCGAGAAGCCGGTGAGTTCGCTGGCATGACGGCCAGCGTTGAACGAGAACAGCACCACCAGCGCGATCGGCAAATAGAGGAAGGCAAAAACGGCGATTATGAAGGCACGCATCAGATCAGGTCCACCTGGCGGGCACCCGAAAAACGGGTCGAAACGCGATTGGCGATGATGAGGACGACCACCGAGACAAGTACCAGCGTGACCGCGATGGCCGATCCGAAGGGCCAGTTGCGCGATTGCAGGAAGAGGTCGACCAGTGCGTTGCCGATGAAGAATACCTTGCCGCCGCCGAGAAGGCTCGGAATGAGGTATTCGCCAAGCAGCAGGATCATCACGAGTGACAAGCCGGTCATCACGCCTGGCAGGGAGAGCCTGAGCGTGACGCCGAAGAAGGTCGATACAGGTTTTGCACCGAGGTCAGCGGAAGCTTCCAGCAACCGCCGGTCGAGCCTCTCGAGGCTGACATAGATCGGCAGGATCATCAGCGGCAGATAGCCGTAAACGATGCCGAGCAGCACGGCACCAGGCGTGTTGATGAGGCGCAGGTCCTCGATGCCGATGTAGGACAGCAGGGCCGGAATGCCGCGCCCGCCGAGGATGTACATCCACGCGTAAGTGCGCATCAAAAGGCTGGTCCAGAACGGGATGACGATGAGTGCAAGCAAGATCAGGCGCCAGCGTTCCGGCGCTCGAAGGGCCAGGTAATAGGCAACCGGATAGGCGACGAGCAGGCAGGCGAAGGCACCAGCCGGGGCCAGGATCAGGGTGTTCCAGAAGGCGGTGGCGCGGGCAGGCAGGTTGGCATATTGCGCCATGGTGAATGCCGCCTGGTAGCCGCCCTCCGGTGCACGCTCGCCGACGCTGAACACGACGATGGCAACAAATGGCAGGACAAGGAAAACAACCAGCCACGCCGCCGCGGGCGCGAGCAGCAGGGCCGTCAGCAGTTTGTGGCGAAAGGCGCTACCGTGCATGCGGATATGTCCCAAGGGGCTGACGGGCGCGCCTGACGCGCACCCGTCGGTGATGTTGGCGTTGATCGGCCTGGTTCAGGCCGATTTGAAGCGGGCCATCAGTTCGGCGCGGTTCGGATCGGTAAGCGTTGCCGCCGCACCAAATTCGAGCGGGCTGAGCAAATCCGCCGCCGGATAGAGGATTGGGTTGTCGAGCACTTCCTTGGGCAGCAGCGCATTGACCCGTGCATCGGTCGAGGGCGCCCCGTTGGCGAGATGCTCCTTTACCGCGACTTGCGGGTTCATGAGGTAGTTGAGCAGGGCATAGCCAGCCGGCTTGTTCGGCGCATCCTTTGGGATGGCGTAGAAGTCGGTCCAGATCTCGCCCCCCTCCTTGCCAAGCACATAGGCGATGTCGGGAATGTCGCGGTTGAGCTGGGCACCGTCATTTGTCCAGCACATGGTCATCCAGGCGTCGCCTGCCCGCATCGGCGGCTGGTAGTCGCTCGATACGGCAAAGAGATGCGGCTTGGCCTTGATCAGCAGTTCCTCGGCCTTGGCGAGTTCGTCTGATTTGAGCGAGTTGAACGAGAAGCCGAAATATTTGAGCGCGTTGCCAATGGTGGTGAGCTGGTAGTCGTGAACCATTGTGCGTCCGTCGCCCTCGGCCATGGCCACGTCCCAGAAGTCCTTCCAGGTGGTCATCGGCTTCGTCAGCTTCTTGGTGTTGACGGCAAAGCCGGTGGTGCCCCAATTCTTCGGCACGGCGTAGACGACGCCGTCGATGGCGCCCTCGGAAGTGAAGCGTGCGTCTTCCGACTTGGCGTCGAAATTGCCGAGCTTGGCCATATCAAGCGGTTCGATAATGTCGAGCTTCTTGTAGGTCGAGATCGTGTAGTTGGTCGGCACGTAAAGGCTCCAGCCCGAGCCGCCGGCCTGAAGCTTGGCCAGCATCTCCTCGTTCGACCCGAACACGTTCACCTGGACGGCGACACCCGTGTCCTTAGTGAAATTCTCGAAGGTTGCAGGGTCATGATAGTTTGGCCATGTGGCGATCGACATGCGGTCGCCGAGGCTCTCGGCAGCGCGTGCTGGTGTCGGCGAAAGGCCAAGTTCCCGCCCAAGCACGGCGGTGGCGATGCCGAGGCCGGTCAAGCCGAGGAAATCACGGCGGCCGATGGAGCCGCGCTTGAGGCGCATGAGCTGATTGACAAATTCTTCCGAGGTGATCGGCAGGCCGTCACGATATGATTTCGACATTTCTCGTTTCCCTCTGTTTTTCCCCGTTTTCTTTGACCCTCGAAAACGCCAGCGGCGCTCCCGGAGCGAAGCCGATGGCGACGGGTTCGCCCGGCTTGAAAAGATTGCCGTGATTGAGCTGGTGGTCGGCGGTGGCTAGCAGCGTGCCAACTGCCGGCACCTCAATGGCGTATTCCGCCGTAGAGCCAAGGAATATGCGATTGCGTACAATGCCCTGAAACGCCCCCTGCCCCGGCGCACCAAGGCGCAACGCTTCGGGTCGAAGGCTGAGGGACACTGTCTCACCGCTGGACACACCATTCCGGCTGCGCGCGGAAATCACCGAACCGTCGGCAAGCTTTACCTCGACCAGTTCGCCCGAGCGCCCCTCTACCTTGCCGGCAAGGAGATTGGTCTTGCCCACGAAATCGGCAACAAACAGATCGGCCGGCTCGTTGTAGATCTCGCTCGGCTGGCCGACCTGGACGATGCTGCCGCGATTCATGACGCAGACGAAGTCGCTCATCGACAGCGCCTCTTCCTGGTCATGCGTGACCAGTACGAAAGTGATGCCGAGTTCACGTTGCAGGTTTTGAAGCTCGATCTGCATGTCGGTCCGCAGCTTCTTGTCGAGCGCTGCCAGTGGCTCGTCGAGCAAAAGCACCGCCGGCTTGTTGACAAGCGCCCTGGCCAGCGCAACGCGCTGCTGTTGTCCTCCCGACAATTCATGGACCTTGCGGCGGCCGTAGCCGGCCAGTTGGACCATCGCCAGCGCCTCGCCGGCCTTGAGGCTGATCTCGCGCGCCGAAAGCCTAGGTCGCAGCTGCCGCAGCCCGTAGGAGACATTGTCCTCGACATCGAGATGCGGGAACAGCGCATATTGTTGGAACACCATGTTGACCGGGCGCCGATACGGCGGCGTCCCGGCCATATCCTTGCCGCGGATGAGCACCTGGCCCTCGCTCGGTTGCTCGAAGCCGCCGATCATGCGCAGGCAGGTGGTCTTGCCGCAGCCCGACGGCCCGAGCAGGGCGACGAATGCGGCCGGCGGGACGGCGAGATCGATGCCGCTGACTGCGGTTACAGCACCATAGCGCTTGGCGACCCCACGGAACTCGATGTCAGGAACAGGCGCTGTGGACAATCGACAATCTCCACCGGAAGGCGTCACTATGACCGAACGCTACCAATGGATTGGCACCTAGTATATACCTCAGGGGTGGTATATCTCTTCAATTTATTCATTTGAAGGGGTACCTATCTTGAATAGACGATCGTCCCGCAGCGACGACTTCAGCGGTCTGGCGGCGACTATCGAAGCGATACGCGAAACCAGTGGCTGTCGATTTGGCGAAATGCTGACCACCTGGCTGCGTCGGCATGTGAGCTTCGACCATTGTGTTGTATTCGGCTATCGCGGTGCTGCACGCCCGCCAATGCTGTTTGAGACGTTTTCACCCGCCGAAAGCCACGTCTTCGTCGCGCTCTACCAGGAAGGGCCCTACCTGCTCGATCCGTTCCACCACGCGGCAGTAGAGCGCAAGGAAGGGTTCTGGAGGATGCGGGAATTGGCTCCTGATCGCTTCTATGCCAGCGAATATTTCCGCTCCTATTACAGCCAGACCAGGCTCGCCGAAGAAGTCGGCTTCTTCGTACCGCTGCCCGGCAAGGATGCAGTGGTTCTATCGCTGATGCGGCTCAAGGCGTCAGGTCCTTTCGGAACCGCCGACGCCAGGCTCTTGCGCGACATGGCGCCTCTGGTCATCGAGTTGTGCCGTCAGCGCTGGCGTGAATTGCCTGAAGCCGAAAACACGCTGGCTCCCAAGAACGCACCACCGCCGGTCAACGAGTTCGATCGAACCCATATCTGGGAAAGCTTGGCGCTGACCCCACGCGAGGTTCATGTCGTCGACATGGTGCTGCAAGGACACTCGACCGAGTCCATCGCGCGTTCGCTTGGCGTCGCACCAGGGACGGTGAAGGTCCACCGACGCAACATTCATCAAAAACTCGGCATCAAGTCCCAAGCCGAACTCTTCGCCCGCTTCATCGAAATTATCGAAAGCCGGCGTTGAAATGTTGTGCTGCTAAGCTGTCATGAGTGAAACTGGGCCATCAGTGCCACCTTCCGCGAATGTCGGCCATCGGGAAGCGAAATGAGCTGATGAAGGTCAACTCGGGGGCCGTCTGCGTACTGTCTGCTTCTGTCCTGCACACCGCGACAGCTGACATTCGAGTGCAGGTTGGCGGCGAAGTACGGTCATAACCGCTTATCCTGGACCATCCAACGAGCGTTTGATTATCGGTCACGATCACCTATTTTTTAGCTGAACTTACAGATGCATACAGATATCGGCGCCTAATCGCAGAATGCGTAAGGGTCTATCTCTCTGGCAGACAACGCTCGCCGATAACTGGCCGGACGACATCCGCAGAGAGCTCTACATATGAGACGATACGCCTATCCCATGGCAGTGACCGTGCTCGCCGCCTGTGCGGCTTCACTTGTCGGCTGGCAGGTCCATACGGCGGCAAAGGCGGCCAGATTGTTGAAGTCCATGCTCATTCGTTAGGTCACCTAAACACCACATGCCGATCATAGCGCGTTATCGCAGAGTTCGGCACGCACTATCTTCCATCTATTGATCCTGCACCGTCGCCCCCCAGGGCATCGCGGTGCGGCGACCACCAGACCTGGAAGGGAGGAAGACATGACCGCCGACAGCAGAATGAAGATGAGCCGCAGGCGCCTCCTCGGTGTCGCGGGCGGCATCGGCGTCCAGAACATGCCCCGGACGTATCAGACCATCATTCCGCCTCGGCCCGAGATGCTCAACATCATCCGCACGGCGCACGAGCGCGGCTCACCTTCTTCGACTGCGCCGAAGCCTAGGGCCCGCACGAGTGCGAGCGCATTCTGGGCGAAGCGATCGAGCCCTTTCGCGACCAGGTGGTGATCACCTCGAAGTTCGGCTGGGACGTCGATCTGGAGACCGGCGAACGCCGCTCGGGACTGGTCAGCCAACCGGCGCGCATCAAGCAGGCGGTCGAGGGGGTGCTGAAGCGGCTGCGGACCGACCGCATCGATCTGCTCTACCAGCACCGCGTCGACCCCGCTGTGCCCATCGAGGACGTCGCCGGAGCGGTGAAGGATCTCGTCGCGGCAGGCAAGGTCAAGCATTTCGGCCTCTCGGAGGCGAGCTTCGCGATGATCCGGCGCGCCCATGCAGTGCAGCCGGTCACGGCCGTGCAGAGCGAGTATTCGCTGTTTTGGCGCGGCCCGGAGGCCGAGCTTGGGCACGAGCCGAAGCGCCCGCCGCACTCAGGCGCACTACGCCTCAGTCATCCCGACTGCGGCGAACTGTGAAGAACTGCAGCTAATTGCTTACAGCGTAACCGCGCGGTAACCGGAGCAAAAGGTCCGGCCTACCTCACTTCCGACGGGATGCTGCATATCTCAGCAAGAGCCGAGCGATATTTGTGAAGCGTCCGCGATAAGTTAGGTTGATGATTGGAGCGACTCGGCGAATTCGCTTTCGAGGGCGGCGAGGAAGTTCCGATGCGATCTCTTGGATGTCAGCCCAAGTGCGCTCCATGCGCGGCACATCTCCTAAGCGAGAGCCGCCAATGAAGTCTTGTATGGTTGAGCGGAAGAATCTAGGCGCAATAAGATCCCTAAGCCAGTGCGTATGCAGGCGAGGTTCGTTCGGAAACATCCCTTTTAGCTTGCGATAATAAATCATTCGAGAGACGGCCATTTTCATGCTGTACGACGTAGAGGAGCTGTGAATACGCCACCTTGTCACTGGTTGATCAATGTAAGTGCTTCGGTAGCCTCTTCGGAAAATCCTGAGAAAGAGGTCGTCGTCCTCATATCCCGACAGCTGCTCGTCAAAACGCCCCGCTTCAAGGATAACCTTTCGATCGATAAGTGAAGCACCGGGTAGGATAAACATGTCCTGCCCAATACACTGTTCCAGTGTCGTTCTGGGATGTTTAGTTGAAAAAATATCCAGGCAACTGTGGGCAACCATCTGCCCAGTCACATCGACGTGGTCAAGATTCCCATACACCAGCGCAAGCCGATCCGTAGGAGATGCCCTCTCAAACGGCCGCTTGAGGATCGCAAGGTGCTCAGGATACCAAGCATCGTCTTGGTCCAGAAGTGCAATATGGCTGCTCTGGCAGTTCTGAATTGCAAGGTTGCGAGCGGACGATTGCCCTCCATTTGCTTTGCGCAGCAGGACCACCACTGGATGAGTTTTGGCTAGTTCCTCAACGATCGCGGCACCATTGTCTGTAGAGCCGTCATCCACGACAATGATTTCGTTTGGTGGCTCGGATTGAGCGAAGACGCTTTCCAGTGCTTCACGGATGAAGGCCGCGCCATTAAATAGTGGGATTACCGCCGCAACTGTAATGACTGGCATGAGCCCCCCCGACCGGGGATCCTTTATAATAGTGGCAAACGACTATCAAGCACTGCAAATCTGCGTACACGGTCTCGACAACTGATACCGCATTCGGCCACATGCGAGCATTCGTAACAATAACGATCTCGTGGGTGGTTGATGAACGCTCTTAGCTCGACCCCTGCCACGCAGGCGGTCCATATGATCGACGCACTTTGGTGCGATGCGCACGGTGTATTTGTTAAAGGCTGGGCCCACGCCTATGGCCAGGCCCCCACGGCGATCCATATTAGAAGCGGGGCACACCGCGCTACTGCGGACACACTCTTCGATCGACCGGATTTGCAGCCGTTTTTCCCCACGCTCGCCTCTAGCCTCTGCGGATTCGCCATCTATCTCCCTTGCAGCCCGTTTCGACCGGTAACACTCGAAATCGAGACAATCGACGGCACCGTAGAGTTCGACGTTACTGAGCTGAGTCCAGAGCACCCCATCAACGCATGTTCTACCGATGGTGAGTACCCTATCGACGCGTTCGCATCAGAAATGAAGAGGATTGGCGGCACGGTACTCGAAATCGGTGCTCGGGTCGTAGGTCCATCGTCAACTTTGAACGCAGGTAAATTTGCACCAGAATGCAAATTCGTCGGTTTGGACATTCACGAGGCTCCCGGTGTTGATATCATTGAAGATGCTCATTTTCTAAGCGATTCGATTGCTCCCGGAACCATTGATGGTGTCTTCTCAGAGGCGGTAATCGAACACTTGGCCTGCCCCTGGCTGCTCGCGGCACAAATCAACAAGGTGCTCAAGCTCGGTGGGCTGACGTTGCACGCGGTACCGCACTCGTTCCCGATCCACGAGACGCCCAACGACTTCTGGCGGATGTCCAGTGAAGGTCTCAAGGTGCTCTTCTCACCGGCGATGGGCTTTGAAGTGATCGAGGTAGGAATGGCCGATCCCGTCAGGATGTTCATTCACCCATCAAAGCGGGTTGGCCCAATGCTTGAGTTCCCTCTCCACAACGGAATGGCATCGTCATGGATATTGGCTCGAAAGACGATTGATTTGCCGGACGGCACGGTCGCATGGCCCCTCCAGCGGGATGAATCACTGAGTCAAAGCAAAGCCTATCCATCTCATAAGCAGGCTTGAGCGACTTGCCGGCCTCGTTCACCGACATTGCTTCGCGAGGGACTAACTTTTTGAGTGCCAACATTGTCAATTTTTGCGAGCACCAAAGCCGACAAGCTTCATTTATCTGCCCAGTTTGCAGAAGCTCCGATAACAAGTCATGCGTGCTCATAACAAGGAATACGCAGCCGACATTGGACGCGAATTCGACGCTTAATCTTTATCGTTGCGATGCGTGCAGGTCTCTAGTTTACCACCCCTACCCCAAGATCGATTACACTCAGCATACATCTACCGAACTCAGTATCCGCGATTATGTCGAGTTCAACGCCGCGATTGATCTCATTGCCAAGAACATCTTGAGAGTCATACCTGACGACGGCCGCCCGGGCAAACTGTTGGATATCGGATGCGGCTATGGATTTGGTCTAGACGCTGTTCGAGGCATGCTGGGATGGAAAGTAAAAGGGTTCGAACCATCGCGCTATGGGGAATTGGGCCGAGAACAATTAGACCTAGATATCATCAATGATTTTGCAGCTCCAAACCTAAACCAGGAACAACTGTTCGATATTGTGCACTGCTCCGAAGTTATCGAGCATGTACACGACCCACATGAATTCATTACCATCCTCAAGTCCTATCTCACTGAAGACGGCGTCCTTATCCTGACGACACCAGATGCGGAGCGTATCCACAATCGTACCGACCCGAGTTCGTTGCTGGCGCTGTTGTCACCAGGAGCGCACACCATCATCTTCAGCGCCGAAGCATTAGTAAAGGCACTCAACGAAGGCGGTCTTCCATACGTCCAGATAGACAAAAGCGCACCAAGCATGCTGATTTATGCGTCAAGGTCGCCGCTGAAATTTCACGAGCGTTCGCCTGATCATCTTGCAATGCTTGTCCACCGGTATTTACAAGAAGCGCTCGGAAAAGCGCGCGCCGGTTCTTCGCTCGAAATTGGGCTACGTTACCGTCTTTTCCGGGGCGCCATGGATTCCGGAGACTACGCGCTCGCTGAAAGAGTGTTTGCACCCATTCTGGCGGTTGCGGACCCCTCCCTTGGCGACGTAGCGACGCTAGATGACTTTGCCACTCGCTGGCCGCTCTGCATTGCCGCCTCTACATACTATCGAGGCATGATGCTGTTGATCCATATTGGCGACTACGTTGGCGCTGCAGGCTTCTTTCGTTCGGCGTTTCGCCTGTGTCGTACGAAGATAGCACTATCTCCGGCGACCGCAGTCGTGGAGTCAGACCTGATCTGGCGGGCTGTTTACCACGAAGCGCTCGCGCTAAAGTATTTGGGGAACAATCTTGGTTCCCTCGCACTGTTGGCCAGTTTTGTCGATTTCCAGCACACTCTCCAACCGCCCGTACCGGAAGACCTGCAACAGGCGGTGACGGCGTTGCGCGACGACCTTGGCGCTGAGTTCCAGGTGCTCTGACCAATTTGGTCTGGCCGCCGGGAGTTGCGGCTTGCCGGCCAATCCCAAAGTCGACGGCGCACTATCTTGAGCAGGCTTAGACCGCGCTATGGCCTACAATCCACCCGTCATGATTGCTTGACGCCTGCCTTGGCGTCTTTTCTCAAACACGACGACGCTATCATAGATAGCCATAGAGTCAGTGGAGCGCGTGAACTCGCTAACCGGCATAGCCCCGCGCGCATGCATCGCGTTGATGTCGTCGATACGCTCTTTTATCAATTCGATGAAGCTGCCCTGCCGTCGCAGGCCGCCGCCGTATTCTTCCCAGTAACAAGTGTGCAGATCTTCGACCAAGTACAATCCATCTACATCGATGCGCGGATATAAATGCTCAAATGTCGCAATCATATCGCTCATGACGTGGCTTCCGTCATCTAGGACGATATTGATCTTTGGGTGGCGTCTCATAATTTCATCGAGGATTGCTGTATCAGCTTGGCTGCCAATAACAATTTCAATCCCTTCTGCTTCGTGTTGCTTACACTGGGGATCTATGTCTAGTCCTATTATCGTAGTTCGTGGCCCGAAATAATCTCTCCACATTTGAAGAGAGCCACCGCTGCCTACGCCAATTTCAAGAACTACTGCGTCCTGGCCACGGAACCGCCGCAAATGGCGCTCGTAAATGTCGAAATAATGCAGCCATTTGTGGGCGATTTTGTCGCCATTGTTCAGGAACCAACGATGCAGATGTCCGTCGCCCATCTTTGTAATCCACTTATTCACATGATCTGCCACATAGCTATTCTGGGACAGGACATTCTTCAATACGAGACTCGATGCACCGAGTTTAGAACCAATACTTGGGATGCGACTAGGGGGCGATGCCTCGGCGTCGCTCGAGTTTCCCGAGGTAGGACGGGATGATCACATAAACTCGGTTGGGCTCGACCCGCATGCCGTGTTGTGCTTTGACCACTGGGAGGGGCGTGCTGCGGGTCCGTCAGCAGGCGCACATGATCAGGAGATAGGTGCGGTACCAGAACAAATGCCAACCCGCTGTCCTGCGGCAAGTGAGCTAAGAATGCCAGGAAAGCTTGAAGGCCGCCCGCTGAGGCGCCAATCCGACAATAAGGTTGAGGCGCGTCGGCTTTTCATCGTTTCGGTTCATCGAACAACAATCCTTTCCCGTCTACTAGGTCCCAGAGCCGCCCTCAGTTGGAAACCATCGGGTTGGGAATTGCACAAGGCGCCGATGAAGAGCGTGTACATCTCGTAAAATGCGGTGAGGAGCAAGCAACCGTGGCGCGATCGTCGAGACCGCGGACCGATCCGGTGGTGGATTTGCCCACGGGTTGGTCGATATGGCGGGGCAACCGAGCTAGTAAGAGACTGCACGTAGGACGGTTCGACTCCCCGAGACAATAGGTAAGTGGCCACTCGGGGGCCGTTCTCAGACCGTCCGGTTTTGGGCGTGGAGGGTCGAATAAGCGAGGGTAGTTAGCCAGCGTTTTTCGCATCCTGCGCAGCGGCTGCGTCGAGCTGGGCAATCTTCTCAGTTATGCCCCAGCCCCGCACCTTGTACCGTCTAAGTTCGCTCCCCTCGCCGATGCGCGTCAGCGCTACGCCCGTTTTTCGGATGATTTTCTGTATGGCAGGTGTGGGGTTAGAAAGCTGATTGTACTGGGTAAGAGCCCTGCGAACGATGCCCAGCTCTTCGCCGGTCGTCGTTTCCAGAACTCGGACGTAATCCTCAACGGGAACCTGTGACAGTTGCTGGGTGATGTCGCGATCATACCCGTCGTCAGCGAGTAGCAAGAAAAGCTCGTCTGATGGAAATACGGGCTTGGCGTCTTTCTCGAAGCCCCGAATCTTTTCCGCCACATCCGCGTCTATCTTATTTCCAAACAGACCGGTGTCCGTGAGGCTGTAGGCATCTTTAATGCCTTTGCGCATCGGGAGGTAGGCATCCAATAATTTGTCACCCTCGTCGTTCCGATTCAGATCACGGAACATGTTGATGATCGGAATGACGTTGTGGAGTTCGTAGAACCTGCCGTTTGAGCGAATGCAATCGCTAAACTCCGCCAAGCTTTTGTCGGCATCTGCCGAAAAGTCGTCGTACATATTCCGCCAAGCCCGCCGTAGCCGGAGTGCTGCCTCGTCAGCCTCGGCCCGCTGATGCAGCTCGGTGGCGTGTTGCTTGACGATGTCCGAATTAAAGTAGCCGTCCTCTATTCCCCTTAGGAGAGCAATGTCGAAATCGTCAGTGTGCATGTAGCCGTAGTTTCGGACGAGCTGCATCCACTCGATCTCCTTGGCGGAATATTTGCCGTCCCGATTGCCGACTATGTCGGCATAGAAATTCTGCCTTGTCGTCAGAAACAGCTTCGTTGGCGCGAACTTGGGCTGGAGGTGAGCCCAGCCCATCAAAACGATGGTCGAAACCACGCTGTTGAGCACGGCTGGCTTGTAGCCCTTCAACATCGGCTCGATTTCTCGAGCGTACCGTAGCAGCTTCCAGACAACCCTGATGTTGTCGATGCCAAGATGAACACAGCGGTCCCGGATCATCGTCTTCAGTTCCGGGCTACCCTCGGCGCCCTCCAGAGCGATATCCACTGTCTGCATTGGCGTGGGTGCGAACTTCAGGCTTACGTCGACCACCTTCTCCAGATAGTCGCTGAACTCGGACAGATCGGCATCCTGGAGGGCTTCTTCGTTTAGGAGGATAACGACCTTGCACTTGCGCTCCTGCGCCAAGAAGTTGACGTAGCCGAGAAAGTCCCCGGTACGCAGATCGGGGCCTTTTCTCTCTAGGTCGTCGAAGCAGATAATCTGCTTGCTGACCATGACGGACAGGCCAGAAACGACAGCTTCAAACATGCCGTCGCCAGCAAGTCCAACCATCCCCAGAAAGCCGCGTTTTACACCGCTTTCGAGGGAGTTGAGCTTGCTCCTCAATGTATCGCTGGTGACCAATTCACCAATCTGCGCCCTCGGCAGCGTGTTCTGGAGAATCTGCGAGCGGAGTTGATTGATGGAATTGACGCCGAACAGCGACACGTAGGCATACTGGTCGAGGGCGACCTTATCCTTGCCTTCCCGCAAAGCTTTGGCGGCCGTCTGCCAAATGTAGGTTTTCCCGGTACCCCAATGGCCACGTATACACAGAACTTCTGGGTCGGGTGATTTGAGGAACCTATCTATCTGCGACGTGACCTGTTCGACTGACATGGCGTCCCTCAAACCGTGCCCGGTGGGATGAAGTCTTTCGGCGATATCGAAGCGTTCAGATTGATGCGGTTGATGATTTTCGTAAGGAAGCTCTCACGCGGCCTGACCTTGACCGACTTTCTTACCGTTCGACCTTCTTCGGTGGCCTCGTAAGAATACTCGCCCTCCGCGACGTAGCCTTGTACCTTAAGCGCCTCCAGCAATTCGGAAAGGTCTTTCGCTTCGGGCAGCAGCTCGTTCTTAGAGAGAACGTGGCCACCTTTCTCTGCAATGTCGAACCCCTTTTTGATTTCAGCCTCGGTGCCCACGTCGCGGTCGATAAGGCCCAAAGCCACGCTGTCTGCCGGGGGATAAAAGTACTGGTAGATGTTGAGCGCTTTGAGCCGCTCCTGCACCTCGTCGATATGCCGCCCGCTGCCGAAAAGGTCCCAATCCTTCTCGGTCAGCTCATAGGTGGGAACTGGGCACACGCCGTGTTTTCTGTCCCCGGCCAGATTGTCTGATTTTGCCACCTGCTCGACGACCTCAAAAGCCAGCGACGACGCTTCGGTGAATCCGGCTTCCTTGACCTTGCTCCAGTTGATGTTGGCGACTTGCTCAACGAGATTGAGGAAGTGCGACCTGATGGGAAGGTTGCTCCGCCCTACGCCCGCCATAAGGCGCTTGAACTCGTCGCCATAGCGCGCCTCAAGCTTCGGCTGAGCCATTTGCCCCGCCCCCAAGATGTTTGCGAGTTCGAGCACCTTCATCAAGTCAAGTGAGCCAGACTTGGTGGTAAAAAGGCTCCGCGTCGTGTGCGCGATATCGATGGCCAAAGGCCTTGCGACCAGCACTTTTGCGCTGGGCATTGTCGCCTGAACGTCCACGCGCATGAGCGCGGCGATGCGGGGGTTGTACTCTGCCGATATGATGACGACGCGGCTGGTAGCGTCATCCACGCCGATGGCCTGGACCTGGTGAGTCAGTCCACTGTCACCGACGATTTCGTTGTCGGGCCTCGGCTCAACGCCAAGCGCCTTGAAAAACGAACCCCAAATCGGCGGTTTGTCGTCCATCTCGTCCCCTGCCCACCCCAAATATAGTATTGCGCCCGCCCGCCCGCTATTCTTTGATGCTTGTTTTTCCAACAATATGTGCTCACCATGGGCTGACGCATAGCCCCACGGTAACAATCAGGAGTGCTTCGCGTGGCCAAGGATGACCGCCTTCGCGTTCCGATTGACGGCCCCTACCGCTCGTCCCTAGGCCTTGCCTTGTATGCCTTTGCAACCACTCAATCTGCCAGAAACATCACCCCGCCCGATTACTCGGGTACCCCGTGATCCAGAAGTTCAGGAAGGTGCCTGGGCTTGGCATCGGCCGCACGTCAATGATTGGCAGAAGATTTTTCCTCTGAGCCTACTTCAGCCTATGTCGCAAAGCCGTGCCAGGTGTGATGATCCTTGACCTTGATCCCTGAGATGGCGTTTGCCTGGAGCTACACATGCTTGACGCATACTGTCAAAGCACGCTTCTTTTAAGCTCGCTCGATTGCAGTCGCCGTACATGACGGAAATTGATTCGACTGGAACTTCCATGGCTAAGCAGCGAACGGCAGCTCGACGGTGCATCCTCTGCCAAAACGCGATCCCTGAAAAGACGAAGCCAGAGCATGTCCTTTTGAACGCGCTCGGCGGACGCATGACGGTGCGCGACGTAATTTGCCCTGCCTGTAATCATGAAATGGGTATCGGCCCCGATGAAGATCTCGCGAAAACCACCGAATTTCTGCGAAACATCTGCCAGCTAAAGGCTGGCGACGGTGATAGTGCCCCCCAAATTCGCGGTTTGGAGACGGACGGCCAGAGATTCGATCTCGTGGCAGGGATGAGACCTCGCCTGCGCGCTCCCAAGCCCTTGGAGCTGAGTTTCACCGAAGAGGAGATTCTGGTTTCCATTGAAGCCTATTCAGACGCTGAGGCCGAGAAGCTGTTAACCGGCGCAGCGACTGCGATTGCCAAGAAGCTCGGGAAGCTAACGCAGGAGGCAGTTGCGGCGATAAAGCAGGACATGCTGAGAGACAAGCGCTCGAGTTATCAGCCAGCTCCCGAGATACGGCAGAGCGTGCAGTTTGGGGTCGGCAGATCGCAGCAGTCAAAAGCCAAGGCTTGTTTGGTGCTATGGGCCAAAGTGTGTGGAAACGAGGAGGTCAATTCACCTCGGTACGATGCGATTCGCCGTTTCATTCGGACCGGTGAAAACCCGGAGGGCGGCGGAGACCTCATCGAGATGGATACCCGTACGCTCCCCGACGTTCCGGTGCGGTTCGGCACCAATCCCAATCTGATTTGGGTTGGAAGCGATCAGATCGGTCGAACCTATGGGTACTTCCGTCTCTACGGCGCGATAGGTTGGCGGTTTCTGCTTTGCGATGTGGGCGCGCCAAGTGATCAGCGCCACTGTCTAATCTCCAACCCATTCGACAACAAAGAATGGGCCTTACTTCAAGGCAGCTTGTGCTCAATAGAGAAAGATTGGGTATGGGCGAGATGGGAGGTTGAACGACCGCAATTCGACCAAGTCCAAGCGCGGCTTACCCCCATGCTAAGATACGCGCATGATGCATCGAGACGCGACTGGCTACGCGAGTTGATTGTTGAAGGGCTTCGGAAAGCGGGTTGCAAGGAAGGCGAAGCGATCACGGAGGAGCACGTGAGGAACCTTGCGGAATTTATCAGCCCAGCTCTTACGGCATACGTCTTGAAGACGAACGTCCCATCCTCTTGAGCTGATGAGGACGCCGCCTGTGGACCCCCAACTTTTGATGCCGATTAGATCGTAAAGCGGGAGTCCACCGCGAAATGAACGCTTGGTCGGCTTCAGATCGAATGTCCGCTTTCGGGCGATCGCCAAAACGTCCAGATTGACCGAAATGGGGCGCAAACCCGACATTCATGGCCCTGCCCGTTTCCGGGCTCGGCTTACATCAACGCTGGCGCACCCGTGCCACGAGCGCGCCACATGCCATCAAGCACAGTCCACTGAGGGCAAAGATGCCTCCCGGACCAACTACCGCCGCACTTGCACTTGCGCCGAGAGGCAACAGGAACTGTGCCAGGCGATTGGCGGTAAGCCGTATCGACATTGCCGTGGCTTTTCCCGATGGGGGCGCCAATGCGAGACTGAGCGAGATGGAGCAAGCAATGGCTATCCCCATGGAGAAGCCTGACCCTCCCAATGCGAGCCCAACCGCCCATGTCGGCATGTCCAGGGCCAAGGCACCAGTAGCAATGGCAGTCGCAAGCAGGGCGGCGGTCATCAGTCGCACCTTGCCAATCGTTTCGACAAGGCGAGAAAACAGCAACCGCGAAGCCATCGACGCGAGCGCGCGCATGCTGAGCAGTACACCAACCGTGCCAGCATCAATGCCGTTCGCTGCGCCGAGAACAGGGAAGAACACGACGATCAGATCGTTGGTTGCCACCGCGAGCCCGCTCGCGATGATCAGGGCAAGCAGACCGGGAATGCGGACCACCGTGGCAGGTTGGAAACCTCGTGAATCCGAATGGAGCACATGTTTTGGCAGGCCCAACTTGATCAGCAGCGAAGATGCTCCAAGTCCAAGGCCTGACAAGGCCAATATCCAGTAGAGACCGGAATCGGGGTACGGCGCGCCAGCTGGCGTCGTCAAACTTATTGCCATTGGCCCCAGGACCTGGCCGAGCGCCGTCGCCACCAGGAAATGTCCGAGGATACGATCGTGCTGGTCGGGAGCAGAGCAACGTGTGGTCATCATCTGCAATGCGGAAACCAGCATCACGTGACCAATTCCGAGTAGGCAAGTGAATGCCATCATCGAAAGAAAGCTGGAAGACAAGGCCCACAGCCCAAAGACGGCGAGTGCGACGATAACTGACCCCGCCAAGGCGGTGTTCCCTTCCCCCCTGAGATCGTTGTAGCGCCCGACCTGGAGCGAAAAGAGGATCGGCAAGAGAGCAAACGCGGAAGAGAGCAGGCCGATCTGCAGCAGTGGCAGGTCAAGCTCAAGGGCACGGTACGACGTAGCAACCCGAGAAAGCGGGACGGCGACCTGAAGCAGGGTCGCCGCCACAAGCAATGGCGCCAGTAGCCTCAGGTTCAGTCCCGCCGTTCGCCGTTTCCGAGGGATCATTACCTGTTACCCGAAATTCTCGATGACCGGCTGGATTTGTTATTGGAGTGGCTAGGCGTGTGTAGGCGGTTCCGGGAGGAGCGACAGTGACCACCCCTCCCCTTAAACAAAGGCCCGAGATCTATTATTCGCGGCATCGATCCGCAGCCGTCCCATAGGGCACAGCCCGTGCCCCGAAACGCCTCAATCGGATGTTGGCCTGCTCCGCATGGCCGACAAAGCCTTCAAGCATGCTCAGGCGAGAACAGTATTCGCCAAAATAGACGGACGCCTCGTCGGTCAGCACTCGCTGGTAGGTACATGTCTTCAGGAACTTCCCTACCCAAAGCCCGCCGGTGTACCGGGCGGCGCCTAACGTCGGCAGCGTATGGTTCGTGCCGATGACCTTATCGCCATAAGCGACGTTGGTCCGTTCGCCGAGGAAGAGCGCGCCATAGTTGCGCATGTTCTTCAGGAAGTAGTCGGGATCGCGGGTCATGACCTGCACGTGCTCCGAAGCGATACGGTCCGCTTCGACAAGCATCTCGGCATCGTCACGGCAAAGGATGATTTCACCGAAAGCGTGCCATGCCTTGCGTGCTACTTCGGCGGTGGGAAGAACCGACAGCAGGTCTTCGATATGTCTATGCGTCTCGACCGCCAGCGTTTCGCTCGTGGTCAGCAGGATCGCCGGCGAGTCAGGCCCATGCTCCGCCTGACCAAGGATATCGGTAGCACAGGTAAGGGCGTCCGCCGTTTCGTCGGCGATCACGAGGGTTTCGGTCGGCCCAGCAAACAGGTCGATGCCAACGCGTCCGTAGAGCTGGCGCTTGGCCTCGGCGACATATGCGTTGCCAGGACCGACCAGCATGTCGACCGCCCCGATGGTGGCCGTACCTAGAGCCATGGCGACAATGGCTTGGACGCCGCCCAGACAGTAGATTTCGTCGGCGCCTGCCAGATGCTGGGCCGCGACAATTGCAGGGGACGGACGACCGTTGACCGGCGGCGCACAAGTTACGATGCGCTCGACGCCTGCGACCTTAGCGGTGACGACGGACATATGGGCGGATGCCAGCAGCGGGTATTTTCCACCGGGCACATAGCACCCAACATTGGCAACCGGGATGTTGCGGTGTCCGAGCACAACGCCAGGGTAGGTCTCGACCTCAAGGTCGAGCAGGCAACCACGTTGCTTCTCCGCAAAGTTCCGGACCTGCTGCTGAGCGAACAGGATGTCGTCCAGATCCTCCTTGGTCATCTCGTCAAGGCATTCCTGGATTTCCTGCGCCGACAGGCGATAGGATTCGCGATCGTATCCGTCGAACTTCACAGCCAAGCGCCGGACAGCCAGATCGCCGTCGCGCTGCACTTCTTCGATGATACGCTCCACCGTCTGCCGCACATCGAGATTGCTGACGTTTTCGCGACGGGTAGCCGGGCTTTTCAGATATTTTGGCATAACTTCCTCCTTTGGGCGAAGCTTCAGCCAAAGCCATCGCCCATCATCAAAAACAGTTTGGGGTGTTTTTCGTCGCCCTGACGCTAAGCTTGTCTGTCCAGCCTTACCGTTCGACGGATCATGAGTTTTCCAGGTTCGAGCCTGAATTCCGGCTTGAGGTCGGGTGCATCGATCCTCTGCGTCAGGATCTCGACGGCACTCTCCACCATACGGGTTGTCTGCTGTCTCATGGTGGTGAGTTCGATCCCGGACCAGGAGGCCATCGAGATGTCGTCGAACCCGATGATTGACACGTCTTCCGGCACCCTCATCCCGAGATCGACCTTGATCCCGTCGAGCGCACCGATTGCCATTATGTCGTTGGCACAGAAGATAGCTTCGGGCCGTTCTGCCTGGAGCATCAGTCGCTTTACCGCCTGCCTGCCACCTTCGTAGGTGAAATCGCCGCCCTCGAGGAGCGGAGGCGGGCAACCGAGCCGCTCCAATTGGTCACTATACCCCTGCAAGCGATCCTTGTTGGTCGAACTGTCTTCCAAGCCGGAGATGAAGGCAAAGCGCCGGTGATTGGTGTTGTATAGGAATTGTGCAATGTCCCGGCCCGCAACGACGTTGTCGCACGCGACTGCCGATACATTGCCACTTTCAACATAACGATTGAACAGGACCACCGGCAGTCCGAATTCCCGGCATTCGTCTATCGCCTTCGACGACAACTCAGCCGAAAGTACCAGAAGGCCATCGACGCGATACTGATGAACTTTGCGGATGGCGGAATCGGTACTCTCGCCCTCCTTCACGGTCATCAGCATCACGTGCATGTCTTCGGCCTGCAGGCGTTCGTCGACCAGTCGGAGCACGTCCCAGTAGAACGGGTTCCTCGTCGACCCGGTGACGACGGCGATGAGCCCGGATTTCTGGGTGCTCAGCCCGCGGGCCATGATGTTGACGTGGTAGCCGAGTTGTTCGGCAGCCGAAAAGATCCGGTCGCGCGTTTCTCTCGAAACAAGCTGGCTGTTGGCAAAGGCCCGCGAGACGGTCGACTGCGACACGCCCGCAATTCGAGCAACGTCCCAGGAAGTAACGCCTGAGCCTTTGATCTTGGGTTGAGAGCTGTTAGCCGCGTCAGACACTGAATTCCCTCGTACAGATTATTGGCGAGCTGTCACAACCGCTTCGACAAGCACGCCTTCCCCCAAATCCCCCACCCCAATGGTTGCGCGAGTGGGCAGATGCTCGGGACTCAGCCATGCAGTCCAAGCCTCGTTCATCTCGTTTTTCATCGCCATATCCGTAATGTAAAGCGTGGCTTGTAGCAGCTTTTCCTTGCTGGAGCCCAGCTCGTTCAACATGCGTTCGACCTTTGAGCAGACCCCCTGCGTTTGCGAGAACATGCCTGCCGACAAGTCGTCCGCAACGACACCGCCGAAATAGATTACATCCGAGCTGAGTACCGCGCGGTGCATGATCTTTGTTTGATATCGCCTGTCGATCATCGAATTTCCTTTCTATGATTTCTATTTGAATTGCTCAGTGCCGATCTTCGGCAGTGGTTTCCAGCTTGGCGATCTGGCCGACATCAATCGGCTTGACTGGTGGCCGTATGCGGTAGGCACCGACCTCTCCGGGCTCGACACAGCGGATTTCGGCGATCGTGGCGGTAATACCGAGGCTGCATTGACGGCCCTGGCATGGCCCCATTCCGCATCGCAGAAATGCCTTCAACTGGTTGGGGCCTTGTGCCTTCAAGCGGGTCGCTACATCTCGCACAGTAGAGCCCATGACCTCCTCGCAACGACACGCGACGGCATCGTCTGCCGGCGCGAGATGCTCCTGCCTTGGCTTGAACATTCGGTCGAGGAAGATGCGACCGCGCAAGTACGGCCTGACGCCCTGTTCGACCTCTGCACAAGATCGCTCAAAAGTCGCATCGTCGATGGCGCCCAGGGATTTCACAATTTCGAGCCCCGCACGGCGTCCGCCGAAGCGCGCAGCCTCGGCGCCGTATATGGCCCGACCATCGCCAGCGACATAGATGCCTGCAACGGAAGTCTGACCTCCAGCTTCGGCCACGGGATGCCAGCACATCTGCTCGTTGTCCCAAACGAGATCGCAGCCGACCGACCGCAGCATGTTGACCTCGGGTACGACGCCGTGATGCAGCAGCAGATGATCGATTCTCAGGGAGTGTTCCTTGCCGGAAGCCTGGAAACGCACATGCTCGAGATGTTCGTCGCCCTCGGCGCGCAGATCCTCGACATTCGAATAGACGCGCACCGCCCGCCGAACCTTGGCCATGAGGCTCAGGCCCTTGCGGAAATAAGGCGAGGCAAGGAAACCCGGCAAATGCGCAATGGCCTTTCGCAGATTGCGCCTCGGCGTTGTATCCAGGATCGCCAGAAGCGGAACATTGGCAGCAAGATACTGGCTCGCAAGCAGCCAAAGCAGGGGCCCACTTCCCGCCAGTACCGCTTTCGGGCCCATGACGGCGCCACTGGCCTTGAGTAAAATCTGCGCCGCACCGGCGGTCATGACACCTGGCAAGGTCCAGCCAGCGATAGGAAAAGGCCGTTCCATGGCGCCGGTGGCTACCAGAATGCGGTCGCCTTTGGTCAGTCGGGAGATGCCATTATGCGAAACCGCCACCTCGCGCTCCGAGGTCAGGCGCCAGACAGTAGCCTTGGCAAGGTATGTGGCATCCGAGGCGGCAAAGGCGCGGGCCAGTTCTGCGCCCTTTGCATAATCCTTGCCGAGAATCGCCAGACGCTTTGGCGTGGTCGCGGTGATCGCGCGATAAATCTGGCCACCGACAGCACCATTTTCGTCGAGAACCAGCGTTCTGACGCCGTGCCGGCTCGCTTCGACCGCTGCAGCCATGCCCGCCGGACCGGCACCAATCACGATCAACCCGTACCGCCCCTTGATCTCGCTTATCGACTGCAGATCAATCATCGGACTGCTCTCCCCGACTGACCTCAATCTGGGTCTGCACGCTCATGTTCTCTTTGACTTCGATCATGCAGGCCTGCCGATTGGCTACGCCATCGATCTTCACGAGGCATTCGAAACACACGCCCATCATGCAATAGGGCGCGCGAGGTGCCCCGGAAATCAATGTGGTCCTGGTGGTCGTCACGCCCGAGAGGAGGAGCGCCGCAGCAACTGAATCCCCGGCCTGTGCTTCGACCATATTCCCGTCGATCCGGATGCGGAGCGTTTCGCCTGGCAGATCTTCAAGCCGCTTCAGCATGAAATCGCTCCAGTCCGAATGAACCGATAATCGTGTCGCGACCGCCCGAAAGCAGCGCCGGCACCAGTCGGTTGGCGTGCGCGGCCGCTAGCGTCACGCCGCTGTGGCATGTCACCAGATAGGCGCCGGGGTGGGTCTTGGACTGCGCGTAGATCGGGTAGCCGTCGCGGCTGAGAACCCGCAGGGCCGACCACATGCGCACGACGTTCAAGGCTTCAAGGCATGGGAACATGCGCAGCGCGCGCCTGGCCATGAACGACTGAATGGGCATGCTGACCGAATTGTAGTCATCCGCCTCCTCATGACTGTCGCCGATCATCACCCCGCCCTCATTGGTCTGACGGATGATGTGCATTGGATGATGCAGGAAAGGCGCGATCTTTTCGGTCACCATGATCTCGCCTCGCTGCGCCCTGACAGGAACATCGAAGCCGACCTTGCTGCCGAGTTCCATATTGCCGAGCCCGGCTGCCAGGATGACCTTGTCGACATGAACTTCTCCCGACTGTGTTCCGAGACGGAAGCCCTGGCCATTGCGCTTGATATCGAGCACCTTGCGTCCAGGTAGCGAAGTGCCGCCGAGCAGTGCGAACGCCGTATGCAGGCTGCGCAAAAGCATCAGGGAATTCACGTCGCCATCGAGCTCGCAAAAGGACGCGCCGACCACGTCAGGCCCGACCTGCGGCAGGACTTTCGCCAGTTCCTTGCGATCCAGCATTTCGAACGGATAGTTGGGATTGTGTGCCTTGAGCCTTGCGAGATCCTGGGCACGGTCGGCCAGTTCGTCCTCGTCAAGGCAGAGGACGAAGCCGCCCGGGCGACGGTGATGGAGGCGAATGCCCGTCAATTCTTCGAGCTCGACAGCAAAGCTGCTCCACGCCATGGCCGAGGATATGGTCCAGTCCGAGTAAACCGGGAGTGCGGCCCCCTTGCCCTGGACCCAGACCAGCGCGAAGTTGCCGCGCGATGCCCGGCGGGCAATGTCCGCCTCGTCGAACATCACGACCTTCCGACCCCTCTTGGCGAGGCCATAGGCCAGTGACGCCCCCACAAGGCCGCCCCCGATCACCCCGTATTCGAATTCGTCGTGCATTCGATTGCCCTTGTCGCGGCAGTGCCGCCATTCGCAGAAAGGTGGGGCGGGAGTAAATGCTGCCGCCCGCCCCACCGGCCTCAGACTGTGATCAGCGCGTCGACGATGGTCAGCTTTCCGTGCCGCACCATGATCGGATTGAGGTCGATGCCGGTGATCCCAGGGTTCTGGAGAGCGAACTCGGAAATCTTCACGACCACATTGTAGAGTTCGCGCAGCGAAATCGCCTGCTGCCCTCTTGCGCCGCGCAGGACCGCTGCCGCACGAAGCGCATTCAGGCTTGCTTCGAATTCGTCGAAGGATACTGGCGGCAGAAGATTGACGCTGTCGCGCAAGATCTCGGTGAACACCCCGCCGAGGCCAACGGTGACGAGCGGCCCGAAGCGCGGATCGCGATGCATGCCGACGATCACCTCGTAGTCGGCCGAGAGCGCTGGTTGCAACGACACCTGCGGACCGCAGCGTTCGGAAAGAACGGCATAGTGCCGAGCCAATTCCTCGTCGCTGCGGATTCCCAAGATTACACCGCCAACGTCGGACTTATGCGCGATATCGGGATTGGCGGTCTTGAGGACGACAGGATAGCCGAGCGATTGCGCATTCTTTACCGTGTCAGCCAGGGTGCTCGATTCAAGCATAAGCGCCATGGGCAGACCGCATTCGGCGAGCAGCGCGTAGCTTTTGTCCTGCGTGAAGGTGTCCGCAAGGCGAGGCAGCTCCTCGGTGGGGTTGTGACCACTGTCGCGACTGGTGGAGGCGGTGTCCCCCAAGGCCCGCCTCTTTTCGTGCCATGCCAGAAACGATCCGATGGCGTAGCAGGCGGATTCCGTGCCCATCAGCACCGGAATGCCCTTCATGCGCAGATTGCGGGCGCCCGGCCGCGACACCGACGTGCTCAGATTACCGAAGATGAAGACCGGCTTGGCAGTATTTTCATGGATCTTTGTCGTCGAGTTCGAAACGTCGATCATGAATTGGCGGCCATCGACCAGATTGTTGCCGATGACGACGGCACCGACTGCGGGATCCCTTGAAATCGCAATGCCGGAATCGGCCATGGGGGCGTCGCCCATGGAGTCCAAAGGATTGCCGATCACCACATCGTCTTCGAGAATCTGGGTGAGCTGCTCGTTGGTTTTGTGCCCGTAAGTGGCGAGCTTCAGGTTCGTCCAACTGGACACGTCGGCTATAAGCTGGCGCTCGCCGCCGGAGTCGCTGATGACGCCTGCTCCCAGTGCCGTGGGAACTCGCTCAGTGCGGAAGGCTTCGATGCAATCGAGGAACTCGTCGAGCGTCTTGGTGACGATGACGCCATACTTCCGGCCGATAGCATCCAGAACCTGGCGCGGACTAGAGAGGCCGCCCGAATGAGCCTCAGTGAACTTTGCGCCGACGTCGGTCGAGCCAAGTGCCAGAAGCACCACAGGGATGCCCTTCTGGAAGGCATTGCCGACAGCCGCCAGGAAAGCTTCGGGACGCCGGATCGTCTCGACCACCAGACCGATGACCCGCGTCGTCGGCAGCGAGGCGAAGTACTCGATGTATTCAGGGAATCCAGAAACGACTTCTGCGCCGGCTGATAGGGCAATATCGAGGGCCAGATCGCGCTGGCTTCCCACTATGCCGGACCAGCTCGAGCCGCTGTGCGAGACGATGCACACGCCGCCTGGCGTCAAGTCCAGGCCCGGAGGCGGATTGTGCGTCATCCGCACGCTGTCGCGAACGTTCATGAAGCCCATGCAGTTGTGACCGCAGACAGCGACGCCAGCTTCCAACCCCAACTCGCGCAGACGGTCGGGGATGTAGGTTAGCGACTTCCGCTCGGCGTCGTAGCCACGGTTCGGAATCTGGAAACCCTTGACCCCTGCCGCGATTGCCTCTTCGTAGGCCCTGAGAAGCTGGCTATCGGGCACGGACAGCGCTGCAAAATCGATAGTCTTGCCGATGTCGCGGATGTTGGAGAAGCTCGGCACTCCGAAGACTTCCGACGCAGTGGGATGGACGGCATAGATTTCACCCTTGTAGCCGCCATTCTTGAGCGCCTTGATCAGCCGGCCCCCAAGGTTTCCGTCTCTCTCGCTTGCGCCGACGACGGCCACGCTTTTTGGCGAGAAGAGCTTCGACATACTACTGTACATGATCATTCCTTCTAGTAAGGCAGGTAACGAGCTTCATTTGCTCGGCATCTCTGGTGTTCGGGTCGATCAGCTGACGATGGTGACATTCTCCTTGCCCCATCCGACACGGCACTCGCCGCCTGCGGGCGAATATCCGGACGAGCTGAATGACAGGATTTCGATGGGCGTGTCGTCCGTGCTTCTCGCGAGGTAGCGCGTGGTTGCACCCGTCATGACCGTCTGTTCGAGGCGAACGACGATCTCGTTGTCGGCCGTTTCATTGCCATTCAGGAAGCGGATATCTTCGGGCCGGACCACGACCGACATTGTTTGGCCGCGGTTGGCTTTCTGCCCCGGGCGATACCCATTGACGATGATCGGACCAACAGGAGCGTCCAGGAGCACGGTCTGGTCGAACTGCTCCTTGACCGTGCACCTGAAGACATTCGACCGACCGAAGAAATTGGCGACGAACTCGGTCCTCGGCGAACGATACAGATCCCTCGGAGTGCCCAGCTGCTCAATCCGCCCATCTTTCATAAGGCAGATCCGATCAGACATCGCCATTGCCTCTTCCTGGTCATGGGTGACGTAGAGGATGGTCGTGGACAGCGTCTTGTGCAGATGAACGATCTCCATCTGCATCTGGTCTCTCAGGTTCTTGTCGAGTGCGCCAAGAGGTTCGTCCATCAGGATGATCGGTGGTTCGTAAACTGCGCATCGTGCCAGCGCGACACGTTGCTGCTGGCCGCCGGAAAGCTCGCGCGGAAACCGATCAGCCAGATGCGGCAGCTGAACGATGTCCAGGATCCGGCGCACCTTCGGGGCAATATCGGTACTCTTCATGCCACGCATCTGCAGCGGGAAAGCAATGTTTTCGGCAACAGTCATGTGCGGGAACAGGGCATAGTTCTGGAACACCATGCCGATATCGCGCTGAGAGACAGGCAGATGGGTCGCGAGCTTTCCATCGATCCAGATGCCGCCATCATCGGGCACAACCAGTCCGGACAATATCTGCAGTAGCGTTGTCTTGCCCGATCCCGACGGCCCTAACAGGGTGAGAAACTCTCCCGCCGGCACATCCACGGAGATGGGGTTCAGGGCTCGGACAGCTCCATAGGACTTGCTCACTCCCTCGATTTTCAGTTTCAGATCCATTTGAAAATTCCTTGCCTGCTAGGGCGCTCGGCGATGCGGAATGGGCATTTCCCGAGCCGTCGCGGCGTGGCGAACTATCGGTAGCCTTGTCGATGGTGGACGCGCGGTCTCATCAGGCCGCGCGTCGCATCGAGTCCTGGGTTAGCCGAGCAGCCATTCCTTGAAGCGTTCGTTGGCCGGGCCCTGGTTCTTGTGCCAAAAGGCCACGTCCTCGGCTTCGATGTTTCCGACGTTGTCGGGGTGGGTGGGTAGCTTCGCTGCGAAGGCCGGATCGAGCAGCGCCATCACGCCAGGGTGCATCGGTCCCATCGGCACATCCTTGGTGAAGGCGGCAATGCGATCAGGGCGCGAGCAGAATGCGATGAACTTGCGCCCTGCCTCTGCCTTCGGACTGTTCTTCGGAATGACCCAGCCGAGAGCGGTCGTCATGCTCTGACCGTAGTTGTACTTGATCTTGGCACCGCTTTCGACGGCTGCCATGGCGCGATGATGGGGGAAGGCTGTCACATCGACCTCGCGCGCTCCGAGCAGGCGGGTGATATCGGAATCTTCCTCCCACCAGTTCGTCACATGTTCCTTGATCTCGTCCAGCCGGGCAAATACCTGCTTCCATCCGTCCTCGTTCGAAAGGAACGCCGCGGTCTCGCTCGGCCGCTTTCCCATGGAACGCAGAGCTGCCTCGATCGAGTCCTTGCCTTGGCCTCGCAGCGCGCGTGCACCGGGAAGCTTCTTGTGATCCCAGACGTCGGCATAATTCTCGAAGTTCAGATGATCCTGATACGCGATGACTTGTGCCGACAGGCCATGCGGAAGAAAAGTCGACCGGCGCTGCGCTTCCGGCATGGCCGAATAGATGGCCTGCACGTCTTCGGAGTCGATATCGTCAATCCGCTCGAGCAGTTCGGCTGCGGCAAGAACTTCGTTGCCGGTCGCTGCCACGCTGAAGCGGACATCGTAGAAGAATTTGCCCGTTTCGACCTGAGCCTTGATCTCGACCGTCGAGGTGCCGGCCAGGATAGGCGTCGGCTTGACGCCGAACTCCTTGGCATAAGGATCGAGGAACGCATTCTGGAATGCTTTTTCGTAGCCGCCGGGAATGCCGACCGAGAAGCCATCTTGTTGCGCATGTGCTCGGGAGAATATTGCCGGGGCAGCAAGGATTGCCGACGAGGCTCCCAGTATTTTCAATGCGTCTCTACGCGATACTTTAGTGCTCTTCATGGTTTTCTCCTCCACATTAAGAGACGGTCTGGATCGTTTTTAGTTACTTCTTCGATCCAATTCGGGTTGCAACGACCACCACCACGCAAACAGTGCAGAAGATGACTGTCGACACGGCAGCAAGGGTTGAATCGATGCCCACCAGGGCGGTCGACCACAGCTGCAAAGGCAGGGTGCTGAGCTGTCCGGCGCCGAGAAACAGCACAATCGAGAGGTCGTCGAAGGACCGCACGAACGAGAACAGGAAGGCTGCGACAATGCCTGCCCTGAGGATCGGCATCGTCACCAGGCGGAAAGTCTGCAGCTTGCTCGCGCCTAGCGTCCAGCTGGCGTGATCGAGGCGGACATCGTAGTTCTTCAGCACCGCCATGACGGTGATGATGACGTAAGGGAGATTGAGAACGGTGTGGCCGATGATGATCGCCCAGACGGTCCCGACCAGGTTGACGTAGGCAAAGACATAGAAGAGGCCGACCGAAACGATGACATTGGGCAGCACGATCGGCATCAGCACGAGCATCATCAGCAGTGCCCGCATCGGCACGCTCCGACGCGCAAGTACAAGTGCTGCAGGAATGCCAAGCAGCATCGAGGTGATTGCCGAAACGAAGGCGAACAGCACCGAATTGAGCGTGGCCTTCATCCACACCGTCGAGGTAAAATAGGCCTCGAACCATTCCGTCGTGAAGCCAACGGGAGGCCAGCTGAAGAACCGGTCCTCAGAGAAGGAAACCGGGATCACGAACACGACCGGCAGTACCAGGAAGGCGACCAAAAGCCCGGCGCTGGTGTTAAGGAGAAGACCGTTTCCAGTCTTTCGCTTGCCCAGCACAGGTTCGAGCATCTTCTCAAAGAAGACCGTAACGGTACCGACAAGGGCAAGGATCCGAATGCCGAGTGGCCTCATCCATTGCTGGATGCGTCCATTGCGGGTTCCCGTGGACGCCGAGCTCGCTGCACCGCCTGACAGGACCGAACTGCCGAGCGTCCTTTCAAACACAAGATAGACGACCAGCGTGGCTCCAAGCAGCATGACGGTGAGAGCGCCTGCAAAGCCCCAATTGAAATTGTTGTTGATCTGCTCGACGATTGAGCCAGCGATCATCATTTCGCGGGGACTGCCCAACAAAACGGGTACGATGAAGGTCCCCAGTGCTGAGACGAAGACGACGAGCCACGCCGAGGCAACGCCCGGAAGTGACAGCGGAAAATAGACGCGCCAGAAAGCGTGCCCAGAACGTGCTCCAAGCGTCGAAGCGGCGCGGGTCAAAGCCGGATCGATGTTCTGCATGACCGAGTACATCGTCAGCACAGCCAGCGGCAGCATGCCATGCACCATTGCCAGCAGGACGGCTGGATAGTTGTTGACCAGCCGCACCGGTGTATCGACGAGCCCTGTCGACAGCATCGTGCTGTTGATGACGCCATATCTGGATAGGACCAGCATCCAGGCCAGCGCGCGGACCAGAAAGCTCGTCCAGAGCGGGATCATGATGGCAATCATCAATAGGCTGCTGCCACTCCGCTCGCCTGACGCAAGCATCCTGGCAAGCGGATATCCAGCCACCACAGTGATGCACGCGGACCAGAAGGCGATATCCAGTGTGTTGAGCAGGATGCGCCAGTAGACCGCCGTCTCGAGAAGACGGACGAAGTTCTTAAGCGAAAGTGATCCGCTCTCGTCAAAGATGCTTGCCCCCGTGACGAAGACCAGAGGCAGGGCAAAAAAGAGGATCAGGAACGCCCATGCGGGGATGAGGGGAAGCAGGGACACGATGGGACGCTGGCGCCAGGAACGCGCGCCAGTCCGGCCAGCCTGCCACTGCAAGTCGGCAACCGTCATTGTGCACCAACCCGCGCAGCGCGCCAGGCGATCGCAGCCTTTAGGCCCTGCTCTTTCCTGACCAGCAGGAACTCGTCGCGGTCCTTGTCGACGATACCTTTCATGCTGGCAGCCGCCTCGACATTAGCCTCGAGCGCCGGCATCAGGCCCATGATCTCGAACGTCTGGTTGATGGCGCGCTTGAAGTAAGCAACCGCAACCGGAGACGCACCGACAATATGGTTCGCCAGTTCCAGGACAAAGCTCTCGCGCTCCTCGTCGGGAACGACGTGGTTGACGATGCCGGCCTCCTTGGCTCGGGCAGCGGAGAACGTGTCCTCCGCACACATGAGGATTTCCTTGGACATCTTGGGCCCGGCAAGCCACGGCAGCATGAGCATGATGCTGGGCGAGCCCATCTTGGCCTCAGGCATGCCGAAGCGAGCGCTTTCGGCGGCAACGGAGATGTCACATGCCAGGCTCGCCTCGAAGCCGCCGGCCAGGCAGTAGCCGTGGATCGAAGCGATGATAGGCTTGGGGCACCGCCAGAAACTCAGCATGAACTGCAGGCTCTTCTGATAGCGCGTGCGCCACTCGTCGATGCCCTGCGTCTCCCGATCGGCTCTGACGCTGATATCGCAGCCCGAGCTGAACGACTTGCCCTCGCCCGACAGGATGATGACGCGCACGTCATCCCGAACGCCGAGCTCCGACAGGGCAGCCATCGTTTCGGCCATCATCTCGGGAGAGATGGCGTTGTGAACACGCGGCCGGCTCCAGGTCAGGAAGCCGATTCCAGCACGCACATCCACCTTGATCATTTCGTACGACAACAGGTTTCCTCCCTCACCATTGATCGAACTTGATGGTGGCTTTGTTGCATCGAATGCATACGGATGCAACACCTATTTTTCATTTCTTGAGCCGCTTCTAACCACCAAACCGATGTGGTAAAGAAGGGGCGGAGCATAAATCATGAATTCGTATGCATGGCGGAGGCGCGAGTGATACCCAACAACGCCAGTAGAACGGCGATAATGCCCCGTGTTTCTGAAACGGACGGGGCCGGCCATATCAACAACGTGACATCGGCGATCTGGTTCGAGGCCGGTCGGCGCGACATCTTCCAGGCATTCACACCAGACCTGTCATTCGACCGCTGGGCGGTGGCCGTGATATCGATGGAGATTCGTTACAAGCGCCAGATCTACTTGGCTTCCGAGGTGAGCGTGCTCACCTGGTTGCGCGCCATCGGACGCACCAGCTTCCATGTCAACGAAGTGATCATGCAAGACGGAAGCGTCTGCTCGGCCGGACGCTGCAGCTATGTGCACATGGACTATGCAATCAACAGACCCGCAGCCATTCCCGAGGACGTCCGTGCTCGGCTGGAGCTCGTGCTGGCCGACACCCCAGAGTTCGACAAGGAATTTGCGCGATGACTGCAGTATCGGACGGCTACTATTTCGAGGACCTCAGCATCGGCATGTCCGCCAGCATCACGAAGACCGTCACAGCCGATGACATCGAAATGTTTGCAACGGCAGTGGGAGACTTCAATCCCGTCCACATGGATGAGGAATGGGCCAGGAAGACGCGCTTCGAGGGCCGTATTGCTCACGGGATGCTGACCGCAGGCATTGTGTCCTCAGTGTTGGGTACCCGCCTCCCCGGCCCCGGCAATGTCTATATTCGACAGGTTCTCGAGTTTCGCGCACCCGTTCGACCAGGCTCTACTGTGGAAGCCACCGCGCTCATTACCAAGCTGGAGCCGGAGCGAAATCGCGTACATCTGGAAACTACATGCACTTGCGATGGCATATTGGTGCTTGCTGGTGAAGCGATACTGTTCGTCCAGTCGCACCAGCGCCGACTATAGCTACGCCTATCGCCTGCTCGCCAGCTCTTGCTAAGTTGGCACCAAGGCCAAAGTCGAGCTCTGCTGGGGCGGCGTCCAAACACGCCGGCATCCCGAAGCCCAGGATCACCACGACCATAGGCCAGTTACCGGCATAGCTAGGTTCGAGTTCCTCGCTGACATGGAATGGAACTGTCTGGTTTGGGCTGTGGAATAGGCATCTTGAATGGCTGCAATGGGGCGCGAAGCCGTCCGTCCGTATTGTTGCCGCATCTGCTGCGCTCGTCAGGCAAGATGCAGGATGATCAACCGCCGCCGGCATCGAGCGGTTGAACTGTTACCCCCGGGTATATCTTCTGGAGGTTGCCGGAGATGATCTTGTCACCCTCCTTGATGCCGGTGGTCAGCGTCACGAGATCGCCATCGGTGGGGCCCAGGGCGACCACGCGCTGTTCGACAAGATTGTCCTTGCCGACGACGTAGACATATTTGCCAAACTGACTGGAGCCGAGTGCTGTCTGCGGCACCATCAGAGCGTTGGGCAACTCCCTGATGTGGAGGCGAATGCGGACATATTGGCCGGGCAGCAGCGACAGGTCGAGGTTCTCGATCGTCGCGCGGGCGGCGATGGTGCCTGTGTTGCGCTCCACGGCATTGTCGATGAAGGTCAGCTTGCCCTCACGCGGCTTGCTGTCGCTGCCGGGGATGATGACCTCGGTTTCCACGGTGCCATTGGCAAAGGCCTTCTGGATCTCGGCCAGTTCGGTCTCGCCCGGGTTGAAGGTGATGTAGATCGGCGAGAGCTGGACGAGATTGTTCAGTGGCGTGCCGGCGGCGCTTGTGACCAGCGTGCCTTCCGGCGCCTGATTGCGTCCGAGGCGACCGGCGAAGGGGGCACGGATCTCGGTGTTTTTCAGATTGATCTCGGCGGTCCGCAAGGTCGAACGTGATATGGCGAGTGCTGCTTCCGCCTGCCGCACCGCGCTCCGGCGTTGGTCAAAGCCGTCCTTGGCCAGATAGCCGTTGTCGGCGAGCTTGTTGCCGCGGTTCAGACTGGACTTGAGGTAGTCGAGCGATGCCTGGTCACGCTCGATCTGCGCCTTGGCCTGATCGAGCGCGGCCTGATAGTCCGAGGCCTCGATTCTGTAGAGCAGGTCGCCTGCCTTCACGTCGGTGCCGTCGGATACCGGCTGTTCCTGAAGATAGCCTGACGCCTTGGCGCGCAGAGTCACGTTGCGGATGGCTTCCGTGCGCGCGGCATATTCGAGATAGATGGGAATTGTCTTCTTCACAACGCCGACCACCGGCACCGGCATTGCCTGGGGAGCCGGTGCAGATGGTGCGGCACCCGCAGTCGTGCTGCCGACGTCCCAGCCAGCGAGGAGGTAGCCGCCCGCCACAGCCAGTGCGAGAAGGCTGCCGTTCAGACCGAGTTTGAAAATGCGCATCTGGATACTCCTGATTATTCGGCCGGCTCGAACAGCTGGGTGGGCTGCGAGCGGCGCGCGAAACGTTCACGCCAGGTTTCGAGGACGACGTAGAAGATCGGAACGAAGGCGAGGGTCAGCACAGTCGCGATCAACATGCCGCCGAAGACGGTGGTGCCGATCGACTGCCTGCTTGCTGCTCCGGCGCCGGTTGCCATCATCAGCGGCACGACGCCGAGGATGAAGGCGAAGGCCGTCATCAGGATCGGGCGCAGCCTAAGGCGCGCGGCTTCGACGGCCGCAGCGACGATCTCTACGCCTTCTTCGCGCCTACGCTTGGCAAACTCGACGATCAGGATCGCATTTTTAGCGGCGAGGCCGATCAGCATGACGAAACCGATCTGCGAGTAGACGTCGATCTGCAGACCCCGCACCCAGATCGCCAGCAATGCGCCGAGCAGGGCAAGTGGAACGGCAAGCAGCACGACGAAGGGCATCGACCAGCTTTCGTACTGCATGGCCAGAACCAGGAAGCAGAAGACGATCGCCAGGCCGAAGACAAGGGTTGCGATCGAGCCGGCCCGGATCTCCTGATAGGTGATGCCGGTCCATTCGAAGGAGAAGTCCCGTGGCAACGCCGTCGCCGCGACACGCTCCATGGCGGCGACGGCTTGGCTCGAACTGAAGCCTTCGGCTGCGGCGCCGTTGATGAGTGCGGACGGGTAATTGTTGTAGTGGGTGACTGTTTCCGGTCCCGAAACTGCCTTCAGCGCGCCCAGCGTGCTGAGCGGCACCATGTCGCCTGTATTGCTGCGGACATAGAGCCGTGAAATGTCGGTGGCCTGGGCGCGCGCCTGCTGTTCGGCCTGAAGGGTGACGCGGAAGGTGCGGCCGAACAGGTTGAAGTCGTTGACATAGAGCGAGCCGAGATAGATCTGCAGCGTCGAGAAGATGTCAGGCAGGTTCAGGCCGAGCAGCTTCGCCTTATTGCGATCGAGGTCGTAGGAATATTGCGGGGTCGAGGTGCTGAAGGTCGTGAACAGCGTGAACGGGTTCAACTCCGGCTGCTTGCGGGCCTCAGTGAGCAGTGCCTGCGTCGCCTCGTCGAGTGCCGCGGCACCGCGGCCGGTCAGGTCCTCGACCTGAAACTCGAAGCCGCCCGTCGCGCCGAGACCCTGAATGGAGGGCGGGTCAAAGGCGAGAACCAGCGCTTCCGGAATCTGGATCAGCTTGCCCTGGGCGATGTTCTTGAGCTCGGTAGCACTTTCGCCGGCGCCGCGCTCGTCCCAGGGCTTGAGCACCGCGAACTGGACGCCCGCATTGGACTGGTTGGCGAAGGTGAGGAAGGAGAAGCCGACGACGGAGCCGACGGATTCGACGCCGGGCAGCTCGCGGAGAATTTCCTCCGACTTCTTCGCCACCGCTGCCGTGCGTTCCACCGACGCACCATCGGGCAATTGCAGGACGACGAAGAAGTAGCCCTGGTCTTCGACCGGCAGGAAGGTGGAGGGAATGCGCTGGGACAAGGCGTAGGTTGCGTACAAGGCGAGCCCGAACAACCCGATGAACGCCCAGCGCCAGCGGACGAAGCTGCGAATGCTGCCGGCATAGGCGTTTGACATCCAGTGGAAGCCAGCATTGAACCAGCCGAACAGGATGAATTTCGGCGCGCCGCGATGGCGCAGGAACACGGCGCTCAAAGCCGGGCTGAGCGTCAGCGAGTTGAAGGCCGAGATGGCGAAGGAGATCGCAACCGTCAGCGCGAACTGGTTGTAGAGCTGGCCGGCGACACCAGGTATGAAAGCGACGGGGACGAAGACGGCGAGCAACACGCCTGTCGTCGCGATGATCGGGCCGGTGACTTCCTTCATCGCGATTTTTGTCGCCTCCAGAGGCGGATGGCCGTCTTCGAGCTGGCGTTCGACGTTCTCGACGACAACGATCGCGTCGTCGACGACCAGGCCGATGGCCAGCACCATGCCGAGCAGCGACAGCATGTTGAGCGAGAAGCCGAGTAGATACATCACCGTCAAAGTGGCGATCAACGACACCGGTATCGCGATGATCGGGATGATGGTGGCGCGCCAGCTCTGCAGGAAAATGAAGACGACAAAGACGACGAGCAAGAGCGCTTCGACGAGCGTCTTGACGACGTCGTCCATTGCAGCGGAAACGAAACGCGTCGTGTCGTAGAACATGTTGTAGGACATGCCGGAGGGGAAGCGCTGCGACAGCTCGTCCATCTTGGCCTTGACGTTGCTCTGCAGGTCGAGCGCGTTGGAGCCCGGGGCCTGAAGCACTGCGAGCACGACGCTGTCCTCGCCGTCGAGGCTGAAGGACGAGGAGTAGGACAGGGCGCCGAGTTCGATACGCGCCACGTCGCGCAGATGGATTGCGGCGTGGGTTTCAGGATCGACGCGAAGGATGATCTCGCCGAACTGCTTGGGGTCGCTCAGGCGACCGACGGCACTCACCTGCATCTCGAACGGCGTTCCAGATGGAGCAGGCGACTGGCCGATCTTGCCAGCCGCGACCTGGATGTTCTGCTCCTGGATGACGTTCTGGACATCGACGGCAGTGACGCCGAGGCTCGCCATCTTGTCCGGGTCGAGCCAGACGCGCATGGAATAGCGGCGCTCGCCGAAGAACTGGACGTCGCCGACGCCGGGCAGTCGCTTGATCGGGTCGAGAATCTGCAGGTAGGCGTAGTTCGACAGCGTGGTGAAATCGACCGACTTGTCAGGCGAGCTGAGATTGACCAGCACGTTGAAGTTCGGGTTCTGCTTGATGACGGTGACGCCTGCCTGGTTGACCAGGGCGGGCAGGGAGGGGGCTGCCTGCGAGACGCGGTTCTGGACATCCATGGCGGCGATGTCGACGTCATAGCCGACCTGGAACGAGATGATGACGCGCGCCGAGCCGTCGTTCGAGCTCGTCGACGACATGTAGAGCATCCCGGGCACGCCGTTCAGCTGTTGCTCCAGCGGCGTCGTCACCGTATCGGCCACGACCTGCGCGCTGGCGCCGGGATAGTTGGCGGCGACCACGATCTGGGGCGGGGTGATGTCGGGAAACTGCGCGACGGGCAGAAGAAAGTAGGAGATGGCGCCTGCCAGCACCATGATGATCGCGATCGCCGAAGCGAAGATCGGCCGCAGAATGAAGAAGTTGACCATGATGGCTCTCTCCGAGGCGGCTCGTGATGGTCGATGGCTGCCTTGGGGACGGCAACGAAAAACCGTTGCAGCACACGGAACCGTGCGCTGCTCTTGAACAACCCGATATTGACTTGCGAAGGTGGATGTTACTATCTAGTAACAGGATAAATGTTACGGATCGGTAACATTGTCAAGGGCGTTCCAGCGACAAGATTGGAAGCGAGGAAACGTTGATGACAGCTGCTGTCAGATGTCCACCACGGGAACGGATCATCGATGCTGCGCGCGACCTTTTCAGAAAGCATGGCATCAAGGGCATTGGTGTCGATGCAATCGCCGAGGCCGCAGACAGCAACAAGATGACGCTCTACCGCCACTTCGGCTCGAAGGACGATCTGGTGTTTGTCTGCCTGCAGGAGGCTGCTGCCGAAGCTGAAGCCTTCTGGGAGGGTATCAAGGCCGCCAATCCTGCTAATCCCAAGGAGCAACTGAGCGACTGGGTCCGCCGCGCCGGTGAATTCGTCACCGTCGAACATTGCAATTGCGAGCTTCTGGATGCCGCAGCCCAACTGGTCGAGATCGACCATCCCGCGCGGCAGTTCGTCGAGGACCTTCGCAGCCTTTACCGGGTGCGATTGATCGAGCTCTGCAGTGCTGCCGGGGCCGCCGACGCCGAACTGCTGGTCGATGCGTTGACGCTTCTGGTCGAGGGCGCGCGGACGAACTGGCGCAGCGCCGGGCCAGGCGGCGCCGCAACGCGCTTCGTCAAGGTTGCGGACATGATCGTCGGCGATTTTTTGACCTAGCATGGCAGCAGCAGTATCCGGGAGCCGCCAGTCGGCCGCTTGGTAACGAGAACCTCGCATCAAACGTCTTCCCCGCGTGCTCTAGCCGAAAAGCGAGCATATGGTCGTTTGATCCTGTCGAGCCTGTCGCTGGGCACAAACGGTGACTTGCGGTCGGGCGACCAGTCTATCAGCGAACGACGCACGAACTGCTGGATTGCGACCCGGCATCGACGTATAATATGACCCTGAATTTTCCGGAGGGACAGCTATGAATGCAGTGCCTCAATGGAGCCTCGCAGGCGACTGGTTCGACATCTGCAGCTGCGACATCCCCTGCCCTTGCGAGTTCGCACAGCGGCCAACGGGTAATCACTGCCAGGGCGTGCTCGCCTGGCATGTGCGTGAAGGTCAATACGGCGGCGTGAAGCTAGACGGCCTGACGCTCGTCGCACTCGGCGAGTTCGAAGGTAATCTCTGGGCCGGCGAGGCAAAGGCCGTGATGGGCATGTACATCGACGAGAAGGCGAACGAGCAGCAACGCGAAGCCCTGCAGGCGATCTTCGGTGGCCAGGCCGGCGGGTGGCCGGCCGGGTTTGCGGCCAACATCGGCGAGATGCGTGGCATCGAGTTCGTGCCGATCAGTTTTGAGGTCGCGGGCGACCTCGCCACCTGGCGGGTCGAAATTCCCGGCCGCGTCGTCGGGCGCGCAGAAGCGCTTACTGGTCCGACCACTCCGCCCGGCAAGCGGGTGCAGACGATCAACCCGCCGGGTTCGGAGGTTGGCCCGGGTCAGGTTGCCACCTGGGGGCGGTCCGTAGAAGTGAGTACCAAAGGCTTCGGGCTCGACTGGACGGGCACCGCTCGCTCGAGCAAACACATTCCGTTCGACTGGACCGGCCCCAACTAGGGCAGCGAGCCATTGCCTCACGCGTTCCCCAGGAAATGGTTGCGTTTCACTGGCAATCTCCGTGGCGTGCCGCTGGGTCTCCTTGCATCGCTCGCTGTACTGACAGCGACGGCATGGGTGCTCACCTTCTACCAGACCGTCACCATGCACTTGCCCGTGGGCATCGCCGTGCGCGGCGGGACGGCGGGTATGGAGGGGATGGCCGGCATGGCTATGGCCGGCATCGCCGCCGACAGCTGGTCAGTTGCCAGCGCCACCACCTTTCTCGCGGTGTGGACTCTGATGATGGCAGCTATGATGCTGCCGGCAACCGCGCCCATGATCTTCATGTTCGCGACGGCACAGGCGAAACGCGAACGGCATGTGGCCATCCCGACATGGATCTTCGTCGCGGGCTACATGCTCGTGTGGGCGGCGGCTGGCCTTCTCGTGTATGTTTCAGTCCAGTTCGGCAGCGAGTTGGCGACGAGCCTCGATCCACCTCAGCGGTCGAGATGGGCGCCGCTCGCTCTCGGTGCCACGCTTGGCGTCGCCGGGCTCTACCAGTTCACATCCCTCAAGCATATTTGCCTGAGCCATTGCCGTTCGCCGCTCGCGTTCGTCGCGCAGTACTGGCGCGACGGCCGGGTTGGCGCGCTTGAGATGGGACTACGCCATGGCGTCTATTGCTTTGGGTGTTGCTGGGCGCTGTTTGCCGTGCTGGTTGCGGCCGGCGTCATGAGTGTCGCCTGGATGCTGCTTCTGACGCTGGTGGTGTTCGTCGAGAAGCTGCTACCTCGTGGCCGCCGCTTCGAAGGCGCTTTGGGCATAGCGCTAGTGGGTCTCGGGATCTTTGTATCGCTCGGGGCGATTGAGATGCCATGGGTGAGCGACTAGGTGGATCTCGGTGCAGGCTTTTCGGGTGAACCTGGGCATTATGGAGCGGCACCACGAACGAGGGCCTAACTTCCGCAGTCAAAGTCTCACAAAGTTGCCGCTGCCTCGCCCGTGCGGATGATGCGCGCGTCGAGTTCCTGCAGGCGCCGGGCTGGCCCGGCATTGCTCGGCTGGAGGGCCATAGCCTCGACAAGCATGTCCCGCGCGGTCGCCAACTCGCCATCGCGTATGTGTCGATTGGCCCGGTGGTAGAGAAAGTTGACCCGCTGCACCGGCGAAAACTCCTGGACGAACTGCTCGCACAATCGGTCGGCCCAGGCGGGATGACGTGCAATCGCGGTGAGCACGATCTGATAGGGCCGCATGGCATGACCTATCCCGGACCACGCGAGCGAGCGCAGCGCGGGCACGTCGTCTGCCTGGCAGGCAACTCGAGATGAGATGTGATCGGAGCAGTCAGAACGTCGAGTAGAAGCTCTACGGTCAAGGAAGGTTGATGGCTGTAATTGCATGACGCCCATGGTGCATCCTAACCGCCGCCATGCCGGCTGCGGCTAGGATTTTTGACTTGACGAAAGCGCTCTTTAGTTGACAGGCACCACGAGGGGCGCGGGGATCGGCTCGATCACAACCTCAGGCTCTGGTTCGAGCACCGGCGCTACTTCCGCCGTCTCTGTCGGCAGGGTGGCCTTTATCTCGTCGATTTTACCGTAGGCGTCACCTACGCCAAGCACATCCTTGGCCCAATCCATAACCTCGTCATTCAAATAGTCGTCGCCATACTGAGCGACGCGATTGGGATTGGCAGCTGCAAGCAGCGCCTCCTTGAGGTCATCTTCGCTGGTGCCTTCAGCCGCCGCCTCGGCCGCCGTCTGGGCGTCTTCGAGTTCCTGTTCTGCCTTGGCCAAATCATCCGCAGCCGCAAGTGCATCAGAGAGCGCTTCCTTCTCGGCCTCAAATGCAGCCAGCTCGACCGGATCGACCGGTGGCTCCAGGGCATTCAGTGCGTCGAGGCGTGACTGAAGTGCGTCTGCTGTCGGGTCTGCGATCGGCGCGCTGCCATCAAAAGGCACGATGGCGGCCGCAGCCGCGTCCAATGCAGTCTGTAACTGGGCTGCCTTTTCGGCTGCCGCGGCCGCAGCTTCGACCGCCAGCTCGGCCTTGGCCGAATTCAGCACATACTCCCTAACGAGCGCCATGCGCGGGGACTGCGAGTTCAGATAGGCATGATAGTTGCGATTGAGCGAGTTGAGACCCGCCAGACGCGCATTGAGGTTCTTTTCCTTGACAGGCTTTGCCCCTGGCACCTCCACGGAGGCCGGCAGAACGTTAGCCATCAGGGCCTTGGGATTCTGCTTGGCCTTGGCGGTTTTCGGCGCCGTGTGCTTGTTGCTCGCAACCGCCGACTTCTTCGTCTGTCCGCCGCCGAAGATCGACTTCATCAACCCGCCAACAGAGGCCGTCTGGACACCCCCGCTCGATTTGGTCTTGCCGGCGGCCGAAGCAGACTTGCCGTTGGACGAGCCGTTGCTCTTGCCAGCACTATTACCCCGATCGCCGCCACCACCATTGCCGCCACCACCACCGTTGCCACCGCCATTCTCGCTCTTGGCGAAAGCTGAAGTCTGGGCAATACCGCCGACTGACCCGATGTCGAGCTTGATTGGCAATGCGCTGATGGCGAGCGCGGATGCCGCGCTGACAAGAAGCTTCCTGCTATTGGTCACCGGATTTTCTCCCTCTCTCGGTGCTGAATTCGAATCAAGCCCGACGCCACATTAGAATTCCGAGATATGCGTGCCAGCCAACTAGTGTTGCAGCGTGAAATGTCCGGTGGCGCGCCATCAGCGCACCAGCCTGATGATGCGGCCTGCATACATCTTCTTGCCACCGAGCTCGGCTTCGCAGCTCGACGTGACCGATGAATTGCCGGTCATCTCAACGGTGTTGCCGACAATACGAATACACTGGCCCGAGCCCGACATGTCGGAATTGCCGGCATAAAAGACATGCGCGCCCGGTGCGTAGATGAACCCGGTCACATTCGAACCCGATCCACCATTGATCACCACGGCATTGGCGTTGGTCCGCTCCTGGTAGATGGTGATGCCTGCGTAGGATCCTCGAGATGGCGGCGACAGATTGATGATCTCGTTGGCGTTCGAGGTGAATTCCGCGCCTTCCATCAGGAAAATCGTCACGCCACTGCCGGTGAGCGAACCGTTGCCGCCGAGCTTTATCTGCCCGCCCCTTAGAATGTAGATTCCCGGATCGAGTGTGACATCGCCTGAGATTGTCTTATTGCAGAATGTACCAGGCGAGAGAGTCTTGGTTTTGCCGCCAGGCACTGACTTGCAGGCCGTATAAGACGGCGGAACGACGTTCGCGAGCGGGTCGAGCGACGCGTACTGGTTCTCGCGCGGAATGCCACATTCGAGGTCGGTGTTGTAGCCGGTGAGCCCATTTGTACCACCGACGGTGGTCACGCACTCGGCTGCTACCTGCGCCGATCCGCCTCTCGATACCGAGTCGCTGGCACTGGAGTTCGAGGCGATAACGCAACCGTCAAGCACCACCTGGGTCGAGCCCTGAAGCTTGACTGCGGCCGATGCGGTCGGATCAAGTGCCAGCACACAAGCCGGCTGTCCCGGCGCCACCTCGACAACAGCGCGCCTGGCGGTCCGCCATTCGATGTTCCCGACCATACCCGGCTGCTCGATCGTCGAGGTGACCTCAATGTTGCTGATATCGCCCGAGGTTGTCGCAGACGCATCGAAATCGGTGACCTGATCGTTGTAGACGAGCTCGCTGGCGTCATTGCGGGCCCGAGCGAGATTTGAATCGAAGAAGTCTCGGCCGAGGCTTGTCAGGTCGTCGCCAGACATGCCTGAGTAGTATTTGGTTGCAATCGCGAGCGCAGAGACATCCAATGAGTTCTGCAGTTTGTCCGCCTTATTGTTTATGCTGACGAAGTCGACCACGCCGGCTACGCCGGTCATGATCGGCACCATGGCAATGGCTGTAATGACCGCGAAATTGCCGTGCTCCGACCGGAAAAAATTCCGCATGGCCTGACCCCGCCAGAAGTTGCAGGTATATTAGGACACACTGACATTTCAGGATTTGTTGCCGGAACCGTTAAAATGCCGACTACATGTTGAACAATCGGCACCCTTGGCAGGCGATGCCCCACTCAGGCGTTAAGGTTGGGCTTGTGGTCACTGTCGTCGGACATATCGGTAAATTCGACGCGGTTGCGGCCGCGGGCTTTGGCTTCCGTAAGACGACCGTCGGCCTTGCGGAACATCTCGTCGAACTCGAACTGATCGTCGAACAGGACGGCTCCTACGCTGACCGTCAGCGGGCAGTTGCGGCCACCCGGTTCGAGCACGGTATCGGAGATCGAGCCGCGGATACGCTCGGCGACACGCTCGGCATTCTCTTTGCTAGCGCCGGGCAGGAAGACGCCGAACTCCTCGCCGCCGATGCGGCCGACAAGATCGCCGCCACGCACGGACGACTTGATGGCGCCGGCAACGATCTTGAGCACTTCGTCACCCCAGGCATGGCCGAACCTGGCATTGATCGCCCTGAAGTCGTCAATATCGACAACCAGCAAGGCACCCTGCCGGCTGGAGGGCGAGTTGCGGAAGGCGTCGATCAGGCTCGCGAACACGCTGCCATTCAGGCACGAGGTCAACGCGTCGACTGATGACAGGCGGCTGACTTCGGATTTCAATGCGCCGAACTTGCGTCGTTCGTTGGCAATGATCGTAAGAAGCGGTGCTGCGACGAGGCCAGCAACGACACCGGCACCGATCACGCCGCGCCAGAATATGCTGTCAGCCTGCCCCTGAAAGAGGAGTGCGGCAGCCCCCGCCGCGACTGCGACGCAAGCAGCCGTTCCAAGCCCGGCATAACGCACCACCGGCGCCGAGCTGCCAACCGTATTTCCTGAACCAGTGTTGTCCACGCCAGATCCCTCCGCTCCCATGGTCGAATCGATCTACCTGTGGAGAATGAAACATTCCTTGTGCGATTTCGAACAGTTTGACGAAATCAGACGAAAGTCACCGCATTCCGTATGATAGCAGCCTCGATCGTCAGTTTGAATGGCCTGCCAGCCCGTCAATCAGGCGGCCCGAACACACCCATTTTTGCCTTGCGCGCCACGGCCTCGGCTTTCTCATACCCGCCGCCTGGACGCGCATAGGCCCAACCATTGGCAACCAGCCAGGCACCGACATCCTGCTTGCCAAGCCGGCAGGCGGCCGCAACCGGCAGTCTTTCGGCTGGCGGAAACACCTGACAGAGCGGCGCACGGCCACGCAACCAGTAACGGAAGGCGAGTCGGGCACGTTCGCCACAGCGCCATGCCACACCCTCGAACTCGCAGGACTGATCCGCCCTGATCGGCACAGTGCCGGCGACGAGGATGGTATAGCCCATCGCTTCGAACGAAGCGGATGAGGTCACGACAGGACGATACAGCACGGTGCCCTCCCAATCGTCCGGCTTGACCGGTTTCGGAGGTGCGGCAAGCCCGAGCTCGCCGAGCGGCGGCCTTGCCTCGATACGTTCCAGCCCAAACCCTGAAATCTCAGGCGGCGCAACAATATCGGGCGCGATCGCGCGCGAGGCGGCAGACTCCGTCGGGCCGGCTGACTGTCTCGATCCACTTTCAAGAATCTGGACTGGTTGGGGTTCAGCTTCAGCCAGCATGGCGTCGCTGAAAACAGGCTGCCGTGGCAGGTTGGGAACCGACGCGACCACGAACGCAACGACGCAGATGGCTGCCGCAGCTCCGATCTTTGTCAGCACGGAACGCGTCGGCTTCATGCGTCGCACCACACCCCGCGCCAGACGAGCGGCGTTTTGACCAAATTGCCGAACTCCTGTTTCGAAACAAGAAGGCCATGGATCACGGCAGAGCGCCAGTCGCGAATGCAGCAAGTGAAAAACTTCGATAAAATTTGATCTAAAATATCTCTTCAAGATTATAGGACAATTATCCCAGTTCCTTTCCGATAATTTGATACGCCGTTGCTATCGTTCATCAAAATAGGTGAGCGCGATGAAAGCAACGACAGCCATTCTTGCAAGATACCTGACCAAGAGCTTTGCAGCTACGGCATTCTTCGCCGTCGCAATGCACGGCGCGACTGCAAGTCAGGATCGCAATGCGGAAGCACCCGTCTCAATTGAGATGCGCATGCCACCGCTTCTTGGTGGCCTGATGCTGGCGGAGCCTCCGGCAGTCGCTTCGGCCAAGCCATTCCAGTTCGGACCGGACTTCGACGGCTACGGGCTCGTTGCGCGCACCGCAGTGGATACGGTGGAGACGCCCGCTGGAGTAGACCCGATGAAGACAGCAGCCATCATCCCGGGTGTTTTCGGTTCCGTCGCAATTCCGATGCGCAACTTCCCGGTGGCAGGCCGGTGGGCAAAGGTCTATCGCGATATCAGCGGCTGCAACGAAACCTCATGCGGCAAAAATGGCGCCGCACTGTTCGGGCTTGCCGAGGATAGCCGCGACAGGAAATTTCTCGACAAGCTTGCCGTCGTGAACCGCGCCGTCAACACGATGATCGCCTATCGCAAGGACCAGGGCGTTTATGGCAACCTCGATTACTGGGCGAAGCCGGCTGAAATACTGTCGCGCGGTGCCGGCGATTGTGAAGATTTTGCCATTCTCAAGATGTCGGCGCTGATCAAGGCAGGGGTTCCGGCGCAGAGCATGTCGCTCGTGGTGCTCCAGGATGCAAGCCGTGGCGTCTTCCATGCCGTGCTATCGGTTGCCACCCAGAGTGGAACCTTCATCCTCGACAATCTGAGCAACCAGGTCCTGCGTGACGAGGCGCTGAAAAGCTATGTTCCACTCTATTCGTTCAGCACCGACCGCGCCTGGATCCATGGCGCCCGGCCTGGATCGGGCCAAATCGCTTCCGCAGGCAACAATTTTGCTGCAATAGCGCCTGGCGAAGGCCCGTTGGCGCAGTAGAATGACGCGGAGTGGGAAATCAACGCCCGATTCGACTGGCGGCCTGTGCCCGACAATTTTCAGTGGCCTGAACGCTAGGCAATCGGGGTCGGTGTACGGGTTCGCAACTTCAGCGTTTACCCCGACATCACCACTTTAGCGCCACGAGATGTAGCATTTTTGCATCAGCGCATGGGCCAAATGGCGCAAAACCGGTGAAAACTTCGATAGAGTAATCAAAACGCTGTCGATTTTAGTTCACTGCTGGATAATTACGTCTAGTTGGGTACGATCGGGATCCTGAACGCTTCGGCGCCGGGATGGGAGTGGGAGATACTTTATGCCGAAGCGTCTTGGACAACTGGCGGCACAGCTGACCGTCATGCTTGCTGCGACCATGCTGTCTGGCACTGGCGCCAATGCGCTGTCGCTGCAGGAAGCAATGGCAGTCGCCGTCGAATCCAACCCGGAAATCGGCCAGGCGATCGAAAATCGCGAAGCGATCGAATTCGAGCTCAGGCAGGCAAAGGGGCTCTATCTTCCAAGCGTCGACGTCGAGGCATCGACCGGCGTGCGCCGCCTCGACAACCCGTCGCGGCGACTGAGCGGAGTCGAAGACGACGAGCTCTACCCGTCGGAAGCCGGTGTTGTCGTCACCCAAAAGCTTTTCGACAATGGCGCCCGTCGCGCAGAACTCACCCGCCAGGCATCACGCGTCGATGGCGCGTCCTTCCGCGTTCTCGAACGCTCCGAGTTCATCGGACTGTCGGTCGTCCAGGATTACCTTGAGTACCTTCTGCAGGCGCAGATCGTCGGCGACGCCAAGCGCAACCTCGGCTTCCATCAGTCGATCCTCGGCGACATTCGCGAAGGCATCCAGGGCGGCGCACTGACCGATGCGGACCGCCAGCAGGCCGAGGAGCGGCTCTATGCCGCCAAGGCACGCGTACAAGAAGCCTCGGAAGAGCTGGAAGCGGCGAAGATCAGGTTCTTCAAGACAGTCGGCAAGCCGCTGACCAACCCGTCCAAGCCGGGTTCGGTTGCCAAGGCCCTGCCTCGCTCGCTCGATGATGCGCTCGGGCTTGCGCGCCGCAATAACCCGCGCGTCCACATGGCCTCCAGCGATATCGACGCGGCGGCTTCGCTCGTCGACGCAGCCCGCGCCAAATACGGTCCCGAGGTTGTCGCCGAAGGGCGTGCCCGAATTGGCAACGACATTGACGGCGCCGAGGACGAGACCAACGACCTGCAGGCTCGGCTGGTTCTGCGCTGGAACCTCTATCGCGGCGGCATCGACAAGGCCAATGAGCAGGAACAGATCAGGCGCGTCAGCGAACAGCGGCTCGCCCTGCACCAGGTGCAGCGCGAGATCGAGGAGGCCGTGCGAATTTCATGGGACCGCCGCTTCCGTCAGGCCGATCTGGCCAAGACGCTGCGCCAGCAATCCATCGCCAACGACCGGCTGGTCACCTCGTATCGCGAACAGTTCAAGGTTGGCCAGCGCTCGCTGCTCGACGTGCTCGACGCGCAGAACACGCGCTTCAACACAGCGACGCTTTCTAACACCGCCGCATTTGCATCGCTCTTTGCTGAATACCGCCTGCTGGCAGCAACCGGTCAGTTGCTCAAGACGATGAACCTTGCCCCGGCAAAGCAGGCTGAGGCCTATGCCCGGACCGAGTTCAACGTGCCGGCGACTGCCGATACCGAGACTTATGCCCGGACGCCGTCGCAGCAGGCGAATGACATGCCTTTTGATCTCTTGGCACCGGTCAGAAAGAAGTAGGGCGTCTGACGGCAGACCCCGTCCGTCATGAATCAGCAGGCGCACATTCAGACCCCGGTCGAAGCATTCAAATCCTGCTTCTCGGCGGTGGCTGCTTTCCTGGGCCGACCGAGTGCCGAAACCGTGCTGTTCTCCGGCGTCCCGATTTCGGAAGACCGGATCGAGGTGCAGGAAATCAGGCACCTGGCAGAGCGGATCGGTCTTGAAACGACCGAGTTCGCGCATCGCGATTTCATGCGTGGCCGTTTTGACTTGCCGGCCATCATCTTTCGCCCCAGTCGCTTGCCGATCGCAATACTGGCCGAGCAAGGCGACGGCGCGTCGTTCCTGACCGGACCGCAGGAAGATGGCCGCACATCGATATCGCGCGCCGAACTGACGTCCGTTCCGATATCAGGCGGCGTCTGCTTCTCCATCACCTACGCCAATACCGCCGAAGACATGGGTGTCGGCACAGCCGCCAGGATCGAGCGGCCGCATTGGCTGTTTGGGACTTTGGGGACGTTCTGGCGGTCCTATTCACGCGTGGCACTGGCGGCGATCTTCATCAATCTCCTGGCCATCGCCTCGCCCATCTTCACGATGAACGTGTACGACCGCATCCTGCCGAACAAGTCGATCTCTTCGCTTTGGGTGCTTGCGATCGGCGTGGCCACGGCAATCCTGTTCGACCTTCTGCTGAAGACCGCGCGGGCGGCACTCATCGACCATGCCGGCCGTAAGGCCGACCTGCGCATTTCCTATATGCTGTTCGAAAAGGTACTCAACACGTCGCTCAGTGCTCGCCCAGCATCAACGGGTGAATATGCCAATCGCGTCACGCAGTACGAATTCGTCCGAGAGTTCTTCACCTCCAACACTGTCAGCATCTTCATTGACACTGCCTTCGTCTTCATCTTCTTGCTGGTGATCTATGCCGTCGCGAGCTGGCTGGTGATTGTACCGATCATTGCGTTCATTGCCGCGATCATCATCGGCCTTGTTGCCCAGCATCGCATCGGCAAGCGTGTTGCCGCTTCGATGAACGAGGCTTCGCAACGCCAGGCGTTGCTGGTTGAATCAATTTCGACGGTCGAGACTATCAAGTCGCTGCGCGCCGAGGCCTATCTGCTACGGAAGTGGCGCGAGCATTCCAAGAATGCGGCCAATACCTCTGAAAAGATAAAGCAGCTTTCCGCCGCAGCGGCCAACATGACCCAATTCATCCAGCAATTGGTGACTGTGGCGCTGGTGGTGGCAGGAGCTTATGCCTTCGACAGCGGTGCGATCTCGACTGGCGCTATCATCGCCGCGGTCATGCTGTCAGGTCGCGCTGTAGCCCCACTTGGGCAGTTGGCGATGACGATTTCGCGTTTCCGCCAAGCCATGCTGTCGCTCCGTGTGTTGAACTCCATCATGCAACAGCCTGAGGACCGACCCGACACTGTGGGGTTCGTCAATCGTCCGATCCGTGTCGGCGCGCTGACGCTGCGCAATGTCGGCTTTACTTATCCCGGCACCGAGGCCGAGGTGCTGACGGGCGTTAACCTGTCGATCAATCCGGGCGAGCGCATCGGCATTATCGGCCGCATCGGCTCCGGCAAGACGACCTTCGGCCGGCTAGTCGGCCGGCTCTTTCTGCCGACCACCGGCGAGCTTCTGCTCGACGGCATCGACGTGCGCCAATATCACCCCTCCGAGGTTCGTGCCGCCGTCGGCATCGTCGCGCAAGCTGGCGACCTGTTTTCAGGCACGATCAAGGAAAACCTATTGATGGCGCGCCCGGAAGCGACGGACGAAGAGATCATCCTCGCCGCCAAGGCCGCCGGGGTCGACGAGTTTGTCTCGCGCCACCCTCGCGGCTACGACATGAATGTCGGCGAGCGGGGCACCAACCTTTCGGGCGGTCAGAGACAAGCCGTGGCAATTGCCAGGCTCCTGCTGACCAAACCCAAGATCGTCTTTCTTGACGAACCATCGGGGTCGATGGACCTGGCCTCCGAACGGCAGCTCATCAAGCAGCTCAAGATCGCTTTCGACGACAAGACCACACTGATCATATCGACCCACCGCTATAGTATGCTGGAAATCGTCGACCGCCTTATCGTGGTGGAACAGGGGCGTATCGTTGCAGATGGGCCTAAGGAAAAAGTCATTCAGGCACTGCAGAAGCCTAACGGTTGAGGCGTTGTCCGTCGATGGGGTGATTATATTGACCTTGTTCAATATAATGGGGTGCCAATGATAGCCAGGGAAGACAGACCGCCACTATTTGCATCGGCTGCGGTGCTGATCATCGTCGCCCTGTTTGTAGCCTTTGTCGTGTGGGCGTCGTTTGCCGAGATCGACGAGATCGCCCGTGGCGAGGGCAAGGTCATCCCCGCATCAAAGACCCAGATCGTGCAAGCGAGCGAGGCCGGCGTGGTGCAGGAGATCGCCGTCAAGATTGGCCAGGTGGTCAGGAAGAACGACCTCATCATCCGGCTCGACAATACGGTCAGCACCTCGAGCCTAGGCGAACAGCAGGCCAAGGCGCGGACGCTCAATGCGCGCATTGCCCGGCTCAAGCAAGAGCAGGACGGCCGGATCGGCGAACCTCTTGCTTGCCCGGAAAGCCTCGTCGAGGCCGCCCCAGAGATCTGCGAGAACGAGCAGAAACTGCTGGTGGCACGCCGCCAGAACTTCGAGACAAAGCTAAATGTTTTGAAGTCGCGACTGGACCAACGCGAAAAGGAGCTCAACGAGGCCAAGGTCAATGTCCAGAGATTGACGGAAAGCCTGGCTGTCAGTGACCGCGAAGCGGCACTGGTCACTTCGATGGTCAAACGCAACTTGATGGCCAAGACCGAACAGATCCGCGTCGACCGAGAACAAACAGAGATGAGAGGCCAGCTCAATCTCGCCGACGAGACGATCAAGAGAACCGGCGCAGCGATTGTCGAAGCAAAGCTCCAGGTCGACGAGTTCGGCCTGCAACTACAGCAGGAAGCCCTGGACGAGCTGACCCAAGCGCTGGCCGAACTGTCGGTGGTCGACGAGACGATCCGCGGTGCCAGCGACCGGGTCGCCCGCACAGATATTCGCTCCCCCGTCGACGGCATCGTCAACACGCTCGACGTCAACACGCTAGGCGCCTTCGTCCAGCCTGGTGCTGTGGTGGCTGGCATCGTCCCAACGTCAGAGACCTTGCTTGTCGAAGCACGTGTCTCACCACGTGACGTCGCTTTCATTCGACCCGGCCAGAAAGCGTTGATCAAGGTCTCGGCCTACGATTTTTCTATCTTCGGCGGCCTCGACGGCAAGGTGCAGAACATCACCGCCGACAGCCTCGTCGATCAGAACACCGGCGAACCGTATTATCAGGTCAGGGTCTCAACGGACCGCTCGGCGCTGGAACGGGATGGCAAGTCCTACTCCATCATTCCCGGCATGATCAGCACGGTGGAAATCATCACCGGGCGCAAGACCATTCTGAGCTACCTGCTGAAACCTATCAACAAGGCGCGCGACGAGGCGCTCCATGAACGATAGCAGCGCGTCGCCCGACAAGCTTGGGATGAACGTCTTTTCAGCCGACGACCTGACGTCTGATTTTCGCGTCGTCGTGCGGCAAGGTACTCGGCGCGGGATCAGGCTCGAGCGCCTGTTTTGGGCAACGCTGAAGCAGCTCGCCGAAGATAAGCGCCTTACGCTCGGCGAACTGGTTGACGAGATTGAACTTTCAAACAATGAGACCGGCAACCTGACTTCGGCCATCCGCGTCGCATGCCTGCGCTGGATGGCCGACCAAAGTGCCGCGCTGGGCAAGCTGGCCTCGCTGCGCACTATCAACGCAATTCTGGGTGCCTGCCCTGCTCCGGCCTTTGCATTGTCATCGACAAAGAAGATCCTGACCTTCAATCCGGCCTTCCAGAACCTGGTAAGGCGGCACCTGCCGATCGGATCCAGTGAAGAAGCACGTCGCGACCTCAGGCTTTCCCTCGACCTGAACGTCGCCGACATCTTCACCAGGCTTGATGCCAATTACGGCATACCCATTGCCAGCGGTTTTGTGATCGGCACCGCTGAGCGGCGCTATCGCGGCCAACTCAACATCGTCCGCGCGCCAATCAAAACGCCCGAACTTCTGCTTTCGTTCGTGGTCAACGGATAGTTGTGGCCAAGATTCCTTAGTTCAACAAGACACCTTGTTCGATACTCGCGGCGCATCGGCGAAGTCTGCTCGAAAAGGTGATCCCGTGCATCTCACCTCACTAAATTAACCACCCGTTAAGTTTTCATGTTCGCCTACATAAGCGGATATGCAGCTTTGCGCACGCCCCCGTTGCAATCACCCAAATCTCGCTGCTCTGCTACGGCCAGCAAGAAATTAGGGGATGGGCTATGGCAACCTCCGTTGAACTCGGGACTCTTTCGGCATCCGCAAATGGCAGCGACGCGCTGCCCGAGATGGCGCCTTTGTCGGAGGCCCAGCTTCTCGCACAGGCCTCCGAGCCGGCGGCAAAAACAGACCCAGTTCCCGTCGATGCGGGCTCGGGCCAGCCCATCCAGGCAGCTCAACCCAATGCCGCACCGCCCGCTCAGGCCCCTGCTGAGTATGCAGCCGATGCCTCCAATGTCGTCCATCTTCCTGCCAACATCTCTGTCGACAACATCAAGGTCGACGGTAAGAACCTGATCCTCGAGCAAGCTGACGGCACCGAGATCGTCGTCAAGGATGCCGCCTCCAACGTACCGACCTTCATGCTCGGCGACGTCGAGCTCCCGCGTGTCGCTCTGATCGCAGCGCTTGAGGCCGGAGGCGTCGACGTTGCTTTTGGTCCCGATGGATCAATCTCGGTTGGGCCTGGCTCGGCGAACAGCTCTGGCGGCAATTTCGAACTACCGGCCGGCGGCATCGGCAATGGCTTCGACCTTTCTGCCCTGCTGCCGCCAACGGCACTGCAGTTCCCACAATACGAGTACCGCGAACTGTATGCCGGCCTTGAAGAAAGGGATACCGAGCCGACCATCGACGTCGGGACCGGGTTCTTTGTCGATGAAGAGGCGCTCTCTGACGGATCCAACCCAGGAAGCGACGCCGAGCAGGCCTCTGGCACGTTCAACATTGTGTCCGGTAATGACATCGGCACCTTGGTCATCAACGGCATCGACGTAACAAATGGCGGCCAGGTCGCCGGCACTTACGGCACGCTGACCGTTACCGGCGATCCGCTCGGTGGATACAGCTGGACCTACGTTCTCAACGACAACACCCTGGATCACCTCGACAAAACGTCGACTGGAACCTCCGAAGGCATCTTCGACAGCTTCAACGTCGTGGTTACCGACACTGACGGTGATCCAGCTTCAGCCACGCTCAACATCGATGTCCTGGATGACGGCCCCACGTTAAGCGTGCAGGCAAACGCGGAAACGTCCGGCGGCCTCAGCATCGAACTGGACGAAACCGTTGGCCCCGACCGCTACAACACCGGCGAGGTCGAGAACGGAAGCAACACCAATACCGACGATGCTGCGCCCGCTTTGGCTCAGGCTAGCACCGCCCTGGCTGGCGGCCTTGCCTCCCTGTTTTCGGTCGGAGGCGTGTACGGCGCCGACGGCGCAGGCCAAACCGTCGGTTCGTTTTCGTTCACCGGCATCCCCGACACTGGTCTGGC
>NZ_CAXUPX020000010.1:0-235230 GCF_964252895.1 Aminobacter sp. LjRoot7
GCCCAGGAACACGACGTAGAGCAGCGAGATGAACAGGTCGAGCTGGCCGATGGCGCGCAACAGCGCAAAGACGAAGCCGCCGGCCGCAGACCCCGCGATACCACCGATCAGCAGCACCGTGCCGAGCTTGAAGTCGAGCGTGCCGCGCTTGAGATGGGCGAGCGCACCGGAGAACGACGAGGCGATGACCTGGTTGGCGCCGGTGGCGACAGCGATGGCGGGCGGGATGTTGTAGAAGATCAAAAGCGGCGTGATCAGGAAGCCGCCGCCAACCCCGAACATGCCCGACAGGAAGCCGACCGCCGCACCCATCGCAAGGAGCACGAACACATTGACCGACATCTCAGCAATCGGGAGATAAATGCCCACCCGTCAGACTCTGCAAATCGAATTGTTGCCGACGCCCATCCCTGGGAGCTTGTTGGCTACCGGGTACTTGCGCCGACATTGCGGCGAAGTCAAACTTCACCGGGCACAAAACGAAAAATAACTCAATCAGTTAACCCGCCGGTAAAGGCGGGCCACCTGATATCAGCTATGGCTAATTATTTGCGTGCCAAGAGCGCCTCGACGAGGGGCTCGTCGACATTGCCGGTGGGCGCCAGCGCATTGTCCTTCTGGAACGCCATGATCGCGTCCTTGGTCTTCTGGCCCATCATGCCGTCGGGCTTGCCGGCCTCGTAGCCGTTCTTGTTAAGGATCGCCTGGATGTTCTGCACCGCCCGCTTCATGTCGATGTTGGCGGCCGGCGCATCCTGCCAGGCCGCTGGCACGTCGACCGAATTGGCGGCCGCATCGAGCGGCTTGGGCTGCCAGAGTACTGTCGTCTCCTCGGCGCGCTTGAGCTGCTCGGGCTTGAGTGCCTTGGCGATCTCGTCGCGCTTGGCGGCGGCATCCTTGTCGCCCTGCCTGGCGACGATGGCGAGCCACTTGTAGGACTCTTCGAGGTTCTGCTTCATGCCGACGCCCTTGGCGGCGAGGATGCCGAGATTGAACTGGCTGTCCTTGACGCCGAGCTCGGCAGCACTGGTGAACCAGCGGTTGGCCGAGTCGTTGTCGACGGTGCCGTCAGCGCCCATGGCAAACAGCACCGCCAGATTGTGCATGGCGCTGGCGTTGCCCTGGGCGGCGGCGAGCTGGTACCAGGTCTTGGCTTTGATGGCATCGCGTTCGACGCCGGTGCCCTTCTCATACATGTTGCCGATGCGGTACTGGGCCGGCGCAAAGCCGAGCTCGGCGGCCTTTTCGTACCACTGCGACGCTGCCTTCATGTCGGCATTGGCGCCGCGGGCCTCTGCATAACGCGAACCCATCTCGTAGAGCGCCTTGGCGTCGCCGGCGTTCGCCGCCTGGCGCAGTGCTTCGGGGCCGACGGCCTCAGGCATAAAGGCGGCAGGCGTAACGGACGGCTTGATTGTCTCGGTGGTGACAGGCTGCGCCGGGATCGACTGGGTGCTGGTCTTGTCGAGCGCTGCATCGGCGGGCAGCTGGTCCGTCGATGCTTCGGCGATCTGCTCGGGCTCGGAGACAGACGCGCTTGCCGTCTCGGGCTTGTCGACATTGCGGACCGGGGCAGCAGCCACTTCAACCGGCTTTGCCGGTGCAACGGTCGCCGTCTTGGCCGGCAGCGAGGTCGCGGGCGCCACCGTGACGCTCGCAGTCTGGATCGGGTCGCTGAGGAATGCCTTGCCGAGCTGCATGCCGGCCAGCGCCAGCATGACGGCGCCGACAGCCATCAGCACCGACTTGCGGCGCGACTTGATGAGGTCGCCGATGCGCAGCGCGCGCACCGGGCCCTTGAGGTCGGAGCTGCGCTTGGCCGCATCGGCCTCGGCGGCGGCAGCCTGGGCAGCGCGACGGGCAGCGGCAATGAAGTCGGACTTCGAGGCGTCGGGCTCGTTGGCGCGCACCGTCTCGCCACGTTCGTCGCGAACACGGCGCATGATGGCGTTGAGGTCGGGTGCGCCCGAGCCGGGTTCCAGCGGGCGGTTGGCGATCTTGGGATCGAGCGGCGTGTCGAGTGCCATGCCCGGCGCGGGCGCCTCGACGACGGGTTCGGCAACTTCCACAGCGGCCGGCTGCGGCTTGGCCTTCTTGCTGGTGAAGGCGCGGGCGAGACCACTCAGCATCGAGGTCCTGGCCGGCTTCTGCTCCTTCTTTTCAGCGCGCACGCCGTCGAGGGCAGCAACTGCCGCTGCCGCTTCAGCGGCGGCCTGGGCCGGGCTGCGCGCGGAGCGGTCATCGTCGGGCCGGTCACTGGCGCGGCGGCCGAAAGTGTGCGGAGCCTCGGGCAGCGGTGCCGGCGCTTCCGGTTCCAGCGACGGCGTTTCGCTGAGCGAAAGCTTCGGCGGCGGCGACAGCATGGTGGTCGACAGCAGCTCGGCGACGGAAGCAGGCGGCGCTTCGACAAGCGCCGGCGCTTCATGGGTTTCGATCGAGCCAAGCCGGTCGACGATCTTGAGCAGCGTGTCGTGGATCGCCTCGAAGGTCTTGCCGTTGCGCTCGTCGGAACGACGGGTCAGCGCTTCGAGCGCCTTGAGGTCCTGGGCAAGACCGGTGACCGCTGCGGTCTCGGCGGTCGAGCCGGAGAAGGAGCGCACCGCATCCTCGGCGGCCTTGCGGGCGGCCTCGACGAGGGCGTGATGATTGCCCGAAATCGAGCGCTCGATTTCTTCCAGGCGCGGGCGGATGTCCTCGAACTCGGGCAGCGGCGAGCCGGGTCGCGCCAGGTGGTTCGACAGTTCGCTTACCTGGGCTTCGAGGCCGCGGATCAGGTCGGGATCGATACTCGACACCTGTGCCGCCGAGATTTCGAGGCGGTTGGAGATGTCGTCGAGCCGGGCTTCGAGCCCGCGCATGGCGAATTCGTTCGCCGGGTCGGGGCGATTGCTTTCGAGACGCTGGGCAAAGGCGGTGAAGCGCGCGTCGATGGCTTCCATGATTCCGGAATGATCGGCGGCGGGCTGCGCCGCCTGGCGGTCGAGGCGCTCGCCCAGGTCTTCGAGGCGGCGTTCGAGATCGCGGAACAGCACATTGCCATGTTCGAAGGCGTCGCCCTGGCGGCGCTCGAACACGTCGGCCAGCGCGTCGAAGCGCTGCTCGATGCCCTGGAAGATCAGGCCGGCGTCGGGTGCGGCTGGCGTGCGTTCGATCTTGTCGGCGATCAGCGAGATCTGGCGTGTCAGGCGTTCGACGGCCTGCTCGGGGATATCGCTGCGCTGTGCGATGTCGTCGACCCGCTCGGAAAGCACATTGAGGCGGTCGATGATCTCGGCGGTCGGCTGCTCCGAGGTGATCTCTTCGATCTGGTGGGCAAGGGCAGCGATGCGCACCTCGATCCGCTCGAACGGCTCGGGGTTGAAGTGCGGCGTCTGGGCGGCAACCGTCGAGGCGACGATGGCGCGCGAGATTTCGTCGAGGCGCTCGTCGATGAGGCTGAACATCTCGTCGCCATGGCTGTCGCGCTGGCGCACGAACTGCTCGACGGCACCGGCAAGCGTGCGGACTTTGTCTTCGATCGACAGCAGCGACAGCGATTCGGGCAGGTTGTTGACGGCGTCGTTGATCTGTTCGAGGCGGCCGGCAAGCGCAGCAAGTGCCGGATCCTCGGGGCGTTGGCGGACATCGGCCGACATGCGGTCGGCGAACTCATCCCAGCGGCGATCGAAATCGTCCCAGCGGCGGTCGACCGACAGCACGGTCTCCTCGCGGGCCAGGTCGCCGAGCGAGCGGCGGACCTGTTCGAGCTCGAGGCGCAGCGTGTTGACGCTCTTGTCGTCGCTGCGTTCGGCGAGCGTGTGGATGGCGCCCGACAGGCGCTCCAGCTCGAGCCCGAGCTCGACGGCCTGGGAGCCGACGGCGCCCGACTGGCTGGCGCGGTCGATGTCCTTGCGCAGCAGGTCGAATTCGCGCTGCAGCCCGGTGCTCATCTGATGGCGCATCTCTTCGCGCAGCGCGCGAAGTTCCCCGGCGATCTTGCCGACGGCGGCGACGCCGTCCTCCTGGCCGCGGGCGCGGTCGATGTCGCGGGCGATCGCCTGGTAGGGGCGCTCATAAGGTGCGGTGCGGCCATATTCGCCGCGCGGCGTGTAGCCGGCTGGCGGCGCCTGGCGCGGTGGCGCGCGGTACGGATCGGCAGGTGCCGCGCGCTGCTCGTTGCGCTGGCGTTCAAGCCGAGCCTCAAGATTTTCGAGCGAGCGATTGAGCTCGTCGAGCGAGGCGAGCGGGCGGCGCTGCCTGCCGTCGTTGAGGGAATCGAGATAGGACCGCTTGCTGTTCATCGAAACGCCCGTTGGTCAGAGTGCTGGTGCCTGAACCAGAAGTCTCAAGCCTTGCCGGGACGGAGGCTGCGATCTGCCGTGGGATTTGGCTCCCTGGGCATTTCGCCGCCTTCCGAAACCGTGAACAATTCGGTACATGATGACCACGGGGGAAACCGACACGGCTACATTTCCCTCAACGTGGTAAACAAGCTCTTAACCAAGCTTAAGAAAGTGCGACGTTGTGTTCCCGCTTCGGCGGTCGGATCGGCCAGATTTCCCTTGCGTAGGGTAGGCCGCATCGTTATAGCATTTACGTAAACGTAAGACGTGTACAGATCGCCGTCTTTTGGTAGCATTTACATAGAAACCACGATCGGAAGCCTTGCCCCCTACGGCTTCCATCAGAGCACCGGCCGGCCCTGCCGCCATTGCTCGCAATTGGGGATAGCAGAGTAGATGATGAAACTCGTATCGGTCGCCGATGTTGCGGCCAATGAAAACAATCTCTCCGGCGAGGACTATGTCCGCATCGGCGAAATGGCCAAGAAGTATGGCGTGACGCTCAGGACGTTGCGCTTCTACGAAGACAAGGGTTTGCTCAACCCCAAGCGTGAGGGCGCGACGCGTCTTTACACCCGCCGCGACCGCGCCCGGCTGAAGCTGATCCTGCTCGGCAGGAAGGTCGGTTTCTCGCTGCGCGACGTCAAGCAGATGATCGACCTCTACGATCCGACTGGCACCAACGCCAAGCAGCTGCGCCTGACGCTCGACAAGTCGGACAAGCAGCTCGGACGCCTGCAGAAGCAGCGCCAGCTGCTCGACGAGGCGATCGGCGAACTGAACAACCACATGAACGTCGTCCGCCAGCTGCTGGCCGAGCGCACCGCCGTCCAGGCAAGCGCTGCCAGCTAAGCCAGCGACCAAGCGTTAACGAAACGACCCGGCGCGGGAGACTGCGCCGGGTCGTTTTGTGTTTATCTGTAGCGTTCTGGCCCTAGGCCGCTTCTTCGCCTTCGGCCTCGCTGCGCCAAACTCAACCCGGCCTGAGCAGCGAACCGGCAATCGGATAGACCCGGCTCGTCCCGATCATGTACGCCGTCGGCGCGCCCTCGCGGAACATGCCGCGATAGGCCCGGTCGAGCACGTTGAGCGAACCGGTGAAAGCGCCGAAGGCGGGCATGATGAGGCGCGCGCCGTCGCTGGCGAAGCAGCGCCGCCGCACCGAACGCCCGCGCTGGACGATGCGCGCGCACGGGTGCAGGTGGCCAGCGATCTCGCCCTCGGCATGGCCTTTCGACGGTTCGTGGCGGAACACCAGTCCTGCGACCGCAAGTTCCTCGACCGTTTCGCCCGGCAGGTCGTCGGGCGCGTCGGGGTCGTGGTTGCCGGCGATCCAGAACCAGCTCCGCCCCGCCATCATCGCCATCAGGCTGGCACGGAACGGCTCCGGCAGCCGTGCCGCACCCTCGCCGTCGTGAAAACTGTCGCCGAGGCTGACGATGGTGCGCGGCTGGTAATCGGCGACCACCTCGGCCAGCCGCTGAAGCGTTGCCGCCGTATCATAGGGCGGGATCAGCCGGCCGCGGCGGGCATGCGACGAGCCCTTTTCCAGATGCAGGTCGGAGACGACGAGCAGGTCGAGCTCGGGGAAATGCACGACTCCGCGCCAGTCGCAGGCAGCACGCACGCCAGCGACAGCGATGGTCTCGCAGCCAACCCTTGTCAGTTCGCGCGCGGCTATGTTCATGCGCTTCCCATCGCCTCTTCGATCAGGTCCGCCGCCTCGAGCAGCAGGGAGTCGTGCGCCTCGCCATTGACCGGCTCCTTGCCGATCTCGAGCATCACGGGCACCGCCAGCGGCGAAATCTGGTCGAGCATCTTATGAACGATTCGCCCGCGGATGCGCGAGAGCATCTCGGCCAGCCTCCTGACATCGAGCAGCCCGCTCGCGGCATCCGCCCGCGTCGCCTTGAGCAGGATGTGGTCTGGCTCATGGCTGCGCAAGACGTCGTAAATGAGGTCGGCGGAAACCGTCACCTGCCGGCCGCTCTTTTCCTGCCCCGGAAAACGCTTCTCGATCAGCCCTGCGATGACCGCGCAGTTGCGGAAGGTGCGCTTGAGCAGCCAGCTGTCGGCGAGCCAGGCCTCAAGATCGTCACCCAGCATGTCCTCGTCGAACAACTCGGCCAGCGAGGGCTTCTTCGCCTTGAACATGCGACCGAGATCTCCCAGCGCCCAGATCGCCAGCGAATAGTCGGTGGCAACGAAGCCGAGCGGCCTGGCTCCCATGCGCTCCAGCCGCCGGGTCAGCAACATGCCGAGTGTCTGGTGCGCCAGCCGGCCCTCGAAGGGATAGGCCACCATGTAGAAGCGCTCGCCGCGCGGAAAAGTCTCGACCAGAAGGTCTTCCTTGCGCGGCAGTACCGACTTCTCCTGCTGGATGCGCAGCCAGTCGGCGACCTGCTCGGGCAGCGCCTTCCAGCGCGCGGGGTCGGCAAGCATGCCGCGCACCTGGTCGGCGAGATAGGTCGACAGCGGAAACTTGCCGCCGGCATAGGACGGCACCAGCACGTTGCCGGTGCCGCCCGTCGAGACATAACACTCGTTCTCGCGGATGCCCTCGAAGCGCAGCACCTTGCCGGCGAACATGAACATCTCGCCGATCGACAGTGTTTCGACGAAATACTCCTCGATCTTGCCGAGCACCGGCCCGCCGCGCAGCGTCAGTGCCGCGGCGGTGCCCGCCCCCGCCTTGCCCTTGGCGCGGGTGTAGCGGACGTTCAGCATCGGCGCCTCGATGATGGTGCCGACATTCAGCCTGTATTGCTGGGCGATGCGCGGGTTGGACACCCGCCATTTGCCGTCCTTGGTCTTGCGGATGCGGGCGTAACGTTCGTAGCTGCGCAGGGCGTAGCCGCCGGTGGCGACGAAATCGACGACGCGGTCGAAGCTGTCGCGGTCGAGCCCGGCATAGGGGGCTGCCCCCGTCACCTCGGCATAAAGCTCGTCGGCATCAAAGGGTGCGCCGCAGGCGCAACCCAGCACATGCTGGGCCAGCACGTCGAGCGCACCGTCAATCAGCGGCGGCGTGTCCTGCGCGCCGAGATAGTTGGCCTCGAGCGCGGCCCGGCACTCCAGCACCTCGAAGCGGTTGGCGGGCACCAGGATCGCCCGGCTCGGCTCGTCCATCCGGTGGTTGGCGCGGCCGATGCGCTGCGCCAACCGGCTCGCGCCCTTGGGCGCCCCGACATGGACGACCAGGTCGACATCGCCCCAGTCGATGCCGAGGTCGAGCGTCGAGGTGGCGACGACAGCACGCAGCACGTTGTCGGCCATCGCCTTCTCGACCTTGCGGCGCTGGCCGACGTCGAGCGAACCGTGATGGAGCGCTATCGGCAGATTGTCGTCGTTGACCCGCCACAGCTCCTGGAACAGCAGCTCTGCCTGGCTGCGGGTGTTGACGAACAGCAGCGTCGTCCGGTGCCGGCGGATCGCGTCATAGACCTCGGGGATGGCATAACGCGCCGAATGCCCCGACCACGGCACGCGCTCCTCGGAATCGAGGATCGTGATCTCGGGCTTGGCCCCGCCTGACACGGTGATGAGGTCGGCCATGTTCTGTCTACCCTCCCCCCTGTGGGGGTCCGAAGGACGGGCGTGACCCGTGGCTCGCTCCGGCGCGTCGACGCGCAGCGTCGGGGTGGGGGTGTTTTCCGAGAGCGCTGATGGACCCCCACCGCGCTCCGCTTCGCGGATCGCCCCTCCCCACAAGGGGGAGGGTAAACTGTTCTGCCTCACCAGCCAGCGGCGCAACTCATCCGGCTCGGCCACCGTCGCCGACAGGCCAATTGCCTGGAGGTTCGGCACGAAGGCCCTGAGCCGCGCGAGCCCAAGCGACAGCAGGTGCCCGCGCTTGGAGGTCACCAGCGAATGCAGCTCGTCGAGCACGAGATAACGCAGCCCGTTGAAGAAGCGGTCGGCGTCGGGCGAGGCGATCAGCAGCGCCAGCTGTTCGGGCGTCGTCAGCAATATGTCGGGCGGCGACAGCTTCTGGCGCGTGCGCTTGTGCTGCGGCGTGTCGCCGGTGCGCGTCTCCATCGTGATCGGCAGGTTCATCTCGTCGACCGGCTTGCCGAGATTGCGTTCGATGTCGACGGCGAGCGCCTTGAGCGGCGAGATGTAAAGCGTGTGGACGCCGCGCTGCGGCTCGCCCGGGCGCTTCTTCGGCCGGACTGCCAGGTCGGTCAGCGCCGGCAGGAAACCGGCCAGCGTCTTGCCGGCACCGGTGGGCGCGATCAGCAGCACCGAATTGCCTTGCTGGGCGCTGGCGAGGAGATCGAGCTGGTGCGCACGCGGCGACCAGCCGCGCTCGGCGAACCATCGCACGAATGGCTCCGGCAGCATGGCAGCAGTCGAATTCGGCTCCAGTCGCGCTTGGCTCGTCACCCTCCATGCCTAGCGCGGGGCGAGGGTTCCGCCAAGTGAAATCTGGAACAAACAGGGATCAAGGATGAGTGGCAGGCTAGCCGGCCACGTTTCATTCCTTCCCACCCCTCTCTGGCCTGCCGGCCATCTCCCCCGCAAGGGGGGAGATCATTCGCGTCAGCGCCTCGCCAATTCCTGCAGTGTCGCGGGCGCGCACTGGCTGACAGCGCATTCCGTCCGGCAGGCCAGAGAGGGGTGGGAAGGATCGCGACGCAACAGGCTTGCATCGGAAGCACTGACGTATCAGATGGGATCCCAAACCTGAGAGCCCGCCCGCCCATGACCGACACCACCTCCCACGAAGCCCGCATCACTGAGTTGGAAAAACTCGTCCGCGATCTTCAGGCCCAGTTGGAAGCCTTGCAGCAACAGGTAGCCCCCGCTGCCAAGCCAGCCGAAAAGCCTCTGCGCTCGCGCGGCATGCTGGGCAGCCCGAGTAGCAGCAGGCGCTAGGCGCGCTCCGTCACCACGATCAGGCCTTCGACCGGCTCGCGGCGGTCCTGGCGGATGACGGCGCGCTCCAGCGATACCAGCCGCAATCCGGCGGCGGCGATCAGGCCATGCACATAGGCCTCCGAATGGGCGTAGCGGCGCGACTCCTGCAGCTCGAACACCCCGTCGCCCTGAAGACGCTCGACCGAAAAGGCAAAAAGCCCCCCCGGCGCCAGCATCTTCATCACGCTCGAAAACACAGAATCGAGCGCGCCGAGATACATGAACACGTCGGCGGCGGTGACGAGATCGGCCGTCTGCCCCTCAGGTTCCAGTTCTTGCAAATCGGCCTTGACCAGATTGTCGTACACGCCCTTGTCGCGCGCCTTGCGCAGCATCTCGGCCGAGATGTCATAGCCGTCGAGGCGCTTCGCCACCGGCCTGAGCTTGATGCCCATCAGGCCGGTGCCGCAGCCGAGATCGACGGCGTGCGCGAAGGCATTGCGTCCCGTCGCCGCGATCGCCGCCGTCAGCAGCTCCGGCACACGGTAATGCAGCGTTTCGACCAGCGCGTGGTCGAACTTTTCGGCATACTGGTCGAACAACATCTCGACGAAGGCGCTGGGCGGGCTGTCGGCGGCGGGTGCCGCCCCGATCAGCTGCAGCTTGAGCGCCGCACCCGGCCGGTCAGCCGGCTCGAGCTTCAGCGACATGCGCCATGCCTCGGCGGCGGCCTCCTTCTGGCCGGCGGCCTCCTGCATCTCGCCGAGCCGAAACCAGCCCATGGCCCAGTTAGGCGCAAGTTCCATCGCGCCGAGCATCAGCTCGGCCGCTGCGGCATGGTCGCCCGAGGCGAACAGCATTTCGGCATAGTCCGCCCGCCGGTCGGCGAGCAGGTCGTTGGAAGAGAGCTGCAGCGGCGTCAAGCGCGGTATCCATGACAAGGAGGGTGGCGCGCATTACTGCCAAACCGGGCTTCCACGCAAGCGGCAAATGCCTATCTTGAGAGGATGCGCGCAAGCGACCTCCTCCATTCCCGCCCCGAAGGGCTCTACTGCCCGCCCGGCGATTTCTACATCGACCCGGTGCGGTCGGTCGAACGCGCGCTGATCACGCATGGCCATTCCGACCACGCCCGCCCCGGCCACGCCAAGGTGCTGGCGACGCGCGAGACGCTCGACATCATGGCGATCCGCTGCGGCCCGGACTTCGCCGGCACAAGCCAGGCGATGCCGCTGGGCGAGAAAATCCGGCTCGGCGACGTCACCGTGTCGTTCCACCCCGCCGGCCATGTGCTCGGTTCAGCCCAGATTTCGGTCGAGCGCAACGGCATGCGCATCGTTGCCTCCGGCGACTACAAGCGCGCCAAGGACCCGACCTGTGCCGGCTTTGAGGTCGTGCCCTGCGACGTGTTCATCACGGAGGCCACCTTCGCCCTGCCCGTCTTCCGCCATCCCGACGCCTCCCAGGAGATCGGCAAGCTGCTGAAATCCAGCAGGCAGTTTCCCGAGCGTGCCCACCTCGTCGGCGCTTATGCGCTCGGCAAGGCGCAGCGCGTGATCAGGCTGTTGCGCGATCAGGGCTACGACAAGCCGATCTACATCCACGGCGCGCTCACCCGCCTCAGCGAATACTACCAGAGCCAGGGCGTCGACCTCGGCGATCTCCAGCCGGCGACAGTCGAGGACGGCGACAAGGCCGACTTTGCCGGTGCCATCATCGTCGCCCCCTCCTCCACCTTCGCCGACCGCTGGGCCCGCCGCTTCCCCGACCCGCTCGCCGCCTTCGCCTCCGGCTGGATGCGCATCCGCCAGCGCGCCAAGCAAGGCGGCGTCGAGCTGCCGCTCGTCATCTCCGACCATTCCGACTGGGACGAGCTGACCGCCACCATCACCGAAACCGGTGCTGGCGAAGTCTGGGTCACCCACGGCCGCGAGGAGGCGCTGGTACGCTGGTGCGAGCTCAACGGGATAGCAGCGCGGCCGTTGCACCTGGTGGGGTATGAGGATGAGGGGGATTGATGAGGTTTCTTGCCCTGCCCCCTCACCCGGCCTCCGCTCCGCTCGGCCACCCTCTCCCCGTCGGGGAGAGGGGTACCGCACTCGTCGCCGCGCACCTCTTCTCCCCCACGGGGAGAAGGTGGCCCGAAGGGCCGGATGAGGGGGATATGCCAAATACACCTACCCCTTCGCCACTAGCTGGGAGCCTGGCAACGTGGCCGCTTCCGCTGGTCTTACAGCGTCGCAGGACGAGCGCCGCCGGCGACGAGCCTGATCTCCCCCCTTGCGGGGGAGATGGCCGGCAGGCCAGAGGGGGGTGGGACGGAACTCGGCCTTCACGGGGAGCCCCCGCCCCATGAACCGCTTCGCCGAACTCCTCGACCGCCTTGTCCTGACCCCGTCGCGCAACGGCAAGCTGAAGCTCATCACCGACTACTTCCGCGCGGTCGAGGACCCCGACCGCGGGCTGGCCCTTGCCGCCCTTACCGGCGAACTCGACATCGCCTCGGTCAAGCCGGCAATGCTGCGCCAGCTCGTCTCGGAGCGCATGGACCCTATCCTGTTCGGCTATTCCTACGACTATGTCGGCGACCTTGCCGAGACGGTGTCGCTGGTCTGGCCGGAGGCGGCGGAAAGCCGGCCCAACCACGACATCACCCTCGCCGAGGTCGTCCAGAAACTCCAATCTGCCAGCCGCTCCGACGGGCCGGCCGTGCTCGCCCGCCTGCTCGACCAGGCCGAAACCTCCGCCCGCTTCGCCATCATCAAGCTCGTTACCGGCGGCCTGCGCATCGGCGTCTCCGCCCGCCTAGCCAAGCAGGCGCTGGCCGATCTCGGCTCCGTCGACGTCGCCGAGATCGAGGAGCTGTGGCATGGGCTCACGCCTCCCTACACCAGCCTGTTCGCATGGCTGGAAGGCAAGGTACCGAAACCCGAAAGGGCTGCCCGCGCCTTGTTCCGGCCGGTCATGCTGTCCAACCCCATCGGCGACGGCGACCTCGAAAAGCTCGCTCCGGCCGACTACGCCGCCGAGTGGAAATGGGACGGCATCCGCGTCCAGGCGGTGTCGGAGGGCGGCATCCGCCGCCTCTATTCGCGCACCGGCGACGATGTCTCCGGCGCCTTCCCCGACGTGGTGGCGGCGATGGATTTCGACGCGGCATTGGACGGCGAGCTGCTCGTCGGTGCGCCGCGCGAGGCGACGGGTACCTTCTCCGACCTGCAGCAGCGGCTCAACCGCAAGACCGTCTCAGCCAAGATGCAGGACCGCTATCCCGCCTTCGTGCGCTGCTATGATCTTTTGCAACTCAACGGCGAGGACCTGCGCGAGCTGCCCTTCACCGAGCGCCGCACGCGGCTCGAGAGTTTCATCGCCACGCTCGACCCCGACCGCTTCGACCTGTCGCCGCTGGTCGCCTTCGACAGCTGGGCACAGCTGGAAGCGATGCGGCGCGAACCGCCGCACCCGATCATCGAAGGCGTCATGCTGAAGCGGCTGGATTCGCCCTATCTCGCCGGTCGCCCGAAAGGCCCCTGGTTCAAGTGGAAGCGCGACCCGCACACGGTCGACGCCGTGCTGATGTATGCCCAGCGCGGCCATGGCAAGCGCTCGAGCTTCTACTCCGACTATACTTTTGGTGTATGGTCTGGTGCCAAGGGCGCCGAGGAGTTGGTGCCGGTGGGAAAGGCCTATTTCGGCTTCACCGACGAGGAGCTCAAGCAGATCGACAAGTTCGTGCGCGACAACACCGTCGAGCGTTTCGGGCCGGTGCGCTCGGTGCGCGCCGACAGGTCGAACGGCCTGGTGCTGGAAGTCGCCTTCGAAGGGCTGAACCGCTCGACCCGCCACAAATCAGGCGTCGCCATGCGCTTCCCCCGCATCTCACGCCTGCGCTGGGACAAGCCGCCCGCCGAAGCCGACCGCATCGAGACGCTGCAGGCCCTGCTCGACTGACAGCCGAAGCCATCGCTACTCCGTCACCGACACCCTGATCTCATAGATGTCGACGGCCTTGCCTTCCTTGGTCAGGTCCGAGTTGATGGCGATGGTGCCGGCGGCACCGGGCTGCTTGTCGGGCACGTCCATCTCGAACAGGTATTCGCCGCGCTGGTAGCCGACGAGGTAGCGCTTGCGGCCGCAGTCGCCGAGCTCGCCGAAATTGCAGTCGACGGCCATCTGCGTTTCCTTGCCGTCCTCGGCACGGGCGATGATGTCGAACACCGCATGCTTGCCGGCGATCTGCTCGAGCACGCCGCGGCCGACGTCGAAGACGATCGCCGAGCCGGTGTTGCCCGAACGGATGCGCAGGAAGCTGCCAGTGTCGTCCTTGGCGACCTCCGCCGAGGTGCCGCTCGGCGCGCTGACGTCGGTTGGGTCGGTCGGCGTGAACACGGTGATCCAGTTGCGTGACTGGTCGACCTCGCCCGGTCGCGCCGGCCCAGCGTCGGTCGGCGAAAAATCCTCGCTTTCGAGCTGCTTTGGCGGATTGTGCACCGAAGTGTCGATTTCCGCCGCCGACTTGAACTGGCCGGTCTGCACCGCCCACCAGGCGCCGATGCCGCCCATGGCAAGCAGCGTCACGGCAAAAAACATCGCCGCATAGGGCCGGCGCCGCTCGGCCCGCGCGCTGGCGCGATCGGCGGCGCGCCGCTCCGCGCGGCTGCGCTTCTCTGTGATCTCGACCGGCGGTCCGCCGGGCAACACGGCATCGGGCATGATGTCGGGCACGACGGGCGTAACACCCGCCGCCGGCGCACCGATCGAAACCGACGGCGCGCTGGTGGCACCATTGCCGTTGAGCGAGATTTCCGGCGCAGGGGCCGCACCTGCCTGCCCGAGCGAGACGGACGGGGCCGCCGGCATGAATTCCGATTCGATCTCGGTGATCTTTGCCTGCAGCGACTTGCGACGGCCGATCGCCGCCTCCACCGTCATCGCCGGATTGGCCTTGAGCGCGCGGTCGAGCGCGCCGAAGGCGGCGCGATAGACCTTTTCGCGAAACTCGCGATTCTCGGGATCGCCTTTTTCGAAAGCGTTCCGGATCGCTTTTTCGATCGAATCCAACCGATGTTCCTCGCAACGCGCCTGTGTTGCCAGATGGTTAGCGGCAGAAAAGGCATCAATCAACGGCACCGCTAGCGAAATGTCGGCCAAAAATGGGTGCAATGCCCGGCAAGGCCGGCAAAACAACCAGCGCCTCGCAGCGGATGTCCGCGACTAATGCCAGACCGGGGCCTCGGGGACTGGTGCCCGGACTCGTGCATTGTCGATCCCGCCCGATCTGCTATATGGAGTGACGTTTACGGAAACGTCAAAATCGAGAGCCGGGAGAGACGCGTGGCATTGCCTGACATCCTCAAGAAGAATTTGCGTGTTCCCGTCGTCGGCGCGCCCTTGTTCATCATCTCGCATCCGCCGCTGGTGCTGGCCCAGTGCAAGGCCGGCGTTGTCGGCTCGTTCCCGGCGCTCAACGCCCGCCCCGAGGCCCAGCTCGACGAATGGCTGGCTCAGGTGACCGAAGATCTCGCTGCCCATGACGCCGCCAATCCCGACCGCCCGGCGGCCCCCTTCGCCGTCAACCAGATCGTCCACAAGTCGAACAAGCGGCTCGAGCACGATCTGCGCCTGTGCGTGAAGTACAAGGTGCCGGTCGTCATCTCGTCGCTTGGTGCGGTCGAGGAGGTCAACCAGGCCGTCCATTCCTATGGCGGCATCGTTTTGCACGACATCATCCACGACCGCCACGCCCGCAAGGCGATCAAGATGGGCGCCGATGGCCTGATCGCTGTGGCGGCCGGCGCCGGCGGCCATGCCGGCACGCTGTCGCCCTTCGCCCTGATCCAGGAAATCCGCCAGTGGTTCGACGGCCCGCTGCTGTTGTCGGGCGCCATCGCCAATGGTGGTGCTGTGCTCGCGGCACAGGCCATGGGTGCCGACCTCGCCTATATCGGCTCGCCCTTCATCGCTACCGAGGAGGCGCGTGCCGGCGACGACTACAAGCAGATGATCGTCGAATCCAAGGCCGCCGACATCGTCTACTCCAACCTGTTCACCGGCATCCACGGCAACTACCTCAAGGGCTCGGTCCGCGCCGCCGGCATGGACCCCGACAACCTCGCCGTCTCCGATCCCAGCCAGATGGATTTCGAGGAAGCCGGCAAGTACAAGGCCTGGAAGGACATCTGGGGCTGCGGCCAGGGCATCGGCGCCGTCGACAAAGTCGTGCCAACAGCCGAACTGGTCGACCGCCTCGCCAGCGAATACGCCGCGGCCAAGGCGCGCATCGCCGGCTGAGCGGTATCGACTGCCTTCCGCAACGACAGGCGGCGACATGTTCGCCTCTTGTCAAAACCCTGCAAAGGCCGCTTGAAATCCGCGCGCAATGAAGTTATCACGCGCTCACTGCTCGCGCCCCTCGGGTCGCGAAGCCTGGAAGCCGCTTTAGCTCAGTTGGTAGAGCACATCATTCGTAATGATGGGGTCAGGTGTTCGAGTCACCTAAGCGGCACCAAGAATTCCCAATAAATTCAAGCACTTCCGGCATGTCGGCGAACGAAGCCGCCAAGAGCCGGCAACCTCACGGAACCAAGGCGGAACCAGCTTGGGCACGCCATAGGCAGGAACGACCGGCGTGCATGCCGGGTGAGCGCTCGGGTCATGCACCCAGCCGACGCTTCCCCGATTCACAACGAATGAATCATGAAAATGGCGCGAAAAGCGCAAGCAGGTGCTTTGGGAGCAAATGAAGAGGCTCCCCAATGGCGATCAACCTGTGGCCAAAGCGGTCACCCTTATGGAAGAACAGCCAGAACGACACTTCGCTAACATGGTGGAGCAAGTGCATCGGCCAATGCTCGGCCAAGGCCTCCACCTCGTCTGAATCACATGGGGTCGAAGCAATCCCACGCAACGACGTGTACCGGAGTATGGCCGCCCTCTTGAGTGCTGAGCTTGAAAGTCTATCTCAGAAGGACGTCAGCTTCCTCAGAAGGACGTCAGCTTCCTCAGAAGGACGTCCGGTTCCAGAATCAATATGATTCCAGCCTAAGCACCGGGATTGCGCGGGATTCTAGCGCTCTACGGACGCTACAAATTAACAGTTCCTTACTGGCACCCCTCTAATCGTGGCTTTTCTGCCACACGAGAAATGGATAGCGCAACGTGACGTGTACGTTTGGCACGTTGGTTGTTGAACCTCAGCGGCTCATGGGTAATGTCGGGGTCGAAGAGGGAGCGCGGTGCGCATCTTTTTCAAACGGGGATGGGGCAGGGAACGCTGTCCTTCAGCAAAAAATACCCAGACCCTCTTTTGAAACTTTTGACTGGAGGTCAGAAAATGAACATTAAGAGCCTTCTTCTCGGCTCCGCTGCGGCTCTGCTCGCAGTCTCCGGTGCTCGTGCGGCCGACGCTGTCGTCGTCGCTGAGCCGGAACCCATGGAATACGTCCGCATCTGCGACGTTTACGGCGCGGGCTTCTACTACATCCCCGGCACCGAGACCTGCCTCAAGATCGGCGGCCTCGTTCGTTACCAGATCGACTGGGCTGACGAAGATGAAGGTTGGCGCAAGACCGCCCTGTTCCGCCTGAAGTTCGATGCCCGTTCGGAAACCGAATACGGCACCTTCAAGCGCTACATCGAATTCCAGGGCTCGAACAACGGCGGCGACTATCCGTTCGTTGAGGACACCAGCACGTTCTCGGTTCGTTATGCCTACTTCGAACTCGGCGGCCTGATGATCGGCCGCAACGACACGCTGTTCGACGGCGACCTGTCGGGTGAGTTCGATGCCGGCGGCGGCGACTTCGTTCAGCAGATCCGCTACACCTTCGACGCCGGCAACGGCATCGCAGTGTCGGTCGGCCTCGAAGAAGAAGACAACAACTTCGACTACGTGCCGCTCGTGACCGGTAAGGTCTCGATCGCTCAGGGTTGGGGTTCTGTCGACCTGTTCGCTGCCTATGACGATCGCTTCTCGGAGTTCGCTCTGAAGGGTATCGCCAAGATCAAGGCAACCGACGCTCTGACCCTCGAGCTGCTCGCAGCTTACGAGTCGGGCGCCACCTGGTTCGGCCTGTCTGACTTCTACGCTGGCTACGAATGGTCGGTCGGCGGCTACCTGAAGTACCAGGTCAACGAGAAGCTGGCAGTCGGCTTCGGTGGTCAGTACTTCGCTGACAGCCACTTCGGCACGTTCAACCCGGATGGCACCGGCCTCGCTACCGTCGACGTCGGCAACGACGACTGGTCGATCGGTGCGGTCATCGACTACACGATCGTTGAGAACCTCAACGCCAAGCTGGCTGTCAACTACGACGACGGCGACAGCTTCACGGACGGCTCGTTCAACGGCTTCCTCCGTCTCGACGCTTCGTTCTAATCAGTCCTCAAGCTGATTTAGATGCGGCCCGCAGTCTTCGGATTGCGGGCCGTTTTCGTTTGATTTGATAGCTTGAGTAACTTACGGATTCGGCTAATCGTTCAGCGATCGAGCAGATCGGCGGTCCAATGGTTGAATTGCATAACTTTTCAGCGACGCGTGCCGCGCGCGGCGATTTCCCGCCAACTCGGATAATTGAGTCGAGTGAAGAGGCATCTCTATTCGCAGCAATCCGACTTCGTTCGGAACTCTACTTCGATTTGTCGGTGTTTCTGTTAGACACTGGCGCGCGGATTAGCGAAGCTGCGGCGCTACAGTGGCCTGCAATTGACAAACAGTCTGTAACTTTCGTCGAAAGCAAGTCGGCGCTTGGCCGGACGATACCGTTAACTGCAAGGGCAGCAACAATTTTGTCGCGTCGCCGCTTGAGCACTGGCGGACCTTTTTCATCCGTAAGCCTGGGCGATTATCGGACCGTCTGGAACAGCGCCAGGCAAGAAGCAGAGATAAGCGACCCCGGCTTATCGCCCATGTCACTACGCCACACATGCGCTGTCCGGTTGGTCAGAGGCGGGATAAACTTGCAAACCGTACAGACGTGGCTTGGCCTACGGTCTCTAGCGATGACCATGCGCTACGCGCAATATGCGGACACAGGCAGTCTCGAATCATGCGTGCAAGCGCTGGAGCGCACAAGATCGTCTCCGGAGGGCTAGGGGTCCAAATGTTGGTTAGCCCGTAGGCTCAAGCTGCGTGCATAATCTGTAGCAGCTTGAACGACCTCTTCCACCCGGTCCATCTTTAGAAGGTCAATCGGCAAGTAGCCGGCCAACGACTCACATGGTCGGCTGAGCCAGTACCAGGCCAACCGCGGATGGCCGATTATTTCCGTCACATGAGAAATCCCAGTTGCAGGACGCCCATCAACAAACTGAGCTAACGGGAAGACGTGCCTTCTGCCGCCGGCGAGAAGGGCTATCGCTTCGTTCCGACGCTGCCAACGATGAAGGGTCGACCGTGGTATCCCGAAATGTTCCTCCAGAAAGGTTGGACCTGCGGACGGTCCGACCCAATCGTGAAGAGTGACCGCCGCCGATAGATTGGCGGGTAGAACGGAATTAACAGCCAAGCCATTTTCCTCGGCAGCGGGCAATGCAAGAATGTCCTGCCGAGCTTCTCCTGCCAATTCCTCAATGAACTCGTTGAGTTTATCCGCAGCGACATCGAGAGAACTGCTAAGGGCAGCCTGTCGTTTCAACGACAACCCCACAAAAGAGGCAGCGGCTGCACCAGCCAGTTTAGCTGCGCTGACAAGCGCCGGGCGCTTCAAATCTGGATCGAGACGGACCAAAAGCTGCTCAACCTCTGCGGCCACCAGCCCGCTGAGGTCTTCCTTGGTGACCTGGTCGGTGCGCTTGACACTTGGGGCCAATGACGATTCTCCTATCTGAAAATACGAGACTTAGTCATCGGCTTAACTCATTTGGCGCGGAGCAACTAGGGCCTCATGGTATCAGGTGAAGGCGATCTGCGCGTACTGCTCCATACTCTAAAGGGCGATCTGTGGCCGAACAAAACTCACCAATACAACGCTACACTTGCCATCCAGGAAATAGACACCCTCGCCGGTCATAGCGGGCTTTTTGCGACGGCCATGGCTACCGATCAGATTGTGAGACTCTTGCGAGAGGGTGGCAATTCCTCGGCAACAATTAACCGCAAGATGTCCTTTTTGAGAACATTGGCGAAAGGGGCATTTGAGCGGTCTTTGGTCGATAGATTGCCGATAATAAGGCGGTTACCAGAATCAGTTGGAAACAAGAATACGTTATCCTCAAGTGAGATCGACGAGGTTCTTTCTACGCTGCAAGGAATAGACAGGCTCGCTTACCGCTTTTCTGCGTTCCTTGCCGACACTGGAGCCACGATTGGGGAGTCGATGGCATTGCGGTGGTCCGATATTACCCATCGCTATGTGACATTTTGGGCGGAGGGGCGGGCCCAACGCACCATTCCGCTCACGGCGCGTGCTTCAATAGCGCTTGCATTTGACCCGACACTGCCAAAGGGGCCTTTTTCAACTGTCAATTTGAAGCGCTACCGAAACGATTGGTATGCAGCGCAAACGCGTAGCGCGGTAGCCGTTACATTACCGCCGTCTGCTCTTCGCTATTCATGTGAAGCGCGTCTCGTTCAATCCGGCGTCGACATTAGGACGGTTCACGAGTGGCTTGGATATAGGACGCCTCGTAGCGCAGCGAGGCTCATAGGTGGCGTCCATCTACAGGATGCGAAGCGCGTACTGGAAGCTACAGCCGATCTGCCGGGGGAGCGGGACAACCAAACGAGACTACGTCAATCGCACAATTTTGCGATAGCGAAGCAATGAGCACTATTGCAGACTTAGACACCTAAGCGAATGCGTTCGCCAGTCTTGGAGTTGGAGAAATCTATGACCGAACTGTTGCCGAAGCCGACGGGTAATCTCATCGAACTCACCGCCGACATAGTGACGGCCTATGTCTCGAACAATCCGGTACCGGTTGCTGAATTGCCGGGATTGATTGCTCAGATCCACTCCAGCATCAGCAGGCTTCGGGCGCAACCCGAACCGAAGCAAGAGCTAACAGCTCGGATGCCCATCAAGAAGACAATCACCGCGGACTACATCATCAGCCTTGAAGACGGTAAGCAGTACCGGACCCTTAAGCGGCATCTCAGCAACTTCGGGCTGACACCAGACGAATATCGCGCAAAATGGTCACTGCCGGCCGACTATCCGATGGTAGCTCCCGCGTATTCTGCAAGACGATCAGATCTGGCGAAGAAACTCGGGCTTGGTCGCAGATCGGCCGCACAGCCTGCAGCGAGGCAAGTTAAGCGTGCACCTCGCACGGCAAAGGCGTAATCGACTCGAAAGCGCGCGCCCCCACTAGCCGTAGCCAGCGGAGGCAATGCGTCTGCCAAGAGTTCAGTTAGCAAAACACGGACAAGTAGCAACAGCTCCGGTAGCCGCAAACATCGTAAGGGCCTAAAGGTTCCCGGAGCACAAAAAGCCCCGCGACCTTGCGGTGGCGGGGCATTGGGTCGGCTTACAAGGACACGGTACTGAGAACTTAACCGCCAAGCCAATGTCACACGGCTTTGGTTAATCGCGAGTAAAACGTAGCGGCACCCACGACGATCAGGCGCGCATAAGGCACCAGTGCCCGATTGGGAGCTAAGGGAATCCTCTTGAGGCTTTCGCCGAAAGGCCTACCGCCTCTGGTTGGATGAGAAGCGGCAGGCCCGCTGCGGAGCGTGGTACCGAGGGGTTGCCGCACGCTCCAGGCATCACAATTCCGAAGCGGCCGAATGGTTCCAACATAGACAAAGGCCTGCCGCTTTGCCTCGGCAGGCCCTTATCCCTCAGACGTGGTTGAAAGGGTTCACCACGTTACCCGCCTCGAACCGGGTGTCCTAATAATTCGATAGATGGGTTTCGGTTCCCCGAGGCAGCAACGGGAATGTGTGCTCGCATAGCCTTGAGTAAATCTACGACGGTGACCGAGGGTGGTACCTAGCAGACGCTGCTTGTCATTGCCGACAGGACCGTGATCGAGGTCTGATACCACATAAAAAAGGCCTGCCTATGAGTCTGCCGGCAGGCCATTTAGTTACTGGGATTTGTAGCTGAAAGGGACGAAACAGCTACGGTTGTGCATATTCCAAACTCCGAGCCTCCACCGAGGTTCCATTACGGACGTCACATTGCAACAGCAGGCTCGCCCCAAGCTCATGTCGATGCTGCTGGACGCAATTTGCAGCAACTAGGGGACTGCCTTGAAATACGCTCCGGTACGGATAGGCTGGTTCATATGACCAGCCGCATAGACTTCGCCGACGAGCTCGAAGACGCAGCTAACCGGATCGCGGATATCAACCGTGCCGATCTGCAGATCATATTGCGACGGGCCGCACTCAGGTTGCGCAACACTGAGGGATTGACGCTTGATCCCGATGTTGCCGTGGCGATTACCGACCTCTCGACCTATCTGCAGATGAACAAGCAGGATTTGCTCCGCCGTGTCGTACGCGAATGGCTGGAAAAGGGCGCCTATCTGCCTGTGCCGATGCTTGAGGAAGACGGCGAAGTGGATGGGAGCGCCTGAACGCAAAAAAGGCCCCGCAGCCGAAGCTGGCGGGCGTCTGCTTCTTAACTGATAAGCAAGTGACATATCCAATCCGAACACGTGCCATCGAGCGAAAAATGTCGCCACGCATAGTTCCGTTGATCATATTGCTGATCATGCTTTCCATCCTGGTTTACAGGTTCTGGAAAGACATCACTTTCTATCGCAATAACGGTTGGGACTTCTCGAAGGAAAGCGGGATCAAGTCGTACCGCAACGACGTCGACGACGAACACAGCAACAGATCGAGACTATATTTCAGCCATCCATGCGCCATCGGCGTAACGGCCTTCATGATAGGCTTTCTGATGGTGTCCATGCTCGACCAGTAAACTGGCGGGCTGCGGTGGCGACGATCCATGACCGGATGCCGGTCGTCCTGACGCCCGCCAACGATGCCAAATTACCTGCGCCAAGAACAACGGAGTTCGCTCTTGTGGTCGACAAAAAGGCCCCGCCACCTTTCGGCAGCGGGGCGATGCGCGTCCTGGTTTGCACCCGCAATCCACAGGAACAGCCTGCGAACGCGCGGGGAACAAAATAGCACTTGCAATGTGTGATTGAATCACCCCATGCAGTAGGGGTGGCCGTAATTTCGTCCACAAAAAGCGACGGGCCAATGAGGTCTTCTACACCCCATTGACCCGATTTTTTAGTCAGCCTCAAGCAGTGGAGGCCGGATTTGCTAGCAGCCCGACGTAAGCCTTATTCGCGTTTGGCTGTCAAGTCACATCTCGCTTCTGCTGCTCATCGCTCAAAGGAGCACTTAGCATGACAGCAGACTACATCGACTGGCCCAGTCATTCGGGCACCTTTCGCTACTGGTTCCTCGAAAATCCTTCTGACGCAGTCAGCATCAAGAAGGAGCCGGGGAACTACATGTTTGCGAAACTGACGCCGAATGGTTGGCTCCCCGTCTACATCGGCATCGCAGACGATCTTTCAACACGCATCCCATGCCATGACCGATGGGACGACGCGGTTAAGGCCGGCGCAATCCGGGTTCTGGGTCACACCCAGAGCAATCCTGATCTGCGGCGGGCTGAAGAAATCGCGATGATCGCCTACTGGCAGCCAATTCTGAACACGCAGCATCGTCAAGCAGGATCATTGCTCGGCGGTTTGGGTTCATAGGATCCAGTTCAGACGTAGCGGTGGCGGGCATACGTGTGCCCGTCACCAACTTCTCTTTGGCCTGGGCATTTACGACTAGACGCAGCATGTGGCCTCCAACTGGCACTGTAGGGCGAAGGGTCTTGTGAAACGGTTACCGGAGCGACCTGTTCCCGAAATACTCAGAGCGCGCGGAAGCCGCCCGACAGCATGAAGGCCACAATGCCCGAGATGATGCCGCCGATGATCAGGCGGACGATCCATGTGAGCGTGCCGTTGAGCCCGTCGATCTTCTTGTCGAGGTCGGTAAAGCGCTGATCCATGTGCTTCCACTGCTCATCTTTGCGGGCCTCGGCGATCTCCCGCTGAGTTCGCCAGTGCTCCAGCGCCGTGACGCGCGCGCGCAGGTCGGCGTCGCTATTGTCCGTCGACGTCATGGCATCCTCCCGCATAGTTCTTCGCGCATCTTGAGTGCTGCCAGATGCCGGACTGCTTCGGCTTCGTTCATGGCGTCGTAGACCTCCTGCCGATAGCGGAGGTCAGGGCCAAGGCACATGCTGCCTCGTGCAGTGGTGCATGCGGCCGCGCCGGTCAGGACGACGATCAGCAGCATGATCTTGACGATGAGGTCGAGTAGCCGGCGCTTCATGGCCGTGTCCTCTTGGCGAGCTCGGCGCGCACCTGATCTGGGGACATGGCGCCGACGTCGGACTGCACCTCGTCGACGATGTCTCGGGCCTTCGCTTCTTCGGCCTCACGCTTCGCGCGTTCCTTCTTGGCAGTGTCCATGCCGCCTTTGATGTAGGCAACGAGGACCGCGACCACGCCGCCCATGATCGCCAGCAGCGTCGGATTGGAGATCAGGAAGCCAAGGATGGTCATGTCACTGATCTGCCGACTGATTGGGGATCTGGTACACGCCGCCGGCTACAAGCGCGCCGACGATCAGATCGCGGACGACCGCATCGAGACCAGGAATGTCGACCTCGAAGTGACGCAGGCCGATGAGCGCCCCGATGCCGAACAGTGCGACGAAGAATTTCGCGTACTTGCGCATAGTCAGTGTCCTTTGCGGGAGAACAGCGCGGCGAATGCCTTACCGATGAGTTGGAGGAAGAAGGCCAAGCCCTTGGCGGGTTCGGCGGGGGTGGTGACCACATCGGGCGTTTTCGGCTCGGAGGCCTTGGGAACGCTGGGTTTTGGGGTGGTGACTTCCGGGATCGTGGGACGAGGCTGCGGCGCTACGCCGAGATAGTTGGACGCCCGCAAGGCACCCTCGAATGTCTCTGCGTATCGGGCGATGTCGTCCGCCCGGTCAGTGCCGTTGACGATGCGCCGGGCGCCGACGTAGTCGCATTTCTCGCCGCTAATGTAGTCGGCGAGCTTCTTGCCCGTGAACATGCCCTTGGTCATGCCGTCGAAGATCGCGCGCAAGGCAATCGGCCAGGTCATCATCTGGCCCGGTGCGGTGGCGCCGAACTTGCGGTGGTTCTCTTCCCAGGTGACCTGCACCAGCCCCTCGCCCACCCAAGGGTAATAGCGCTTGGAGCGAAGGTACTTCTCGCCGCCCATTTCGCGGACAGGCTGCATGGTGTGCGCCGTCTCGTGGTAGTCAGTGGCCAGGATGTAGGCGAGATGCCGGAGCGGCGTTCCGCGGCGCTGAGCCTCGCCCAGCACCATCTCCGTGCCGCTGACCTGGCTTTGTGAAAGCGACGTTCCGAACACGCCAGACGAGCGCGAGCGCAAGGCCGCGTAGAACTTGCTACGGTCCATTTTGATATCCTCAGATGTGTGGAGTTTCAGGAAACCCGGCGAAACGGGTTGAACATGACCTTGATCATGTGCCGGCGACCGTCATTGGCGTGCCAGTGCCAACCGATCCAGATTTTCGCGAACCGATTGCCAGGCAGCATTTGGTCGCGACGGTAGGAGAAATATCGGCGCCCATTGGCAGCGAGCAGAACCACTAGCCGCGAGACTGTCTTGCCCTGGTCGAAGTCGACCACGCCGCTGTCAGAGACGATCAGAACGCCAGCCGCATCAAAGCCGAGCACATAAGCGTCGAAGCCATAGCCGGGGTTTCGCCAGAGCCACCAACACGCGGTCTTGAAGCGGCCCCAGATCGTCGACGGCTTGTCGACGAAACCGTAGATGTCGTCGTCATGGGTGTGGACGTAGGCGAAAACGCCAGGAAGCCGTTCAACGTTCGCGACTGCTGCCCATGCCGCCCAGATCGGCGCAGTCAGCATCACGAACAGATTGAAGGCGAGCGACAGCGGCGCCACCAGGAGATAGCGTGCATACATGGCCAGTTCCTTATGGGTGTGCGAAGAGGTTGTTGAAATGAGTTCGCTTGACGATGTATCCGTGAGCTATGACGCTCATGACGCTCGGCGACAGCCATTCGCTCTATAGTTTTGCCGGCGTGGCTGAGGCCAAGATCTATTGGCGCGGGCCAGTAACTATGCACCGCGCCGCCCGTGACGGCATTGCGTCCCTGCTACCGAAAAACTGCCGCCCTAAGGCTGGGGACGTGCTCATCCTCTCATTGGGAGAGATTGACAGCCGGGTTCATGTGCCACGGATTGCGCGACTGAACGCGCGCAGTTCGCTAGAAGAGGCGGAAGCGCTTCTAGGCAGGTTTGAAGTTGCCCTGAAGCACTTCAGGGCCAAATGCCCGGCCACTGTCGCCTTGGCGAGTCTCGTACCATTCAATCCAGCCTATCTGGAATACGACGGTTATGAGAACGCAGAGGCGTGCCGTGCTGACACGAAGGCCGTCAGGGACCGGATGAATGCCAGGATGGCCTCAATGGGCGTTCCCTTCGTGGATTTTCACGATGGCTATGCGAATGCCGATGGATCAATCCAGCCGCGCTTTTCGGACAATAATGTCCACATCGACCCTCGGCATTCCGAGCCGGTACTGGCCGCATTGAGGGAGACCTTCGGGCGAGAGTTCACCTCAAGGCAACCACCTTGGCCCCCGGACAGCTTGGCCGAGAAACCCTATCAATCACCCTGGAAACGGTTTCGAAGGGCGGTGCGGGCGAAGGTCAAGGCGTGGCTCGGCATCAAGCCGACGCCGGCCAGGACATCGCCGGTAACTCAGCGAGAAAATCCGCAACAGTAGGCTGCGGGCGAAGTCCTGCAGTCACCTTCTCAAGCTCGGCATAGGCATACGTCCAGACACTATCGCGCCAAGCAACAAACGCTGCCGCCTCGGCTGCCCATGCCGCATTGGTGCTTCCCACATAGGTCGTGATGGACACGGCGCTGTCGTAGCGTCGGTCCTGCGCCCGCGCATCGAGCAGCCTTTCAATAGCCGCTTTGTAATCAGCCAGGGTAGGCAAAGGCGCCGGATGGATTGTGATGACGTTCATTCGCCTTCCTCCGAGTCTTCGGCCTGAGCAGCGGGAACTATTGCCTCCTGCTCGGCAAACCAGGCTGCAGCGCCGATGCCATGTCCGTCAGGTTGGCTGAAATCAGCGGCCCAGAGTTCGCGCTGGCTGCGATCATCCGGGATGTCTGAGGCGTCGACGATCCGATACGGGACACCGGCGGGGACGTCTTTCCTGGCGATCTCCTCGATCGGTAGACCGATCTTCTCCGCCGGGGCTATTACGGCCACTCCGTCACCGGAGGGGAAAATAATTCGACGCATGAGCATTAATCCCCAAAGAAGCTGAGAAGAACCCAAGAAGAATCCGCAGCGGTTTGAATCCCACTGAAGGCGTTGGTAGTAAACCGAAAAGCAGAGGCAGTCGGATCAACGGTCGTATTTATCTCCATGGTGGCCCTGCCGTTGGTGTTTGGTCGGCACATACCACACGCGACATAGTTTACTGACGGCATTGAGGCCGCGAAATTGACGGTATAGTCGCCGGTTCCGTTGTCGGTGATCGAGGTCACGTTGTAGCTGTCTCGGATCGCGACGGTGCCTGTACCGTTGAAGTTCACCCAAGCTTTCGCAACGCCCTGATGACTGCCCATCGTTGCGACGGATGGAGCGCGAGCGGTATCAGTGCCGGTCAAGACCTCTGCGGCGGTAGCAAGCTCGACGAGGCCTGCAAAGGTGGTCGAGGCTCCGAGCGCAGCGAGGTTCGAAGGTGTCAGCGCGCGAGTGATGTCAGCCTTCGCTTGGGCCTCTGCATCTGTTGCGAGCTCGACCAATCCGGCAACTGTGGTCGAAGCTGCGGCCGGATAAGGGCGTTGCCGGACCACCGGGTGCGGCTTGGCCGAACACACCCTGAGGCGTCATGAACATGACGGACCCGTCTGCGGGATTGGTGATGGTCTTGCCCGCACCGAGCTGCTGCGCCTGTTCAGGGGTAAGGGCGCCGCTGTCCATGAGGCCATTGAGAGACTGCGCCTCGACCGAATTGCCCTCGAAGCGGAAGGGGCCACCGGTGGACTTTCCGACATGTTTGGTTTCGCCCGTGGCGGGATCGAACAGCGTGCCGTCGTCGAGCTTCTGCCACTGCTTTTGCGGCGTCCCCAGCTCCTTCTGGAGCTTCTGAAGCTGAAGCTGCCTGATCGGATCGGCCGATTGCATCTTCTGCTCGATCATCATGTTGACCATGCCGCGCTGCTGCTCGCTCAGCCACGGATCGGAAGCCGCCTGCATAAGCTGCTGCAGGGTCGGGCCGGCCTCGCCAGGTTGAAGCGGCGCATGGCCGGGCATGTCGCTATCAATGGCCGTGCCACGATAGGCCTCTGCCCCGCCAAGGGCCTGCGCAACTCGAGCCGTTGCCGGGGTCGGCTGTGCTTCTGGTGCTGCGGCCTTCTCAAGCGCACCGGTCACTTGAGGAAATGCCGAAGGCTTGGCCTCCTGCGGTGCGTAAGCCAACGGCTTAGGGGTCATCATCGCCGCCAGCACGCGCTGCGCGGCCGGCGACGTAGCCGCCGGTTTGGTTGCCGGCTGAGCCGCAGCGGCAGGCTTTGCCACCGGAGCGCTGTCAGGGGCGTTCATGCGCGCCCATGAGCCCTGCGAAAGGCCGATCTTGGCGTACTCTTCAGGCATCGGCGGCACAGTCTGAGGGGCGGTTGCCTCGGCAATGCCTGCGGTCGGATCGAGGGACGCCACCTGAACCGGTGCCGGTGATCCGGCAAACTGGGAAGCGAAAGAGTTTGCCAGCCCGATACGGCGCGCCGTCTCCCCGCCGGGCCTGTCGTAGCCAGCGAACTTCCAGGCATTGTTCATCAAGCGCTGGGCTTCTTCAGCGCTCTTGGCGCTCTGAAGCGACTGAATAAGGTTCGGGTCTTCCTGCAGCAGGAATTGCGCCTGCAATGCCGGGCTCGGCCGCGCACGGTCGCCGCCATTCGCCGCGGCGAAATCCTGCATTTTGGCCAGTCGATCAGCGCGCCAAGACATGATGCCGCCTGCAGTGCCAGCCTGCCCGCTTTCGCTCGGATCGCTCCACGTCCTGAACACATTGCCCGGCGAGAACCCGCTTTCGGCCTTGCCGGTCGCCGCAATGGCAGCAAGGGCGTAAGGGTTGTCGACGCCGCCCTTCTTCACGCTGTCCATGAACTCGGAATAGATCTGGTTTCCGTCCATATCAGGCGCTTCAGCACCGCTGACTGTCGAGCCGGCGCCCGGAGTGCCCGTCGTGTGTGGCGCGTCAGGGAACGTGCGGGCGCCAAGCAGTGGTGCCATGGCCGCCGCGGCCTGCTCGCGGCCAGCAGCCTCGCCCTTGTCCACATCCGCTATCATCATCCGATAGCCGAGGGCTTCACCAAGGGCGGTCAGGCCCTCGCCGATGTTCTGCGGTGCGCGTGAGCGGCCGGCCAACGCCTCAGCGACGGCGCGCTTCTTGGCGAGGCTCTGGGGCGTTTCCTTGGACGCATCGAAGATGAAGGACAGTGCCATGGATTATGCCCCCAGCATCAGCGCTTTGCCGTAATCGACGGCCTTGAACCCGCTCGGCGTCCTGATGACCGCTTCGGGGTGCTTCTTCTCGACGTCCTGAGCCATCAGGCCGAGTTGCATAGGGCCGCCCGCCTTGTATCGATAGGCATAGAGCGGCTGGCCGTCGCTGGTCTTGCCGATCTTCTTGATGTCGGTTTTCAGGCGCTTGTCGGAGAACTTGATCAGATTGGCGCCAAGGCCGAACAGACCGCCCAGGATGCTGTTCCGCTGAGCCATCTGCGTATTGTAGCCGTTCATGCGCTGATTGTAGTTTTCGTTGATGAGGCCGGCATTGTCAGTCGTCGGGATCGTCGCGCCGTTGAAGCCCTGTGCCTGCGGGCTCGCTATCTGCGAACCGGAGAGCAGTGCCGAAATCTCGTTGATCGGCTGGTCACGAACGGCCTTTGCCTCGGCAAACGCTTGCCCGCGGCCGGAAAGCAACAGCGAGTTGTAAGCGTCATTGGTGATCTGCCCCTGCTGCTGGATTGCGCGATCATAGGCTGCCGATCCGGGCATGATGCCCTGATTGGCCAGACGCGTTCGCAGGGCCTCGTCCTGCTGCGCAATCATCGGATCAAGGCGCTTCCGCCCGAGTTCCATCAGGCGCGCCTCGACCGCCTCATTCGAGCCGTCGAAGGGCTTGGCCATATAGTCGTTGAGGAATGACGACTGCTTGTTGGCCAAGGTGCCCAGGTTGAGCTGGGCCGCGTCGGTCTGGTCCTTGATCTTCTGCGCGGTTTCCGAAAGCGTGGTCGTGACGGTCGTTTTCGGGATCGTGTAGGTCTTGCCGGTATATGGATCGGTGATCTGCTCCTCACCTGTCTTGGTGTAGGTGATCTTCCCGTCGGGCGTGACCTGATTGGCGTTGTTCAGCCAGGAGTTGGCGATCGCGGTAGAGATGTTCGTGCCGGTCGACGCTGCCGAGGTTTCCTTCGGATCCGGAGGTGTTGGAGGCTTAGGCTTGCCCATGATGTTTCCTCGTGAACTTGCTGTTCCGCCAGGCATCGTCAGTCAGCGTGAAGACGTACCCGTCCTCGTTGCGGCCGCGCATGCGAGCGATGAAATGCGGGGTGAAGCCGAAGGCCTTGGCGATGCGGACCATGCGCTCGTTGGCGGCTGAAACCTGAAGGACGACCATCTGACAGCCGACTTCGTCGAACGGGTATGAGAACATCTTGTGTCTCACCTCGGCAGTGAGCCACCGCGGCGTCGTCGATGCGCTGGATATCTGCATCAGGCCTGGCCGGGGCTGCCAGTCATGGAAGACCATCCCCGCCACCAACTCGCCGGTTTCGTCGTCGACGACGCCTATTGCCTTGCAATTGCCGAAACCCGTTTCACATCCGGGGATCATGTCCGCGACGAACCGCGCGACCTGGTCGTCACAGCCGAACAGCATCCGCATGGTCAGACAACCACCGCGCCAACTTCATAGGTGATATCGATCGCCACTAGCTCTGCGTCCGGAGTCGGCGTCACGCCGCACGTCACCTGCACCTGCGGCGCCGCCACGAAACCAGCCCGACCGATTGAGCCCCAGCGGGTCGAAATGCGTTTTTCGGAGCTGCCATCCCACTTCATGACGTCCCACAGGCCACTGTCCCATTCGTCGAACAGGGTGTTGTCCGGGGTCGAAGCCGGAGCGGCTGGCAACGAGACCTGATAGTCGGTGGACATCGACAGCTTGGCGATGAAGGCGCGGGCCGCAAGGAAGACGGATCGGCCCATATGGATGATCTTGTTAGCCGCCGGCACCCTCAGATGCGCGCCAAGTGTTTCGTTCGGGTTGGTCGCACCGCGCATGACGTCCGACAGGCCGCTGATCTGGTAGATGTCGTCGATCAACTGCTTTCGCAGGGCGATAAGCTGGGTCAGCGTCGTGGCGACCATGTCGAGCGGGAGCCAGACGATGGTGTCTTTCGGTGACCCGTTGCCCGTCACTGCCCAATTCGAGATCGGGACCAGCACCTTGCGGTCATCGACCGACTTGATTGCCGCTTCGATGGCATCGCTCAACTCGCCGGCACCGGACGGATAGAAACCGCGCACCTTGAGCGCCAAGGTTAGCGCAGAAATGCGGTTGGTGAGCTCGTTCACCTCTTCGGCCTGATCCTTGTAGAACAGGAAGTCAGGCACCGGGACGAGGCTGTTCGGCTCAACCGTGCCATAGGCCGGCTGCGGGCATGGGAAGAAACCTTCCAGCGACAGGTGCGGCTCGCTCTCGTCGAGCACGACGTCAACTCCTGGCGTGACCCACACAACCTTGTTTTCGGTCTTGGACCAGATTTCCCAGACACCGGCCTTGAGCTTGCCGTCGCTCTTGTTCTTGTCGTCCTTCTGCTTGGCAAAGGATGCCCCGGTGTAGGCATTGCCTGATGTCTTCTGGAAGCGCAGACGCATCTCCTTGCGCGTCATCCAGGCGCGGCCGGCGACCCAACCGACCTCCTTCCATTCGCGCGCCGGATCGTGGGCGAAATCGCGGCGGTTCTTGTGCTCGATACAAGCCCGCTCAGTCAGTCCGCTGTCCTTGCTCTTGGCCTCATATCTGACCCAGATGCACCCGCGGGCATTGATCGCCAGATCATCGCGGACACGGCGCATGACGCCGTCAATGTCCTCTCGGTCGATGCCGTGTTTCTCCGCCAGGTATGCCGGGACATCTTTGCGGCGGAGACGAGGACGTAGTGCCATTTGATCAAGCTCCACGAGGAAATATCTGAGGGGGCGGAACCAACTGCTACGGGCCGAGTTTTACCCTGTTGCCTTCATCTCAACTTCCCTGAACATCGAAAGTTCCGGGGAGTTTAAGGCCGTTTTGACCTTTTGCCTTCCTCTCAACCTGGTCAGCCGGACGCACCCCTAGCGTTGATCTCGATCAGGTCGTGGAGTTCACTGGCAATTTCCGACGCCAATGTAAGCGTGAACGCGATACTGCGGCCCATGTTGGCAGCGTCGTTCTCATGGGCGCCGACGTGTTCAATGTTGCGGCTTGCGTGTTCGAGCACACAGAGAAGTTCGAGCAGGTGGTAGGATTTCGTTACGTGCGTCTGGTTGATGACAGCTTGGCTCATGCTGCGCTCCTTGCCCGGCCCAAAGCCGCAACGTCTCGGATGGCTTCGGTCGCGAGGACAGCGATCTCGGCGAGATTATCGGCCATATCAGCCTCGAAGCTGATGATGGTCCAAGCTCTGTTTTCCGCGCTTGCGGCATCCCCCGGCTTTGTGGCGACCGCGACGTTCACAGCGGCCTGTTCGTAGCTGCCGATGAAATCGAGAATGCAGTCGATGACTTTCCCGGCCTTGTTGTATTCCTCGGCTTCAAAGAACCTCGGCTGACTGCACAGGCCGCAGAGAACGTCAGCCAGCGAGTGCATGACGGATCGGAAATTTCGAAGCTCCAGCATGCTCATGCTGCGCAGGGCAGTCATGTCGATCGAGCAAGTGAGTGGCCCTCTTGGCGCCAGCGGGTCGCCTTTGCTTGCCAATGCGGATGCAGCGGTGATATGTTCAGTCATCATCTGATCAAACTCCATTAAGCCGGTAGTTGGTGGGTGACATGGCTCGGAGAGGTTGCCGCCTCTGCCGGGCCTTTTGCTTCCTGCGCATCCAGCGCGCGGTCGAGGTAGTGGACGATCTCAGCATTCATTGACCGTCGATTTGCTGCCGCGCGTTCGCGAATACGTTCACGCATGCCGTCTGGAAAACGAATGATGTACTTGTCGGCCTCCCGACTGGGTGTCATTTACGCCTCCTTAATAGATATGGCCTAAGGCCAATATGGCCTAAGGCCGACATTGTCGCAAGCGCAAAGTTGGCCTATGGCCATATCTGTGGACAAAGGAGTTCCCGCATGGCCCAAGAGTCGGAGAGTCGAAATCTGGACAAGGTGATTGTTCGCCTGCCAGACGGCATGCGCGACCGCATCAAGAACTCAGCCGAACGTCACGGTCGGTCCATGAATGCTGAGATCGTGCAGGCGCTGGAACAGGTATTTCCGCCGGAACCAGACATCATTGAAGTGATTGACCGAGTCCATCAGGCGATTAATCAGGCAGAGGCTGCTCAGAGCCTTCCCTATCGTAAAGGGCTAATTGCCGCGCTCGACAAGCTGTCGGAACGATTGACCAGTGGAATCGAGTTCAACCAGGCCAGGTCGAGCACGCTAAGCCCTTCATTTCTGCGGATGCAAGATTTCACGTCACGACATGAACGCTGGAAGCGAGCGTCCGAGAATGGCATTGAAACCTCGGATCTCGCGAGGGAAATCGACCGGGGCCTTTTTGGCAAGCTGGATCGAAACTATACTTGGACCGCAATCGACTACTTCAAGGAGGGGCGTGCGGACATGGCCTATAAGCTCCTCCGGTTGAATGAGCTTAAGTTCGCTGACCCGTCAGGTGCAGAAGCGCTGATCGTGGCGCACCTACGTAAACGCTATGAAGAGAATTGGGGGGATCCAGACGAGCCGTATGAGCCGTGGAGCGATTAAGTCATTGCCCCCTTAACAGGCATGCGATGCGCTCGGAGACCGCGTTCGCCGCCGAAACAAGAGCGCTATCGGCGACATGGGCATAGCGCGCAGTGACGCCGGGAACCGAGTGGCCGAGCAAGCCAGCAATCGTCAACTCCGAATACCCCATGCCTGCCGCGACGGACGCAAACGTGTGGCGTAGGACGTGGATCGTCACATCTTCCAGCTTTGCAGCCTTGCACAACCTGGCCATGACCCTCGGCAGTCCGACGAAGTGGCCGTCGCCCACTTCGGCCGGGAATACCCAGCCGTTGCGGCTGTCGACCTCGTCGAGCACGTCGAATGCCTTCTGGCCGATAGGACGGATCTGCGCGCCCGTCTTGGTATCGCCGAAGCGAATGCAGCCGTTGGGCATGTCGATCCATTTGACCGGCAGCGACAGCACCTCCATGCGCCGGCATCCGGAGAGCAGCAGGAACCGCACAGCTGCGACCGCGACCGCGCTCTCTACATGCGCCTCGTCGAGGGCCTTGCCCAGAGCGCCGATCTCCTCGTTGTTCAGGTAGCGCTTCTGTTTGTTCGTCTTCGGCTTACGGACGCCGAATGCGACGTTCTCTGTGATGGCGCCGTGGCTCCTGGCATACTCAAGGATCGCGCCCAACATGACGGTCGCTCGATGCGCTGCAGACGGCCCGCCTGTCGTGTTCCCGCCCCTGCCCTTCCTCATCTTGGCAGTCTTTCCTGCAATGATATCGGCCTGCATCTTGGTCACGTCCGCGCGCGTGATGCTGGCGATCGATCGATTGCCGAGCAGGGGCAGGATATGGACGTTGACGTTGCTGCTGTTGGTCAAATAGCTGTTCGGCTTGAGCCGGGCTTTCGCCTCCGCCAGATAGTTGTCGCAGACGTCGGTGAGCGTTGCCGTATTGCGAAGCTGCTTGCGCTCGGCGGAGGGATCACCGCCCTTGCTGACGTCGGTCAGACGCTCGCGCGCTAGCTGGCGCGCCTCTTCTGGGGTCAACGTGCCAACCCGCCCAACGGTCATCTTGCGTTGCCGGTTCTCGGCAGTACGATACTTGACGATGTAGGAAGCCACTCCGCTCGGCATCATACGGACGCCGAAGCCCTTAAGCTCCGTATCCCAGACCGTTCGCTCGGCAGACGGGTCAGGTTCGAGTGCGTCGACAATGCGCTTGGTGAGCTTCGGCAAAGCATGACCCCATCAGTCCCGGAAGATGTGGTCCAACGGCGGAACCACGGCGGAACCAACTGAAATCAAATTTGCGCCGCTCCCGTCAAGCCCCGGTAAATGAGATAAAGGAGCAATACATTGATTTATCTTGCTGAATCAAGAATGGGTAAACTTGAGGCGCATCGGGGGAAACACGTCGTGATAAAATTCGTAATGATGGGGTCAGGTGTTCGAGTCACCTAAGCGGCACCATTTTTCCCTTGTAAAACAGCAACTTACACAAACTTTCATGGATCTCCCAAGCGGGAAAATCCGGTCTTCTGCCCGTGGGAAAACCCCTTGAATGTGCTAGAGTGCGCTCGTCGCTCGGCCAAGCCGCCGCGAATAGAACTGGAATATGTGCGCCGCCTCAAGTGCTCGGGCGGCGCGTTTTTTGGTAGCTAGCAGACTGCGCTAGTGTGCGGTCAAAGCAACGACCGCCGTAAGGTAACCAAGGCCAATAATGAGGTACGCGATTTGCAGTGCGGTCATCTTGTGCGAGTCACCTGTTGAAAGATGACCTTCTAGATATCATCTCGATTTCGCGTTCGCGGCCCCAAATAATGAGCCGTTCCCCAAATTCCCTCTATTCACAATTGATGGCCGGTTATCCACAGCAGGGTGCATTAACATCCTCGCGTGCCTTGACACGCGTAACGGCTCCCTAAACCCCGCGATGAGTGACGTGAAATACCTTGAGCTTCTACGAGCCAAGCGTGACGACGAAGTGCTTCGTCACCGGCTCGATGATCTTCCAGGTTCCCTTGAAATCCGCCTCGACGACGAACGCGTCGCCTGGCCCGACCTCGACGGGTTCGCCGCCATCAGGCGTGATGATGATGCGGCCCGAGATCATGTGGACGAACTCATAGTCGGTGTAGCTCGCATGGTAGGTGCCGGGGGTGGCCTGCCACGTTCCCGACAGCACCTTGCCGTCCTTGGTCGTGTGCTGGACGGTGGTTTTCATCGTCGGTTTTCCGTCGACCACCACCCAACCGGGCAGGTCACTGGAGTCGCCGCCTTCCGGCTGGCCGAATTTGAGGATGGTTGTGTTCGCCATGGTATTTTCCTCCCTTTTAGACGCCTCTGCATAGCCGATGCGAATCATTCAGGCAATTTTGTTTCCTGATAATAAAGTGCATTCCGTCACTGGCATGTCTTGCAGCCGCTGTCTTGCGGAATCACCGCTGTCGGTGTTGATGGGTGGATGTTTAGCAAGGACTTATAGATGAAGGCCAAACTGCTCGCCGCCGTGACGATGCTCGCAGTCGCGGGCTGTGCATCCCAGCCCGTCGACCATGCCACGACACTCTCGCCCCAGGATCCAAAATGGCGATCCGCCGAATGTGCGCAGGCCCGGGCAGCGGCGGCGAACTACGCGGCCAGCGAGAAAGAGACCATGAGCGTATCGGCAGGGCTGCTTCTCGGCCCATACGGGCTCGGCATCGCAATGGCCGGCAAGCAGCATCAGGCCAAGATGCGCAAGCAATTCGCCCGCGACATGCATCTGAAATGCTCGAGCAAGCCCCTTCCGGCCAGCCTGGCGAGATAGCGCTGACATCGCCGACAGCACGGCCTGACCTCGTCATGACCTCCGATGGTCCCTTGACTTGCCTCCGCCCGCCTATAGCTTGCCGCTCGGTTATGGTTCTTCCGCTTTCGGGCGGAAGCTAAGAGGGAATTCGGTGCAACACCGAAGCTGCCCCGCAACTGTAAGCGGCGAGCCGCATTGCAGATATTGTCACTGGCCAACGGGCCGGGAAGACAGGCGATGAAGCCGGGACCCGCGAGCCAGGAGACCTGCCTACCGAGTGACGTTCCGTGGGCGGGGTGTACCACCGGAGCGCAGGTTCGTGCAGGCGGCCATCGCCTGTCACGACATGCGTTGCGACAATCCCCGACCGCGATCAGGCCAGGAATCGATCGTTTGCCGATAGCTGAAATTGAGACTGCCTCGTCACAGCCCAAACGCGCCGTCGTGCTCGTCGCCAAGTCCGCCTTTGCCGCTGCTCCCTACAGGCAGATGCAGCGCCTCGCCGACCTCGCCGCGGCTTTGCCTGGCGTCGACCACGCCAGCTTCGGCTTCACCGAGCAGGGCACACCGTCGTTGCGCGAGGCGCTCGTGGCACTTCGCCAGGCCGAATTCTCCGACGTCCTCCTGCTGCCGCTGATGCTGCCGATCGAGCCGAGCTTCACCGCCTGGCTGACCAGGTCGCTGCGCCGCTGGCAGGCCGAGGAGGGCGGCGCCTGGCCGAATGTGCGCATTGCGCAGGGCCTCGCCGACAGCCCGCTGTTGCCGGCACTGATGGCCGAGCTCGTCGTCGGCGCCGATGTGGCGGCACCTGTTCCGCCGCTCGAAAAACTTGCGCCCGAGGGCTCGCTGGTGCCGGCGCAGAAACGCCGCGTGCTGGTCTGCCAGGGCGGCCCGTGCAATGCCGCCGGCGCCGACCTGATCTAGGGCCACCTGCGCAACCAGCAGGACAGGCAGAAACTGCGTGTCACCGGTGACGGCACGATGACTGCCAAATCGACCTGCCTCGGCCCCTGCAACCTCGCGCCCGTGCTGCAGGTTTTTCCCGAAGGCACCTATTATGGCGGTGTCACCGAGGCCGCCGTCGACCGCATCGTCACAGAACATCTGCTCGGAGGCGCAGTGGTCGACGACTTCGCCTACCAGCCCACCGGCCGCAAACAGGTGCTGCGGCCGGCGCCAGCATCCGAAAACACCAAGGGATAGCGGCGTTCCGCCACCATCAGCTGCTTGTCACGCGCTCCTTTTGGAAGAATACGGTGCGACGCCGCCAATGGCTCATCCGGCACACCGCTGATGCACCCAGAAAAAGCCAGGATGGAGCCATCTGTCGATATCTGACAATAGCCTTCGCCAGCCTGCCGCAAACCGTTGCGACGTGAGCGTGGCACGGCGAGCTGGACTTCGACACGAAGCCCGCCACCACCATCTGTGGTCGCATCAGGCGTGTTGAATATTCCCACGGGCTGACGTAACAGACCGGCTGCAAGGCACGTAAAATCCCTACCGCGTGTAGCCTGGATCAGCGAGTTGTGTGTGACGGACTATCATCTGCCTACAGATCCTGCGTCGCCTTCGAGCATATCGGCCAACAGGCAGTGCCTTCTGGTTTTGGGCATGCATCGCTCCGGCACCAGCGCGCTTACCCGCATGCTTGGGCTGCTGGGCATCGACCTGCCCAAGACGCCGCTAGGCGGCAATGAAACCAATCTGACCGGACACTGGGAACCAGAGCCCGTCGTCTATCTCAACGACCGCATCCTTGCCGCAGCGGGCTCCAGCTGGCGCGACTTCAGGCCGGTCGATCCGCGCTGGTTTCAGTCAGCCGATGCGTGGCAGTTCCGCAGCGAGGCCTGTGCAATCCTCGCCGCCGAGTTTGGCGGAACGGCACCCTTCGTCATCAAGGAACCGCGCATCTGCCGCCTGTCGACGTTCTGGCTCGATGTCTTCGGGCAAATGAACGTCCGCCCGGTCTTCATCCTGCCGATCAGGAATCCGCTGGAGGTGGCTGCATCACTCAAGATCCGCAACGGAATCCAGCCAGACGTCAGCCACCTGCTCTGGCTGCGCCACGTCCTCGAAGCTGAGCTTGCCACGCGTGGCCGGCCACGCGTCTTCACCACCTACGACGAATTGCTCGGCGACTGGCGTCAGCTGGCTTCAAAGATGCAGGCGGCGCTGGCGCTTGCCTGGCCGCGCGCGCCCGGAGACGCCGGCGCAGACATCGACGCCCTGCTGTCGGATTCCCATCGCCATCACCGTGAACCACTGGCCCGGTTGTTCGAGGAACCGGTCCCGCGCGGCCTGCGCAAGGCATTCGAAATCGTCGACCGTTGGTCAGGCAACGGTGAAAGCAGCGATGATTTTGCCGAGCTCGACCGGATCAAGGCGGAGTTCGAGGAAGCATCGCTTCTGGTCTCGACAGCGGTTGCGTCTTCGGCAGCCGAAATGCGCCAGCTGACGTCCGACTTGGCGACTATGGAGGCGCAGGTGGCGAGAGCCCAACAAGACCTGGCGAGCACCCAGCAGGTTCTGGCGAGCACTCAACAGCAACTGTCGGCCATGCAGGAACAACTGGCAATCACCAACCAGCAACTAACCATTCAGCATCGCGAGATAGAGCTGATTGCGAAACAGGTGGATGTTCTGAGATGGCGCAAACCCAGGCTGGGTTGGCGGAAGTAGCAGCACCTCGGCGGACCTTGTCAGGAACCAGTCATGTGGCCATTTCGCCGCCGTAAGGCGCCTGCCGTCCCCCTGTCCGAGGCGCAGCTGTCGACTGATCTCAGCGTCGAGTTCGTGCTCATCGCCGAGGCAGGCATTCTCGAGCGCCAGGCGCTGTTCCTGTGCGAAAGCCTGCGCCAGTTCGCAGGCAGATATGCGCGCTGCCCGATCACCGTGGCATCGCCGAGGGCAAGCCGTCGGCCTTCGCTGGAGACATTGCAGAGCTTCGAGCGGTTGGGTTGCAGCTACCTCCCGCTCGATGTCGACAGCATCGAACCCGAATACGGAACGACGTTCCGGATGTATGTTTCGGCCGAAGTGGAGAAGATCTCCAAGGCGGATGTTCTGATCGTCATGGACAGCGACATGCTGTTTTGCCGCGAGCCGGATCTGGCGCTGAACGGTGTGGCGGCCGCCCTTCGACCGGTCGACGTCAAGGGCATGTGCACATTTGGCCGCAACGACCCCCGGGATGGCTACTGGCAGGCGTTGTGCCAGACCTTGAGCGTCGACTACGACTGCGTGCCGATGATCGAGACCACCGTCGACAAGGCCCGGGTCAAGGCAAGCTACAATGGCGGCCTCGTCGCGGTCCGGCGGCAGGACCGCATCCTCGAGCGCACGCTCGGCTATTTCGAGCGCTCGGTGGCGGCGAAGCTCGCACCCAATGTCAGCCACCGGATCGAAGCCGGCCATGGCGTCGTTTCCGGCCGGGGAAGCGAACTGTGGGGCAGCTCGCAGGCCTGCCTGTCGCTGGCGTTATGGGGCAATAGCCTGACCGTACGCACGCTGTCGGAGCCGCACAACTATCCGCTCCACCTGTTCGACCAGATGCCTGTTGAACAGCAGCGCCTGCCGCTGTCGATCGTCCACTACCACGACGTCTTCACCAAGGCGCCGGAACGCAATCCGCTCCTCAACGGAACGACGGATGTTCCCGCCGATTTCCTGACTTGGCTCGAAGGCAAGGCCGCAACCCTCGGCAACGGTAACGGCTCCGAAGGCAGACGGGCACGTATCTGAAGGGCGTCGCCAGCCCGCCACCCACCACGTCAATCCATCGATCTAATTGACCCAAGGGAAACATCAGCGACTATAGCACTGGGCTAGATCAGACAGCGGGCGGTGCAAGTCATGGCAATTCAAGTGTCCTATTCGCGGCGGGAAGTGCGGGAAGAACTGCTCCACCGGCGCGAAACTTATTTCGCGCTGCAGAAAATCCTTTCACAGGCAGCACGCGAGGAAGAAGAAGGCGGCAACATGGAATGTATCCATTGCCACCATCGCTTCAATGGTGTCACGGCGGCCGCGTGGAAGTTCGGTCTCTGCGACGAGTGCCTGCATCACGATTGATTGACCGGCTTGGCGCGGCTCCTGACGGGAGCCTGGCGCGTGGGCTGACATGTTGTCGCCCGTACGTGTCTTCCTCGGCACCACATTTTCGGGCCCCGGCAATCTGCTCCTCCCCGATGAGCTGGCCAACGCGGCATCGGCCACCCGCAGCCACCGTGCCCAACTCGCCGACTGCCCCACGGCCATATTTCGGGACAATTCCAAACGTGCCTTGACCCTGAATTAGAAACTGCGCAACCTCGCCTGAAAATGGAGGAGGCGGCTCGATCGTTACGAAACGATCCGGGCCGCAACGGGGAGCATCAATGTCCGACCAGATCGCGGCGCAGGCCGCCACGCCTGCAATTGCGCGCCAGCCGCTATTGGCCCGCATCGACTGGCTCAATGTCAGCGGCCTCGCCTTCTACCATCTGGTGGCGCTCTACGCCCTGCTGCCCTGGTTCTTCAGCTGGACCGGGGTCGTGCTCTGCATCGCTGGCATCTATGTCTTCGGCACGCTCGGCATCAATCTCTGCTACCACCGGCTGCTCACCCACCGCGGCTTCACCTGTCCGAAATGGCTGGAGCACGGGCTCGCGATCATCGCCGTCTGCGCCTTCCAGGACACGCCGGCGCGCTGGGTGGCGGTGCATCGCCGCCATCATGAGCATGCCGACGAAGAACCCGATCCGCACAGCCCGATCGTCACCTTCCTCTGGGCCCATGTCGGCTGGCTGCTGGTGAAATCGCCCGACATGGAGCGCATGCAGATCTATGGCCGCTACGCCAAGGACATCGTCCGCGACCCGTTCTACCGCAAGCTCGACAAGCCGCATGTCTATCTCGGCATCATCATCGCGTCCTGGGCCGCGTTTTTCGGCGGTGGCGTAGCGGCCAGCCTGATCGCCGGCGGCACGACCGACGAGGCCATCCAGTTCGGCCTTAGCCTGCTTGTCTGGGGCGTATTCCTCCGCACAGTGATCACCTGGCACATCACCTGGTCGGTCAATTCGGTGACCCACGTGTGGGGCTACCGCAACTACGAGACCTCCGACGACAGCACCAACAACGTCATCGTCGGCCTGCTCAGCAATGGCGAGGGCTGGCACAACAACCACCACGCCGACCCGCGCTCGGCGCGCCACGGCCACCACTGGTGGGAGTTCGACGTCACCTACCTGACGATTAGGTTGCTGGGCGTGCTGGGACTGGCGACCAAGATCGCCGAGCCACGCAAGCACGGCCACTAGCACCGCCAGAGGTTTCCGGCAGGACATGAAAAAAAGGATCGCCGGCGAAGCTGTGCTTGCCGGCGATCTCGGTAAAATCTCTGGCGACTTCGCTAGGCCTGTTTGACCAGCCGCAGCAGCACCAGCAGGATCACCGCGCCGATGGTGGCGTGGATGATGGCCGAGATGATGCCCGAGCCGATGCTGATGCCGATCGTGGGGAGCAGCCAGCCGGCGATCAGCGCGCCGACGATGCCGACGACGATGTTGCCGATCAGGCCGAAGCCGTAGCCCTTGACCAGCTGGCCGGCGAGCCAACCGGCAACGGCGCCGACGATCAAAAAGACGAGCAAGCTTTCGATACCCATGTGGTCTCTCCAGGTTCTGGCGCATCGGCCGGAGCGCGTCACGAGACACGATGCGCAGTTGAAACGACTAGCGCATGATCGAAAGCAGGCACCGGTTAACGGTCAGATCATGCTCGAACAACAGGCTGGAAACGGGCCGAGCGATCGACCCGCTGTGGAAATGCCGCCCGTCAGGCGACCGCCGTGGTCTGGTCTTCCACCGTGGCAGCGGGCGTGTTCTTCTTGATCGACTCGATCGCCTTCAGCGCCGATGCCTTGGCCGAATAGCCTTCCGAGCTGAACATCACCTCGCCATTGGAAGCCCTGAAGCGGAACCGAAACTCGCCGCCCTTGTCCTTGTAGACCTCGAATTTGTACATCGCATTTCCCCGTATCTGCAGATCCGCGACTCACGCCGCTGACGAATCGTCGCACGGCAGCAATTGAAGGAAAAGCGTGTAGCGATTTTCCGTCCCGGGACCGCGCAGTACAAAACAACTGGCGAAGTCCATGGCCGCGTCGACCTGCGGCCGAGGCACCGCCCAGGCACGATCTCAGGCGTCGCGATCGGTCAGGCAGATGTGGCAGCAGCCGGAGCCATGGCCGGGTGTCCAGGTGACGTTGTCGAAGCGCACGCCTGTCGCCTCGAACAGGCCGCGGTCGAAGGCGCCGGCGATCCGGCACAAGGTCGCCAGCCGGTCGTCGCCGACACCGGCTCCCACCCAGGCATCCTTCAGCGGGCAACGCTTGACCTTGAAAGCGATGTGGTGGTCGCTGCGCTCGACGTCGGTCGGGTACATGCGCCCGCCATCCGGGCTGACGGCCAGGAAGGCTTCGCCGATGGCGCGCGCATCGTTCGGTCCGAAGCTTGCAAACGCCAGATCGGCAACCTCGCGGCCGCGCTTCTCGATCGCCCGCACCAGTATCTCCTCCGCCTTGGCGTCACCCAGCTCGGTCGCAAGCTCGTCGAGCATCAGCCGGTAGAGGTCGGCGCGGTTGCGGAAGGCGGAGTCGAGCTCTGCTGCGAGCTTTTCCGCCCTGACGGCGTGTTCGGTCACGAAACAGTCTCCTTGAAAGCAGGCACATCAGGGAAAACAGGCAGTTCCGGCGTCGCCGCCACCAGTGCCCTGCCAGTGGCCGAAGCCGGGGCGGCGATGACAATGGCGGCATCGCCCTGCTCGACGATGCGGCCGCCATCCATGATGGCGATGCGGTGGGCTATGGCACGCACCGCGCCAAGATCATGCGAGATGAATAGATAGGCGACGCCCTCGTCCCTTTGCAGTTCGGCAAGCAGGCTGAGGATGTCGGCGCGCACCAGCACGTCGAGTGCCGACACTGCCTCGTCAAGCACGATCAGCGCCGGCCGGGTGGCAAGCGCGCGCGCAATCGCCACGCGCTGGCGCTGGCCGCCCGAGATCTCGTGCACGCGGCGGCCAGCGAGCTCGGTGGCGAGGCCGACGCGCTCGAGCAGCGCCGCGATCGCCCTGGGCCGGGCAGCTCGTTCGACGATGCCATGGATGCGCAGCGGATCGTCGATCAGGCGGGCCACCGTGGCGCGCGGGTTGAATGCCGCCAGCGGATCCTGGAACACCATCTGCAGCTTCGTCCGCGTCGCCCGCAATGCTGCACCCCGCAATCCAAGCAGCTCCTCGCCGTTGAAGCGGACGCTGCCAGCGTCGGGTTCGATCAGCCGCAGCAGGGTGCGCGCCACCGTCGACTTGCCCGAGCCGGAAGGACCGACAAGCGCCAGCGTCTCGCCCGGCGCGATCTCGAAGGAAACACCATCGAGCGCGGCAAAATCCTTGCCGCCGCGCCAGTAGCGTTTCGACAGCCCCTCGACTTGAAGCAGCGCGCTCATATGCCGGCCTCGGCATGGGCATCGCGCCCGAGATGCGCGGCCAGCAGCGCGCGGCTGTAGTCCGTCTTCGGCCGCGAAACCAACTCTGCCGTTGCGGCCATCTCGACCATCCGGCCATTGCGGAACACGGCGATGCGGTGGGCGAGGTTGGCGGCAAGTGCGATGTCGTGGCTGACAAATAGCAGCGCCATGCCGTCCTCGGCCACAAGCCTTCGGATCAGCGCTACGATCTCGGCCTGCACGATGGTGTCGAGGGCGCTCGTCGCCTCGTCGGCGATCAGCAGCCGCGGCCGCGCCACAATGGCAGCCGCAATCGCCACGCGCTGTTTCTGCCCACCCGACAACTGGTGTGGATAGGCCTGCGCCAACGCTGCCGGCTCGGGCAGCTTCACCCGATCGAGCAGTTCGACCGCCAGCCGTCGTGCTGCGCGCCAGTCCAGATCGAGATTGGCATGCGCCACCTCGGCCACCTGGTCGCCGACCGACATGACGGGATCAAGGCTCGACGCCGGGTCCTGAAAGACAAAGCCGATGTCGCGGCCGTTGCGCGCCGCATGGTCAAGCTCCGGCCAGGAGACCGTTCCAGCAATCGTCGCCGTCTGCGGCAGCAGCCCGGCAACCGCCCGCGCCAGCGTGCTCTTGCCCGAACCGCTTTCGCCGATGATCGCCAACCGTTCGCCTGTGGCGAGATGGAGGTCGACGCCTTCGAGTGCAGGCGCAGCAACGCCCTTGTAACGCACGCCCAGTCCGCGCAGTTCGAGCAGTTGCGTCATGCCTGCCCCTCCCGCGCCGCCGTGCCTTCGACCACGCCCTCGCCGGCAAGGTAGACGCCGAGCACTGAAAGCACCAAGGCTATGCCGGGGATGACGGAGAGGTAAGGCGCCGAGCGCAGCACCGCCCTGCCCTCCGCTATCATGCCGCCCCAGGTGACCCGGTTGGGGTCGCCGAGGCCAAGGAATGACAGGGCCGCCTCGGTCAGGATGGCGGCAGCGACGATCACCGACGACAGCGCCAGCACCGGCGGCAGTGCGTTGGGCAACACCTCGCGGAAGGCGATCTCGACCGGGTGCATGCCGATGACCCGCGCCGCGGCGACATAGTCGCGCTCGCGGATCGACAGCACTTCGGCGCGCGCAATGCGCGCCGGCCCGGTCCAGGCGCTCAGCGCGATCGCCATCACCACGACGCCGAGCGAAGGGCCGACGACACTGACCAGCGCCAGCGACAACAGGAAGCCCGGCACCGTCTGGAAGGCGTCGGTGATGCGCATCAGCACCTCGTCGACAAATCCACCGGCGAAACCCGCGACCGTGCCGACGACACTGCCGACGAAAATCGATGCGGCCGCCGCTGCAAGCCCGACGGCAAGCGAGGTGCGCGCACCATGGAACAAGCCCGAAAGCACGTCACGGCCGAGCCTGTCTGTGCCCAGCGGCAGCGCCCAATCCTGGAAAGGCCGCAGCAAGGGCTGGCCGGCGATCGCCAGCGGGTCACCGGGAAACAGCAAGGGGGCAGCCAGCGCCATCAGGCCAAGCAGGCCGAGGATGGCGGAGCCGGCAACGGCCCCAGGCGTGCGGAACAGGCGGGAGAGGCTCATGCGCTGCCCTCGCTCGCGCCGACGCGCGGGTCGAGCGCGGCATAGGCGATGTCGACAAGCAGGTTGATGACGATCACGAGGACGGCGCTGACGAGGATGATGCCGATCAACAGCGGCGTGTCGCGCGAGCCCACCGCCTCCTGTGCCAGCCGGCCGAGGCCGGGTACCGAAAACACACTCTCGATCACCACACTGCCGCCCAGCATCTGCGCCGACTGCAGGCCGAGCATGGTGACCAGCGGCAACAGCGCGTTGCGCGCAACATGGCTCAGCACGATGCGCCGTCGAGTAATGCCCCGGGCGCGGGCGGCGAGAGTAAAATCCATGCGCCAGACCTCGGCCATGCCGGCGCGCATCATTCTGAGGTAGAGCGCGAGATAGATCAGGCCGAGACTCGTTACCGGCAGCACCATGTGCCAGGCGATGTCGAGCGCACGGGTCAAGCCCGTCTTGCCCGACGCGATCGTCTCCATGCCCGACAGCGGCAGCCAGCGCAGCTCGACCGAAAAGACGATCGTCAGCACCAGCGCCAGCCAGAAGCCGGGCACCGCATAAAGCGCCAGCGAGCCGATCGACAGCAGCCGGTCGCGCACGCTGCCCGGCTGTGCGCCGGCCAAGATGCCGAGCGTGGTGCCAAGCGCGAAGGACAATGCGGTCGCCGCTCCCATCAAAAGCAGCGTGTTCGGCAGCCGCTCCAGCACAACGTCGAGCACCGGCCGGGAGAAGGCGACCGAGTGGCCGAGATCAACATGCAGCAGCGCCCAGAGATAGGCGGCGAGCCGCGTCATCGGCGAAGCATCGAGCCCCCAGCTCTGACGCAGCGCCTCGATCATGCCAGCGTCGCCGCCGACCGAGGCGACATAAGCGTCGACCGCATCGCCGGGTGCTGCTTCAAGCAGCAGGAACGAGCCTATGACCACGATCAGCAGCACCGGAATGCTGCCGACCAGCCGGCGTTTCAACAGGCGCCAAGCGCGATTCATTACCCTCCCTCTTGTGGGAAGGGGTAAGGGGTGGGGGTCTCAGGCACTGCAACTTCCAGGGGCATGCTCAGTAACGGATCATCGTCCCAGCTCGGGCGATGATGTCACGTTTCGACATAGGTGTCCGCCCAGTTCGAAACCGCCCAGCGCGGGTTGTTGGAGACGTTTTTCACCGTGTCCCGCGCGACCGTGATGAAGCCCCATTCGGCGGCGTTGATCAACGGAAGCTCTGCTGCAACCTTCTTCTGGAACTCCTTGTAGAGCTCGATGCGCGCCGCCGGGTCCAGCGTCTCCGCCGCTTTGGCGATGAGGCCGTCGATCTCGTCGTTCTTGTAGCCGCCCTGGTTGGAGAACGGCACGCCGTCAGGAATACCCGACTGTACCAGGATCGTCGTCGAGATTGCCGGGTCGCCGCGGAACACCGGAGGCGCAATGGCGATGTCGAAGGCGTGCTCGGTGTAGACGGCCTTCTGGTGGGCGGCAGAATCGTTGTTGACGATCTCGGCGTCGATGCCGACGGCGGCCAGCGCCTGGCGCAGATAGTCGCCGAACTGCTTGGTCTCGTTGAAATAGGGCGCCGGCAGAAGCTTCAGCGCAAAACGCTTGCCGTCGTCCTTTTTCGGATAGCCGGCCTCGTCGAGCAGCGCATTGGCCTTGGCGACGTCGAAGCCATATTGCGCCACGTCAGGCGTGTAGAACTGCTTGTCGTTCTGCGGAACGATGCCGGTGGCCGGCTTGGCGTAACCCAGAAAGATCGTCTTGACGACGAAGTCCCTGTCGATGGCATGCGCGATCGCCTGGCGCACCTTGAGGTCAGCCAGTTCCTTGCGGCGATGGTTGATCTCAACCACCAGCTGGTAGGTCAGCGCCTCATAACCTTCGGTGATGACCTTGATACCAGGGACCTTGGAAATGCGCTCGAGGTCGGCCAGCGGCACAGCGGAGAACGCCGCGAGCTGGATCTCTTCCGCTTCCAGCGCACCGGCGGCGGCCGCGCGATCGGGCAGCACGCGGTAGATGATCTCGTCAAGCGCCGGCTCGCCCTCGCCCCAATATTTTTCGTTGCGCGTCAGCCGGTAATATTCGCCCGCCTTGTGCTCGGCAAACTTGAACGGCCCGGTGCCGATGGGCGCATTGTTGGCCGGGTTCTCGGCGATGTCCTTGCCGTCATAGACGTGCTTGGGCACCACCGAGGTCAGCGCCGGCAGCGCGTTCTTGATCAGCTGCAGCGGCGTCGGCTTGGAGAACTTGAACACGGCGGTGTTTGTATCAGGCGTCTCCACCGCTTCCAGGTTCTTGAACACGACGCGGCCAAGGTTCTGCAGCGGCTTCCAGACGTTGAGCGCCGAGAACGCCACGTCGGCCGAGCTGAACGGCTGGCCGTCATGCCAGGTCACGCCCTCGCGCAGCTTGAAGGTCACCCACAGCCCATCGTCTGAGCCCTCCCAACTTGTGGCAAGACGCGGGGCCAGCCCGCCCTCGCCGTCGAAGGATGCTTCGGCCAGCGGCTCGATGACCTTGCTCGCGACGAAGAACACGCCGTTGGAAGCAACGATGGCAGGGTTCAGGTTGCGCGGCTCGGAATCAGCCGCGACCACCAACCGCCCGCCCTTCTTGGCCTGCGTCCAGCCGATCGACGGCAACGCGGTCGATGCCAGCAGGAATGCCGACCCCGCCAGAACCTTGCGTCTCGAAATCTCAAATCCCGCCATGTCCGCCTCCAAGCCCTCGGCGCGGCGACATCGCCGGCACCCATCAAGATGATCGCCGGGATTATGATCCGGGAAAGGCTTTTTGCGAGAGACGAAATTGGCGTTTTGGGCCGCTGGCCCAAAACATTGTGCTACGTGCGCGGCGATGGCCGCGCGAACGCGCCCCGGAAAAGCTTCGGCCCGGAAACCGTTTTGCGATTTCCGGGCCGAAGCAGTGATCACTCAGTCGAAGTCAGCGGCCGTTCAGGCCGCCTTCTTTTTCGCCAGACGCGCACGGATGCTTTCGACATCGGCGCGCGGCGTCGCGGCAAACAGCGTCTTGGTGTAGCTGTGCTTCGGGTCGGCGAAGACTTCGTCGCGGCTGCCATATTCGACCGCCTCGCCGAAATACATCACCATCACCTCGTCGGCGATGTAGCGCACGACCGAGAGGTCGTGGCTGATGAAGACGTAGGTCAGCTGGAACTCGTCCTGCAGGTCGGCGAGCAGGTTCAGCACCTGTGCCTGCACCGACAGATCGAGCGCCGAAACCGGCTCGTCCAGCACCAGGAGCTTCGGGTTCAGCATCAGCGCGCGCGCGATTGCGATACGCTGGCGCTGGCCGCCCGAGAACATGTGCGGATAACGGTTGTAGTGCTTCTCTTCGAGGCCGACCTTCTTCAGCAGCGCCATCGCCCGGTCGCGGCGTTCGTCGGCCGGCGTGTTGGTGTTGATGACCAGCGGCTCGGTCAGGATGTCGCCGATCTTCTGGCGCGGGTTGAGCGAGCCATAGGGGTTCTGGAACACGATCTGCACCTTGCGGCGCATCTCGGGCGTCAGGTCGCCCTTGGCGATGTCGACAGTCTTGCCTTCGATCAGAAGCTCGCCCGAGGTCGCCGGGTCGATCAGCGTCAGGATGCGGCCGAGCGTGGACTTGCCGCAGCCGCTTTCGCCGACGATCGCCAGCGTCTTGCCCTTCTCGACCTGGAAGCTCACGCCCTTGACGGCGTGAACGGTCTTGGCCTTCTTCAGGAAGCTGCCCGGCACGTGGTAGTCGCGCACGATGTTGCGCGCTTCGAGAATGACGCTCATCGTGCAGCTCCTTCCGCCTGGTCGTCGACGAAGAGTTCCGAGATGGTCGGCAGGCGGTCACCCGTCGCATTGTCCGGCAGTGCCGCCAGCAGCGCGCGCGTGTAGTTGCTCTTCGGGTTCTCGAACAGCGTCAGCACGTCGGCTTCTTCCATCTTGCGGCCCTTGTACTGCACGACCACGCGGTCGGCGGTCTCGGCCACGACGCCCATGTTGTGGGTGATCATGATCAGGCCCATTCCATGGTCGGCCTGCAGCTTCATCAAGAGGTCAAGGATCTGCTTCTGGATCGTCACGTCGAGAGCCGTTGTCGGCTCGTCGGCGATCAGCAGCTTCGGATTGCAGGCAATGGCGATGGCGATCATCACGCGCTGGCACTGGCCACCCGACATCTGGTGCGGGTAGGAGTTGAGGCGCTCGGCCGGATCGGGAATGCCGACAGCCTGGAACAGCTCGATCGCCCGCTTGCGGCGGGTCGCCTTGTCGAGACCCATGTGCACACGCAGCACTTCCTCGATCTGGAAGCCGACGGTGAAGCACGGGTTGAGGCTCGCCACCGGCTCCTGGAAGATCATGGCAATGTCCTTGCCGATGATCTTGCGCCGCTCGTTGGCGGGCATGGCCAGCAGGTCGCGGCCGTTGAAGGTCAGCTTGTCGGCGGTGACCTTGGCCGTCCAGGGCAGCAAGCCCATCGCGGCCAGCATCGACACCGACTTGCCCGAACCGGACTCGCCGACGATGGCGAGAACCTCGCCCTCGTGGACCTTCATCGACACGCCATTGACGGCGCGGAAGGGACCGGAGGCCGTCTCGAACTCGACGACCAGGTTTTCGATTTCAAGAAGCGCCATGTCAGGACCTCTTCAGCTTCGGGTCGAGCGCGTCGCGCAGGCCATCGCCCATCAGGTTGATCGCCAGCACGGTGACGAGGATCGCCACGCCCGGGAGCGTCACCACCCACCACTTGGACTGGATGAACTCGCGGGCCTCGGCCAGCATGGTGCCCCATTCAGGCGTCGGCGGCTGTGCGCCCATGCCGAGGAAGCCGAGTGCGGCAGCATCGAGAATGGCGCTCGAAAACGACAGCGTCGCCTGGACGATCAGCGGTGCCATGCAGTTCGGCAGGATGGTCTTGAACATCAGGCGGGTATGCCCCGCACCCGCCACCTTGGCTGCGACGACATAGTCGCGGGTCTTTTCGCTCATCACCGCAGCGCGTGCCAGGCGCACGAAATGCGGCTGGTAGACGAGCGAGATCGCAATCATCGCGTTGACCAGGCCTGGCCCGAGGATCGCCACCAGCACGAGTGCCAGCAGCAGCGACGGGAAGGCCAGGATGATGTCCATCACACGCATGATGGCGGTGTCGACCCAGCCGCGGTAGTAGCCGGCGATGACGCCGAAGCCGACGCCAACGACCAGCGACAGCGCGGTCACGATGACGCCGACGAACAGCGAAAACTGGGTGCCGAAGATCAGGCGCGAAAGCATGTCGCGGCCGACAGCATCGGTGCCGAGCAGGAAGCCGGCGCGGCCGCCCTCCTGCCAGAACGGCGGAACCAGAACCGCGTCGCGGTATTGCTGGGTCGGATCATGCGGTGCGATCAGCGGTGCGAAAATCGCCAGCAGCACCAGGAAGATGAAGAACACGAGGCCGATGACGGCGCCGCGGTTTTCGGAGAAATAGTACCAGAACTCGGCCAGTCGCGCCCGGCGGGACGGGTCGGTCGAGACAGCACTGGTTGCAGCAGCTTGAGACATCGTGCCCTCCTAGTGCCGGATACGCGGATTGATAAGGCCGTACATCAGGTCGACCGCAAGGTTCACCAGCATGATCACTGCGGCGATCATGAGCAGGCCACCCTGGATGACGGCGTAGTCGCGCCGCGACACGGAATCGACCATCCACTTGCCGATGCCCGGCCAGGAGAAGATCGTCTCGGTCAGGATCGCGCCGGCCAGCATCACGCCGACCTGCAGGCCGACGGTCGTGACGACCGGGATCATGGCGTTGCGCAGCGCATGGACACCGACGACGCGGAAGGTCGACAGGCCCTTGGCGCGCGCGGTCCGCACATAATCCTCGGACAGCACTTCCAGCATTGCCGAGCGCGTCTGGCGCGCAATGACGGCGAGCGGGATGGTGCCCAGAACGATCGTCGGCAGGATCAGGTGGCTGACGGCCGACTTGAACGCGCCGGCCTGGCCGGACAGCAGCGAGTCGATCAGCATGAAACCGGTCACGGGCGGGAAATAGAACATCAGCGAGATGCGGCCGGAGACGGGCGTCCAGCCGAGCATGCCAGATACCAGCATGATCAGCAGCAGGCCCCACCAGAAGATCGGCATCGAGAAGCCGACGAGTGCGGTGCCCATCATCGCCTGGTCGGCGAAGGAACCGCGCTTGATCGCAGCGATGATGCCTGCGGGAACGCCGAGGACCACCGCGAAGATGATGGCGCAGAGCGACAGCTCGACGGTTGCCGGGAACAGTTCGAAGAACTGGTCGACGACAGGCCGCTTGGTGACGATCGAAGTGCCGAAATCGCCACGCACGACACCCCAGAGATAGTCGAGGTACTGGATGACGATGGGCCGGTCGAAACCGAGCTGGGCGGAGATTTCCGCGTGGCGCTCCGGCGACATGACGCGTTCGCCGGAAAGCAGGGCGACAGGATCGCCGGGCAGAAGTCGGATGAATGAGAATGCGATGATGGAGACCCCGATGAATGTCGGGATCAGGACGGCGAGCCGTCCCAACAGGAACCGGAGCATGTCGAACCTTTAAGTGAATGTTCCGAGAAAAGGTAAGGGTAGCACAAAATGTGCATTGGGGCGCTTGTGATCCAAGCGCCCCAACCCAAGGCTGGCCTGTTTAGGCAACCTTACTCCGTGATGTCAACACCGTCGAAAGCGAAGTCGCCGAGCGGGCTCTGGACGAAGCCTTCGACGCCCTTGCGCATCGGAACGATCGACAGCGAGTGGTCGATGGTTGCCCAGGGAGCGTCCTTCTTGAACACGACCTGCGCCTGCTCATAGAGCTTGGTGCGCTCGGCAATGTCGGAGGTTTCCTTGGCCTTCGTCACCAGATCGTCGAACTCCTTGTTGCACCACTGGGCGCGGTTGTTGCCGCCGACGGCGTCGCAACCAAGCAGGGTGTCGAGGAAGTTGTCCGGATCGCCATTGTCGCCGGTCCAGCCGAGCATGACAGCACCGTCACGATCCTTGGCCTTCGACTTGTCGAGGTACTCGGCCCACTCGTAGGAGACGATCTCGACCGTCACGCCAACCTTGGCGAAATCGGACTGGATCAACTCCGCCGCGCGGCGGGCGTTGAGCATGTAGGGACGCGAAACCGGCATCGCCCAGACCTTCATCTTGAGGTCCTTGACGCCAGCGGCTTCAAGACCCTTCTTCGATGCTTCCGGATCGTACTTGTCGTCTTCGACGGCCTTGTTGTACGACCACATGGTCGGCGGGATCGGGTTGGTAGCCGGGGTTGCAGCACCCTGGAACACGGCGTCGACGATGGCCTGCTTGTTGATGGCCTGGTTGAGCGCCTTGCGGACTTCCGGCTTGTCGAACGGAGCCTGGGTGGTGTTGTAGGCGAGGTAGGCGACGTTGAGGCCAGCCTGCTCCACGACCTTCAGGTTCGTATCGGCCTTCATCGCGGCCACGTCGGCAGCGTTCGGGAACGGCATCAGGTGGCATTCGCCGGCCTTCAGCTTCTGATAGCGAACCGATGCGTCAGGGGTGATCGCGAAGACGAGGTCGTCGATCTTCTGCTTGCCGCCCCAGTAATCCGGATTGGCCTTGTAGCGGATGATGGCGTCCTGCTGGTAGGCGACGAACGAGAACGGACCGGTGCCGAGCGGCTGCTGGTTCATCTGGTTCATCTTGCCGTCGGCCTGCAGCTTGTCGGCATATTCCTTCGACACGATCGAAGCGAACGGCATCGCGATGTTGGCGAGGAACGGAGCTTCCTTGCGGGTCAGGGTGATCTTGACGGTCAGGTCGTCGACCTTCTCGACCGACTTGATCACTTCCGGGAAGCCCATGCCAGCGGAGTATTCCCACGAAGCGCCGGTCACGTACTTGTTCCAGGGATTGTCAGCCTTCAGCTGACGCTCGAACGAGAACACCACGTCGTCGGCGTTGAAGTCACGGCTCGGCGTGAAGAACTCGGTGGTCTGGTACTTGACGCCCGGACGCAGCTTGAAGGTGTACTCCAGGCCGTCGTCGGAAACCGTGTAGCTCTCGGCCAGGCCCGGCTCGGTCTCGGTGGTACCCTTCTTGAACTCAAGGAGACGGTTGTAGACAGTGTGCGCGGCGGCGTCGAAGGTCGTACCGGCGGTATAAAGGCCCGGATCGAAGCCTTCCGGCGAACCTTCCGAGCAGTACACGAACGTCTTAGCGCTCGCCGCACCGCTGAGGACGGTTGCAGCCAGCAACGCGGCCGCAAAGGTCGTTTTTTTCAACATTGAACACTCCCTATGATTTTTCCCAAGCCCTACCCGTCAGGCTCGCAGGCGCGCATATAAGCACCGTTTATCCAGCTTTGGAACTCCCCGCCTACCTGCCCTTTGGTAAGCAGAATAATTTACCCACAGATGACTTCGGAATAGTCGAAAATTCGCAATTTCCATTGGCCGGCCAGCCATTTGCACTTCGCGTTAGATTCGGCGGGGACAGGTTTTATCATCGCGGCCGATGGCAATTGCGGCGCTGTTGCTGGATCGGGCCGCTATAACTGCGAATCCTAAAATTCGTTCTGCGAGGTGACGTTGGGTGATACTTGCCGTTAACGTCAGCTCGCAATACAAACAACTACAACATGCCCCGACGCGGCACTGTTCTTGCGGCGCTGCGACGTGGACGAGGGCGAAAGCCGGCGGACCATCAACGCCGGAAAACAAGAACAACCAGGGAGGCTGCATTGGCTAAATCGACCGGCAAGGCAAGCACGGCAAAGACCGCAACCACAAAGGCGGCCGCCAAGCCAGCCGATACGAACAAGCCCGAAACCAAACCCGCAGCCAAGGCCGCCGCGTCCAAGCCGGCACCTGCCAAGGCAGCGGCTCCGAAGCCGGCAAAGGCTGCCGCCGCGCCAAAGCCCGCGGGCCCATCGAGCAAGCCAGCCGCCAAGCCGGCTCAGAAAACCGAAGCGAAGCCTGCCGCATCCAAACCAGCAGTCGCGAAGCCTGCAACCAAGAGCGAAGCCGCTCCGGCCAAGGCAAAGGCCGCAGCGCCGAAGCCAGCTGCAGCAAAACCGGCTGCACCCAAGCCAGCAGCTTCAAAGCCTGCGGCCGCGAAGCCCACAACCAAGACCGAAGCCGCCCCGGCCAAGGCAAAGGCCGCAGCACCGAAGCCGGCTGCAAAGGCCACTCCGGCCAAGGCGAAGACCGCCGCCGCAAAACCGGCTGCCGCAAAGCCCGCCGCGTCGAAGGTCGCGGCATCGGCGCCCGCAGCCGCCGCTCCGGCAAAAATTGCTGAAACGCCCAAGCCCGTTGCCAAGGCGAAGCCCGCGGCAAAGTCAGCGGCGGCAAAACCTGCCGCCAAGGCTGCAGCCGCCCCGGCCGCGAAGGCAGCACCGGCGGCAAAGGCCGCTGCGCCCGCCAAGGCAGCAGCAAGGTCCGGCGACAAGCCATGGCTGAAGAGCTATCCGGCCAACGTTCCGGCCGAAATGCCGCCGCTGGCCTACAGCTCGATCGGCGATCTCTTGACCGAAGCCTGCCGCCAGTATGCCGGCCGCCCGGCCTTTTCGTGCATGGGCAAGTCGCTGAGCTATGGCGAGCTCGAGCGCATGTCGACGGCCTTTGCCGCCTGGCTGCAGTCGAAGGGCCTCGCCAAGGGTGCCCGCGTCGCCATCATGATGCCGAACGTCCTGCAATACCCGGTCGCGATGATGGCGATCCTGCGCGCCGGCTACACGGTGGTGAACGTAAACCCGCTCTACACGCCGCGCGAACTCGAGCACCAGCTGAAGGACTCCGGCGCCCAGGCCATCATCATCCTGGAGAACTTTGCCACCACGCTGCAGGCCGTCATCGCCAAGACCGAGGTCAAGCATGTCGTCGTCGCCTCGATGGGCGAGATGCTCGGGCTCAAGGGCCTGTTGGTCAATCTCGTCGTGCGCAAGGTCAAGAAGCTGGTGCCGGCCTGGTCTCTGCCCGGCCACGTCAAGTTCATGACGGCGCTCAAAGAAGGTGCCGGCCTCAGCTTCAAGCCGGCAACAGTCGCTGCCTCCGACATCGCCTTCCTGCAATATACCGGCGGCACAACCGGCGTTTCCAAGGGCGCGATGCTGATCCACTCCAACGTGCTCGCCAATGTCGCCCAGCTGGCGCTGTGGGTGGAGGACGCCTACTCGGTGCGTCCGAAGCCGCCGCACCTGACCTTCATCTGCGCGCTGCCGCTCTACCACATCTTCGCACTCACGGTGAACGCGCTGATGGGCATGCAGCAGGGCGCGCTCAACGTGCTGATCCCCAATCCGCGCGACATCCCCGGCTTCGTCAAGGAACTGGGCAAGTTCCAATTCAACATCTTCCCCGGCCTCAACACGCTGTTCAACGCGCTGACCAACAACGAGGACTTCCGAAAGCTCGACTTCTCGGGCCTGATCCTGTCGCTAGGCGGCGGCATGGCGGTGCAGCGGCCGGTGGCCGAGCGCTGGAAGAAGGCAACCGGCAACCACATCACCGAAGGCTACGGCCTGTCGGAAACCTCGCCGGTGGCGACCGCCAACAAGTGCTCGTCGCCTGACTTCACCGGCACGATCGGCCTGCCCCTGCCCTCGACCGACATCGCCATCCGCGACGAGAACGACAACGACATGCCGCTCGGCGAGGTCGGCGAGATCTGCATCAGGGGCCCGCAGGTCATGGCCGGCTACTGGAACCGCCCCGACGAGACCGCCAAGGTGATGACCTCTGACGGCTTCTTCAAGTCGGGCGACATGGGCTTCATGGACGAGCGCGGCTTCACCAAGATCGTCGACCGCAAGAAGGACATGATCCTGGTCTCGGGCTTCAACGTCTATCCCAACGAGCTTGAGGACGTCGTCGCCCAGCACCCCGGCGTGCTCGAGGTCGCGGCCGTCGGCGTGCCGGACGAGCATTCGGGTGAAGTGCCGAAACTGTTCGTGGTGCGCAAGGACCCCGACCTGACCGTCGAGACGCTGATCGCCTACTGCCGCGAAAACCTGACCGGCTACAAGCGGCCGAAATACATCGAGTTCCGCACCGAACTGCCGAAGACCAATGTCGGCAAGATCCTCAGGCGCGAACTCCGGGGCTGAGGCTAGGCTTCATCCGAACGAAAACGGCCACCGTGGAAGCACGGTGGCCGTTTTGTTTCGCGTCCGCCGGCTCGACATCCGATCGCATGCCACACCGCACGCCGCGCAACCAGCACTTCTCGGTGCATGACGCGACCGGTAGAGACTTCAAGAACGTCGCGATCCACTCAGGCCGTCAGCTTCGCGACCAGCTCGGCATAATCGTCAAACACCAGGTCGGGCTCGTGGGCGCGCAAGGTCGCAGCCGCATTGTAGCCGAAGGTCACCGCGCCCGCGGCGATGCCGGCGCCTCGTGCGGCCTCGATGTCGCGAACCTCGTCGCCGATGGCGATGGTGCGCCCCTTGTCGGCGCCGAGGCGCTTGATGACGGCCTTGAACATCGCCCCCTTGCCCCAGAGGGAGGCGCCGCACTGGAAGTGGCTGACATGAACCGCGGCCAGCCCGAGCGTCCGGCGGATGGTTTGTTCCGCGTTGGAGCTGACGATGGCAACCCTGATGTTGCTTGCGGCAAGGCTCGCAAGCATGGCATCGGCCCCAGGGAACAGCGCCACCGCGTCGCGACTTTCGGCGCTCAATTTGCGCATGTGCATGGCGATCGCCGGCAGCTTCCATTTGGCGACGCCCAGGCGGGCAACGATCTCGCGCGTTCCAAGCGCCCGCAACTCGTCGATCTCGTCCTCCGCCACCTCGCGAAAGCCGAACTGCCGCGCGGTCTGGTTGAGCACCGAGCAGAACCACGGAAAACTGTCGGCCAGCGTTCCATCGTAGTCGAAGATCGCAAGGGAGAAGGAAGACATCGCACCGCCGCCATGAACGCAGCGTCACTGCCCCAGCGCCGTTCCGGCGTCAATGCGGGCTGGTCCTGCGTCGCCCCGGTCAGGCCGGCGTCAAATGCGGTTCCACGTCAATGCAGGCTTGCCACCCGTCTTGATCCCGTTCCCAGCACGTGCCGACCAGCAATCACGCCCGGCCTTGCAGCATCCGTGCCTCGTCGCGGCGCAGCGTCAACACCTCGACGCCGGTCGCTGTCACGGCAACCGTATGTTCGAACTGGGCCGAGAGTTTCCGGTCGCCTGTCACGACGGTCCATCCGTCGCTTTCGGTCGCGACCTTGCGAGTGCCTTGGTTGACCATCGGCTCGATGGTGAAGACCATGCCCTCGCGCAGCTCCATGCCCGTACCCGGCCGGCCGAAATTCAGCACCTGCGGTTCCTCGTGCATCTCGCGGCCGATGCCGTGGCCGCAATATTCCCGCACCACCGAATAGCCGTTCCGCTTGGCATGCCGCTCGATGGCAAAACCGATGTCGCCGAGATACGCTCCCGGCCGGACCTGCCTGATGCCTTTCCACATCGCCTCCTGCGCCACCCGCACCAGCCGCGTCGCCGCGACCGGGGCGTTGCCGACCAGGTAGGTCTTGCTCGAATCGGCGATGTAGCCGCCTTTTTCCAGCGTGATGTCGAAATTGACGATGTCGCCGTCCTGGATGATTTCCTGCCCATCGGGCACGCCGTGGCAGACGACGTGATTGATCGAGCAGTTCAGCACATGCTTGAAACCGTACTGCCCCTTGCTCGCCGGACGCGCGGCGAGATCGACAGTGATGAAGCGCTCGACAAGATCGTTGACCTGCAAAGTCGACATGCCGGCCAGCTCCTGCCCGTCCAGCATCTCGAACACCGACGCCAGCATCCTGCCCGCCACGCGCATCAGCGCCAGTTCGTCCGGTGTCTTGACCATCTCAGGCGACCGCCAGATCCCGGACATGCATCTGTGCTGCCGCAAACTGCATCTTGACGATCTCGTTGAACGACAGGGTCGGATTGGCCTCCGCGAGCATGCCGACCTTCATCCAGAACTCGGCCTGTGCGTTGATCGAGCGGCACATCACCGTGCTCGCCCGCCTGACTTCCTCATGCAGCTCCTCGTCGATTTTCACGATGCCCATGAACGTCTCCTGAAATGAATATACGGACCATATATGCTTCGTATATTCTCTTCAGTCAACTACATGCCATGGCAACGCAGCGGAGTTGTCACCTAGGCTGTGCCAACGCCTCCCTCTTGCCGCCCGCCACCACATGACGTAAAGGGAACCCGTCGCGAAAAGCGACCGCTTCCCTTGATCCGCTCAGTGGCGGAGTAGACAGGTGGACGAATAGTCGTCCAGGCGGTCAAGCATAAGCACCCAAGCCGTTTCGAGCGCGGGTCGCCAGCGTCTCCCGAAAATCATCCCGCCTGACATCGATCAGGCCCCATTGCGAGCCCCATCGGCGCGAGGCGCCGCTGCACGCTTGCATCAATTGGAGTCCGCCATGAGCAAGCCGCTCATCGTCATCTTTGTTGCCGTCGTCCTCGATGCCATCGGCATCGGCCTCATCTTCCCGATCCTGCCCGCGCTTTTGCGCGACGTCACCCACGCCGAAAATGTCGCCGCCTATATCGGCGTCATGACGACGCTCTACGCCGCGATGCAGTTCGTCTTCGCACCGGTCCTCGGTTCGCTCAGCGACCGGCTTGGCCGCCGCCCGGTGCTCTTGATTTCGCTCGCCGGTGCGGCGATCAACTACCTGTTCCTGGCTTTCGCGCCGAGCCTCTGGATGCTCTTGCTCGGCCGCGCCATTGCTGGGCTGACCAGCGCCAACGTCTCGGTCGCGACGGCCTACATCACAGACATTTCGCCCGAGCATCAGCGCGCCCGCCGCTTCGGCCTGTTCAACGCCATGTTCGGCATAGGCTTCATCATCGGGCCGGTGCTGGGTGGTGTGCTCGGCGACCACTGGCTGCGCCTGCCCTTCATCGCGGCCGCCCTGCTCAACGCCTGTAACCTCCTGCTGGCATTCTTCGTCCTGCCGGAGTCGCGAAAACCCAGCCGCGAGAAGATCGACCTCGCCGCGCTCAATCCGCTTAAGCCGCTGCGCTGGCTGTTTTCCATGAAGAACCTTTTGCCCGTCATCTCGGTCTTCTTCATCTTCAGCGCCACCGGCGAGGCCTATGGCACCTCCTGGGCGCTGTGGGGCAGCGATGCCTTCCGGTGGAACGGGCTGTGGATCGGCCTGTCGCTCGGCACGTTCGGCGTCTGCCAGGCGCTTGCCCAGGCCTTTCTCCCCGGCCCCGCGGTCAAGCTGCTCGGCGAGCGCACAGCCATCCTGGTTGGCATCGCCTGCGCCTGCACAGCACTTGCCGGCATGGCCTTCGCCACCGAGGGCTGGATGATCTTCGCCATCATGCCGCTCTTCGCCCTCGGCGGCATCGGTGTTCCCGCCTTGCAGTCGCTCGCCACCCGGCAGGTCGACGAGAGCCAGCAAGGGCAGTTCCAGGGTGTGCTCGCCTCGGCCCTCAGCCTGGCCTCGATCGTGGCACCGCTGGCCTTCTCCAGCTTCTACTTCCTCGTCCGCTCCCAATGGCCCGGCGCGATCTGGCTCTCCGTCATCGCCCTCTATGCGCTCAGCGTGCCGGTGGTGCTTGGTCTAAAGTTCAGGGAGACGGCGCCGGTTGCGGCGGCGTGAGGGGCGGTGGGTTTGGATTGCGAGGCGTGGAGAGGTTTTCCGCGCTCAGGAATTTCTGAACACCAATCGCCACGCGAAAACTCCCGCAGATCGCCTCCGCCGCGATCCTTCCCACCCCCCTCTGGCCTGCCGACCATCTCCCCCACAAGGAGGGAGATTAGTCGCGTCGCCGGCGGCGCCCATTCTGCGAGGTGGCAAGGAACACGGAGTAGCGTCGCAACGTCTGTGATTGGGAGAGGCGCCGATGAAGGCATGATCTCCCTCCTTGTGGGGGAGATGGCCGGCAGGCCAGAGGGGGGTGCGAAGGATCGCGACAGCAAAGGTTGGCTTCGTAGGGCAGCGCCAGACCGTCAGCCCCGCTGTCACCATCTGTCACCAGCCCCCGTGGATAGCCGCGCCCATTTCTCCACGCCCTCGCCACCTCCCGTATCATTCCCCCATCGCCCTTACGGGACCTGGTGCGCACCGGGTATCAGGGAGGGCGGCGGTGACCTCCCGCCACGGTATCGGTAGCCGTGGCTCCGAGGGCCCGACGACAGGTCGGCGTTTTCCGGTGCCTTGTTCCGCAAATGGACATGGCGCGGCAGGGAGATGCGGAGAAGCCGCGGCGATTGTCCATGGAATGTACATGGAGCGGCGCTGTGACCGGCCAACCTTGGGACAGACACCGAGCGGGGCGCGAGTTCGCGCCACTACTAATCAATCGGAAGGCACGGCCTCGCGCCCCGCTTCCCGAACTATCTCCCCAAGCGGGAGTGTTCTTTGACAAATGGCCAGACCGGAAACGGGGCGTGGCAGTGAATAAGCTTGGACCCTTCGCCCCGTTTACGGGGAGAAGGTGGCGCAGCCGGATGAGGGGCGGCTCGATCCAGCAGGACTTGGCGCTGCCCCTCACCCGGCCCTCCGGGCCACCCTCTCCCCGTAAACGGGGCGAGGGAAATTCTGCTACGCTCCCCCCACCTTCTCGCCAAAAGTCGAGAAAAACTGCCCGGCTAGTTTCTTCGAAGTCGAGGTGATCAGGCGGCTGCCGAGCTGGGCGATCTTGCCGCCGACATCGGCCTTGGCCTCGTATTTGAGGATCGTGGCGCCAGGCCCGTCCTCGGTCAGCGTGACGTCGGCGCCGCCCTTGGCGAAGCCGGCGATGCCGCCCTTGCCTTCGCCAACGATGGTGTAGGAGTGCGGCGGCTTGAGGTTCTTCAGCGTCACCTCGCCGGTGAAGGTCGCCTTGATCGGGCCGATCTTGAGCACCACCTTGGCGGCCATCTCGGTCGGGGAGGACATCTCGAGGCTCTCGCAGCCGGGGATGCTCTCCTTGAGCACGGCGGGATCGTTGAGCGCCTTCCACACCACGTCGATGGGGGCTGCGATCTTTTCTTCGCCTTCGATCACCAGAGCCATGCGAAATCCTCCCGAATGCCGATCCTTGAGGGGTAACGCAGCCTCCGGCGCTTGTCCATTGCGGCGCCCGAGGTCAGCCCCTGCGGCCGATCGGGATGATCTCGCCCATGTCGGACGCATAAAGCGCGCCCTGCCAGCTGCCGAGCCAGCGGTCGACGACGAGCCCCGCTGCGGCGATCATTTCGGCGAGCGCCTCCTGCGCCGGAAAGGCGATGCGCGACTGAGCATGGAACAGCCGCCCGTCAGCCGGCACGCGGTAGAAGGTGTCGTAGGTGACGATACCAGTCGCCTCGTCCCGGACGGCATCGTTCCAGGCCTCGACGGCACCGAAAGTTGGATGCGCGACAGTGCGCCTGGAATCGTCGGGTCCCCATTCCAGCCACTCCCTCGTCCGAGGGTTGCGGCTGTCGAAGATGAAGCGGCCGTTAGGCGCGAGATGGGCGGCGATGGTGTCGAGTGCTGCGCGCTGCTCCTCGGCGGTCAGGAACACCTGGAAGGCGTGACCGGTCAGGATCACCAGGTCGAAGCTCTTGCGGAGACGCAGCGAGCGGGCATCGCCCCCGACCCACTCGACGCGGTCGCCGCCAGGGCGCTTGCGGGCGACGTCGAGCATAGCGGGTGCGGGATCGGCACCGGTGACGGCACGGCCCGGCGCCAGCATCGCCGTCAGCGCGCCGGTGCCGCAGCCGAGATCGAGCACGCTTTTGGCATCGCCGACGAAGCGCATGATGAAGTCGACGTCATCGCCGCCTTCGTTCTCGAGGTCGTAGAACTGGACAAGCTCGGGGTCGATATAGAGGCGGTCGTCGATCAAGGCACTGCTCGCTCTAACTTGTGGAATGCACTGCACGCTGGCGGCGCATTCTTATCATCGGCGCGCTGCGAGAACAGCCTCGCATGCCGGGCCAGTTGCCCCTGGAAAGTTGCACCACTGCACCGCCCGACGGCATCCCGCGTGCTGCACCCTTCGTCGCTCTTGCAGCGGTTTGGTCCTTGCCATAACGATGCAAGTCCGGATTTCGGGAGGAATTGATGGCCGGCACAAAGACGACGAAGAAGCTCCGTTCGCAGGAGTGGTTCGACAATCCCGACAATCCCGGCATGACCGCGCTCTATCTCGAGCGCTACCTGAATTTCGGCCTGACGCGCGAGGAGCTGCAGTCGGGCAAGCCGCTGATCGGCATCGCCCAGACCGGCTCGGACCTGTCGCCGTGCAACCGCCACCACATCGAGCTGGCCAAGCGCGTGCGCGACGGCATTGTTGCGGCGGGCGGCGTGCCGTTCGAGTTCCCCTGCCACCCGATCCAGGAAACCGGCAAGCGCCCGACCGCCTCGCTCGACCGCAACCTTGCCTATCTCAGCCTCGTCGAGGTGCTCTATGGCTATCCGCTCGACGGCGTGGTGCTGACCATCGGCTGCGACAAGACCGCGCCCGCGCTTCTGATGGCAGCCGCCACCGTCAACATCCCGGCGATCGCGCTCTCCGTCGGGCCGATGCTGAATGGCTGGCACAAGGGCGAACGCACCGGCTCGGGCACCATCGTATGGAAGTCGCGCGAGCGGCTGTCGTCAGGCGAGATCGACTACGACCAGTTCATGGACATCGTCGCCTCTTCGGCGCCGTCGGTCGGCTACTGCAACACCATGGGCACGGCAACGACGATGAACAGCCTTGCCGAGGCGCTCGGCATGCAGCTGCCCGGCGCGGCGGCGATCCCCGCGCCCTATCGCGAGCGTGGCCAGATTTCCTACGAGACCGGCAAGCGCATCGTCGACATGGTGCACGAGGACTTGAAGCCGTCCGACATCATGACGCGCGAAGCCTTCGAGAATGCCATCGTCATCAATTCGGCGATCGGCGGCTCGACCAACGCGCCGATCCATCTCAACGCCATTGCCCGCCATCTCGACGTGCCGCTCGACAATGACGACTGGCAGAAGGTCGGCCACCACGTGCCGCTGCTGGTCAATCTGCAGCCGGCCGGCGAATATCTCGGCGAGGACTACCACCATGCCGGCGGCGTACCGGCTGTTGTCGCCGAGCTGATGAAAGCCGGCCTCTTGCCTCACCCCAACGTGATCACCGCCAATGGCCGCACCATGGGCGAGAATTGTGCTGCCACCGAGAACATGGACCCCAAGGTCATCCGATCGGTTGCCGACCCGCTGAAGAAGGACGCCGGCTTCATCAACCTCAGGGGTAATCTGTTCGACAGCGCTATCATGAAGACGAGCGTGATCTCGCCCGAGTTCCGCGCCCGCTATCTGTCGAACCCAAGGGATCCCGAAGCCTTCGAAGGCACGGCAAAAGTGTTCGACGGACCGGAGGATTATCACGCCCGCATCGACGACCCGGCCGAAAACATCGACGAGAACACGGTATTGTTCATGCGCGGCGCCGGGCCCGTTGGCTATCCCGGCGGCGCCGAGGTGGTCAACATGCAGCCGCCGGCCTACCTGCTCAAGCGCGGCATTCACTCGCTGCCCTGCATCGGCGATGGCCGCCAGTCAGGCACGTCGGGTTCGCCGTCGATCCTCAATGCCTCGCCGGAAGCCGCCGTCGGCGGCGGACTGGCGCTGCTGAAATCGGGCGACCGGGTGCGCATCGATTTGCGCAAGGGCACCGCCGACATTCTGGTCAGCGACGACGAGATCACTCGCCGCCGCGCCGAGCTGCAGAACAATGGCGGCTATCACTTCCCGGCGCACCAGACGCCGTGGCAGGAAATCCAGCGCGGCATGGTCGACCAGCTGGCGCAAGGAATGGTGCTGAAGCCGGCGGTCAAGTACCAGCGCGTCGCGCAAACCAAGGGCCTGCCACGCGACAATCACTAGGCGCTTGGCATTGGGGGCGGAGGCCTCGGTAACTGAGCTTCGCCGCCTCACCTGTGCAGCGGGGCGTCAGGCGCTCGGGCACACCCGGGCTTTTGCGCCTCGACACCGGCGCGGGGAATGACCGCTCGAGACGCGGTCAGTCTAGGCTGATTGCGAGCTGCTCGCCTGCACTTGCGGCGTTGCCGGAGCAGATCGGCTGCGCCAGCATCTCGGCGAGGATGCTGCGCTGGTTGGTCTCGGCACGCGTGGCGTAGTGACCGAGATGCTGCGCGGCGGCAGCTGTCCCGACACCGACGGCCAGCGCCGCGGCAAATGCCCCAAACCAGCGCAGCCCGCGATGACAACCGGACGCCGCCTTCAGCAAGCGTCGCCAGGTTGCCATCACGGCGAAGACCAGCGCTGTCAGTGCGCAGCACATCGCCGGCTCAGCCGTGCTTGCCGCAGCCGCAGTCGGCCGGGTGGTAGCGTCCCGTCATCTCGACCATGCCGCCCTTGCCATACATGTCATGCGGCCTGACCCAGTCGGCGAGCAGGTGGAACGGACCATTCTCGGCGCGGCCCTTCGGCATCACATCGAGAAAACCATAGATGCCGAGAAACTGCTCGGCGCCGCGGCCAAAGGTCGAATAGGTCAGGTAAATCTGGCCGTCGTCGTCCTTGTAGAAGACGCTGTCGCCGGACAGATCCTCGATAGGGAAATCGAGTGGCGCGAAGTTGTAGACGGCCTTCTTGGCCGCCAGTTGCTCGGGCGTGAAGGAGACGTTGAAGTCGTAGTTGAAGTCGCTGCGGAAGGACGAGACGAAGCGCGCCTTCCAGCCCATGCGCACCTTCAGCGCCTCGGCTTCGGCAAGCGGTGCACGGGTGACCGCGACGTAGCTGACGTCGTGGTTCTCGAGGTGGACAAGCACGCTGTCGACATTGTCCATCTCGAACGAACAGCCGACGCAGTGGTGCTGCTGGCCCGGCGCCATCATGAAATGCTTGATGAACAGCTGGCTGCGGCCGTCGAACAGGTCGGACAGCGACAGCTGGCCCTCGGGACCGTCGAAATGATACTGCTTGTCGATCTTGACCCACGGCAGGTCGCGCCGCTCGGCGCTCAACGCGTCGCGCGCCTTGGTCATTGCCTTTTCCTTGGCCAGCAGCGCCCGGCGCGCCGCAACCCATTCGTCTCGCGATACGATTTCATGCTGCATGTCACTCTCCATCGTTTGGACACAGGTTTCCCATCGGCCGCCGGTTGGCGGCCGTCATGCACGGATCGAAGGTTGGATCTTGCTGCTAGAGGTAGGCGGTCACCGCTGGCGGGCGGTCCCAGGCGTCGTTCTTGCCATCCTCATAGGTAATCGGCACGGCTGCCAGCTCGTCGGCCGAGATGTCGTCGAGGCAGGCGATGTTCACCGCAAAGAAGTCACCGCCCATGATGTCGAAGCTGGCCGAGGCGAAGGGATGGACGCCGCAGCGGCTGCAGAAGGTGTGGCGAATGGCCGACGAGCCGAAGCGGTACTCGGTCAGCATGTCCGCGCCCGAGGTGACACGGAATCCGGAGGGCCGCGCAAAGTTCTTCCAGAAGCGGGTCTTGGCGCACCATGAACAATTGCAGCGGAAGCTCGACGTCCACCAGACGCCGCCCAGTTCGGGCTTCGAGCGCTGGCCCTCGGGTGCGAGATCGAGCTGGCATTCGAAATGCACGACCCCGCAATGGCAACTGCCGCGATAGGATTTCAGCATCTTCGTTTCTCCTCGCATGGCGCGTCGGTCCGATGATCGACAACGACAATCGGTGACAGCGGTTTCAATCGGGCAGTCGGCGCGCTGGCAGCTTTAGCCGGCGCGCAAGAGCTCAGACCACGGGTCGGCCGGCGAGCGCGTCGGCCAGGCGATCGAGGCATTCGCCCCAGCCACCCAGATGCGAGTCGCGGGTTTCGACGTCGAGGAACGGCTCCTGGCGGAAGGTCAGCCGCGTGCCGTCGCCTTCAGGCTTCAGCGTCACCGTCACCAGCGTCTGCCAGTCGGGATCATGATCCCAGGCGAAGGTGAAGACGATCCTCTGGTTCTCGACGATCTCGCGGAAGGTGCCGGACATGCCGTTGTCGCTGTCGCCGTGGATCAGCAGGTGATAGTCGCCACCGTTGCGGAACTCGTGCGTTTCGCAGCTCGACGTGAAGCCCTTCGGCCCCCACCAGCGGCAGAGATGCTCTGGGCTCGACCACATGCGGAAGACGAGCGCCGGCGGCGCATCGAAGACGCGTGAGAATTCGAGGACAAGCGACTGTGCGGCGACGGTGTCAGTTCTTGCGGTCATCCTGGTCTCCCTTGGGCGTCTGCAGTTCCTTGAGATAGTCGGCCATGCGATCGAAGCTCTGATCCCAGAAGCGGCGGTAGCGCTCGACCCAGTTGGCGATGTCCTTGAGCGGCCCCGCCTCCAGCCGGCACGGGCGCCACTGCGCCTCGCGGCCGCGGCTGATGAGACCGGCACGCTCCAGCACCTTGAGATGACGCGAGATCGCCGGCAGGCTCATCTCGAACGGCTCGGCCAGTTCGTTGACCGTCGCCTCGCCCTGAGCGAGCCGGGCAAGGATGGCCCGCCGGGTGGGGTCGGCGAGGCTGGCGAATGTGGCGTCGAGGTGGTCTTCGGTCATCTATTTAGCAGACTTGTTAATTAACATATTTGTTAACTACCGCCAGAATGGATCGGAGTCAAGTCACGCGGAACCGACGCCGCAAAATGGCGGCGCAGACGGCCTGGACGATGGAATAGACGCCCTGCCCGCCCGTTCTCCCTGCCACCATCAAGGAGAGACACAAAATGTTCCTGACGCCCAAGCCGCGCTCGATACGCTTTCTCTGCCGCCCCGAAGACGACGGCGTGATCCCGCCGCCGGTGCCGGCCAAGACCTTCATGCCCGACTGGTTCCGCAAGCTGCCGGCGGTCGATCCCGAGAAGTTGTCGACCGGCGACAACGGCCTGACGGTCAAGCGCTGCATGCCGTTTCTCGACGCCATGACGGCCGGCTGGATCATCCGGCTGCCGGCAACTGTCCGCATGGAGATCTCGGACGGCGGCAAGAAGGTCGATACCGCCTGGGACTTCGACCGCACGCTGGTCAGCAACCACGGCGCCCACCAGGTGGCCGGCAATCCGCGCGCGCCGCTGCCGCCCTGCAAGTTCCACAATTACTGGAGCATCCGCACCCCGCCGGGCTGGAGCTGCCTGTTCGTGCAGCCGCTGAACCGGCCCAACGGCATCTTCGAGATCGTCTCGGGCGTGGTCGACACCGACAGCTACACGGCCGAGATCCACTTCCCGTTCTTCGCCACGGGCACTGACGGCCTGCACATCATCGAAAAGGGCGCGCCGATTGCGCAAGTCATCTCCTTCGAGCGCAAGGCGCTGGAGCTTTCGGCCGACATCCGCGCCGAGCGGGAAGACGAAAAGCCGGACCGTACCCGCGTCTTCCGTAACACCATCTCCACTGACGGCTGGTATCGCCGCTCCGCCCGCGCCCAGCGCTGAGGCGCATCTTTTCAAGGCACAAGAAAAAGGGCCGGTGGGGAACCACCGGCCCTTTTACTGCGATCCGCTAGGGATCAATCGTCGTCGGACGAGGAGTTCGACGAGCTGTTGGAGCTCGAGTTCGAGCTGGAATTGGACGAGGAGTTCGAGCTCGAATTGCTGGACGAATTGGACGAGCTGTTGGAGCTGGAATTGTTCGACGAGTTCGACGAACGGTTGGAACTCGAGTTGTTCGACGAATTCGACGAGCTGTTCGACCAGCCTTTGCCGTCGGACTTCTTGCCGCCTGTAAGAACCGTCTTGAAGAAGCGGCTGACATCGTCGTCGGCATGCGCAGGGGTCTGCGCCAGCGGTGCGGCAAAGATCAGAGCACCGAGAATGGCGAGGGTCTTTTTCATCTGTCATCTCCTGTTCGACAATCTTGCTGATTGCCGGGGAGGAACGGGAGACATCGGCGGCTATTCCATCGCTGTCAGGAAATTCTGCCAACGAATGTCCGACGATGTTTGAATTCCACCCTCGCCTCGCCTAACTGGAATCCGACGCAACGGACGCAAGCCATGGCCAGACGACGCTCATCCCTCGGTTTTCTTGGCCTGTTCGGCCGCTCCAGCGACCTGCGCGAACTGGATGGCGCCCTGCGCGCGGTCGATCTGCATCCGGCGCTGGTGCCGGAGGGCGTGAAGCTCACCATCGTCAACCTGATGAAGGACCATTGGCCGGACGAGCCGCCAGCCTCGGCCTATGCGCCCATCGCCCAGCTGTTCGGCTATTGCGTCGCCGGGGCGAACGGCTTTGCGGGTGCCAATGGCGGCGACATGGCCGTGCGGGTGGAACAGCGCATCGAAGCGGCGCTCGACGCCGAGGACAGCTTCGATGCCCAGATTGTGCTTCTGGCGCTGCATGCCAAGCTTATCAACCCTGATGTCGTCGAGCGCTTCGGGCTCAGCGCCGACTAGTCGGCGAGCCGTCGTCTACCCGCCCATGCCGGAGCGCGGCAGCTTGATCAGCTCGCCGAAATGGGCGCGCAGCTTGTCGTCGAGGGTGCGCGGGATGTGCCGCGGAAAACGTTCGGCGAGGATGCGCCTCTTCTCTACAATCGCCTTGCCAAGCAGGTCGGGCTTGCCCTTCTCGTTCCACTCCTTGGGCGAGAAGCGGTCGGCCACGGCGGGATAGAAATACTCGGTCTGCATCAGCCTGAGCGTCTGTTCGTTTCCGAGATAATGGCCGGGGCCGTTGAGGCAGACTTCCGAGATGGTGGCGATGGACAGCGCCTCATCGGAGACCTCGATGCCACGCACGCAGCGCAGGCATTGGCCCAGCATGTCGTTGTCGATGATCAGGCTTTCCAGGCAGAAGCCGAGCAGCGAGGCATGCATGCCGGCGGACTCATAGACCAGATTGAGCCCTGACAGGCCGGCCATGACATTGGTGATGCCCTTTTCGTAGCCGGACTGAATGTCGGGCAGCTTGGAGTCGGCCATGCCGGCGGCGGAGCCACCAGGCAGGTCGTAGAACTGGGCCATCTGGGCGCAAGCGGCCGTCAGCAGCGCCTGCTCGGCCGATCCGCCGGACATGGCACCGGTGCGCAGGTCGGAGACGAAGGGCCATGTGCCGAAGATGGCGGGATGGCCGGGCTTCAGCGCGTTGACGTAGACGAGACCGGCGAGCACCTCGGCGACGGCCTGGACAACCGCGCCGGCGATCGCCGCCGGTGCCGTGGCGCCTGCCTGGCCAGCGGAGAGCAAAAGAATCGGGATACCGCCCTCGACGCAGGCTTCGAGCACGCCGCAGGCATCCTCGGCGAACTTCATCGGCGGAACGACGAAGCAGTTGGAATTGGAGACGAACGGCCGGGCGCGGAAATTCTCCTCGCCGCCGGCGATTTCGTAGAGCATCTGCAAGGCGGGCGCGACGTTCTCGCGGACGGTGAAGCTGGTGCCGACATGCTTGGAGGTGCCTGAGACGCAGGCATAGAGCGTGTTGAAGTCCATCTCTAGCGGGTCGGGAATGTCGCGCGGCACCATCGGGCGCTGGAAGAAGTGGATGTTGTCGAGGCCGTCGACGATGCGGGCGGCGTCATAGATGTCCTGCAGCAGGCTCTCGCGGTATTCGCGCTTTTCGACGTCGACGAGGTGAACGGCGGCACCGGCCGTGCCGTAATGCACCCGCCTGCCCTGGATCACCATGTCGTGCTTGGGATCCTGGCCGCAGAGGGTGAAGTTGCGGGCGGCATTCTCGATCGTCGACATCACCAGCGCACGGGGGAAGCGGATACGGCCGTCGTCGCTGTAGCTGGCGCCGACACGTTTCAGCGCCTCGATGCAGCTCGGGATGGCGTTGGCGAAGCCGACGGTTTCGAGCAGCGTGAGCACCGCCTCGTGGATGCGTTCGAGATCGTTCTGGCCCAATGCCTTGAAAGTGCCGCCCTCCAGGCCGGCCCGCACCGGGCGGATGTCGTCGGCCAGCGGAGCGGCGCGCATCGCCCGTCGCGCCTCCCTGCCACCGGACCTTCGCGAGCGTTGTTCCGCAGACAGATCATGGCTTTCGATGGCAACTGACATGCAGGTCCTCCGAATTCGTGTGAGGCTGGCCCGCAGTGATTATGCCACCGTCGTGTCGCCTCGTTCCCTTTGCGCGACTATGCAACGTCCATTGGCCCAGACTATGGGCCAGCAGATTGCGCCGGATATGCCAGAGCGCTCATATATGCGCGGCGGCACGGAGCGGCGGCCGGCATGGACGATAGGCCTGAAATCGGAGCTGAAATCAGGCAGGGATTGGAGGCTGGATAAAGTGGTGCAACGCCGCGCGCCAAGAGGCGGGCAGCGTTGCAGCGGGCTCAAGCAGCGGCGGGCCGACGTCCGGCAGCGGTAGCCAATTCGCGGATTCCGGGCTCGATGTGCTGCAGGGCAATCGAGGAAATGCCCAGCCGCATGAAGCGCGTCGGCTTGTCGGAATGCTCGAAGAAGCGCTCGCCCGGCTCGATGATGACCGAACGTGCCGCGGCCGCTGCCGCGAGCCCGCGCGAGTCGGTGCCACGCGGTCCTTCGAGCCACAGCGAGGTGCCACCGGCCGAGTCGGTAGACTGCCATTCTGGCAGAAAAGCCGAGATCGCCTGGACCAATCGCTTGCGCCTCTCGGTGAAGGCGGTGGAGAGGCGGCGCACCAGCGCCTCGTGGTGGCCGAGCGACAGGAACAATGCGACGGCGCGCTGGTTGTTGGCCGGCGGGTGGCGCAACATGAAGCGACGCAGCGCACGCAACTCCGCGATGAGGTCGGCCGAGGCGACGATGTAGCCAAGGCGCAGACCGGGCGCGAGCGTCTTCGACATCGAGCCGACATAGACGACGCGGCCCGAGCGATCGAGGCTCTTCAAGGCCTGCTGCGGCGCCTCGTCGAGCAACTGGCTGTCGTAGCCGTCCTCGATGATGATCTGGTTGTTGCGCGTGGCACGCGCCAGAAGGTCCTGCCGGCGCTCGGCGCTCAGCGGCACCATAGTCGGGCACTGATGGCTCGGCGTGACGAAGACAAAACCGGCATCGGACGGGATCGCCGAGGTGACAATGCCTGAATGGTCGACGGGAACCGGCTCGATGTCCGCGCCTGAGAGCCGGAAGATCGAGCGCGCATCGGGATAGCCCGGGTCTTCCATCGCCACCTTGGAGCCCTTGGTCATGAGCAGCGTGGCGAGCATGTAGAGCGCGTTCTGGGCGCCAAGCGTGACAATGATCTCGTCGGGATTGGCGAAGATGCCGCGACGCGGCAGCAGACGCGCCTGGATCTGCTCGATCAGCAGCGGGTCGTCGCGGTCGACCATGTCGGCCGCCCAGTTGCGGATTTCGAGCACCGCCAGCGCCATGCGGTTGCACTCGCGCCATTCGGCGGTCGGAAACAGCGTCGGGTCGAACTGGCCGTAGACGAAGGGATAGGACGACTTGATCCAGTTATCGAGCTTGGCCGGCGGCTGCATGTCGGAGGCCGCGATCTGGCGGCGCGCCTTCCAATCGATTTCATTGGCCTGATCGGGACTCTTCTGCTGCGGCTTGGCCGGCGTTGCCAGCACTTCGGGATTGACGAAGTGGCCACGGCGCTCGCGCGCAACGAGGAAGCCCTGGTCGACAAGCTGCTGGAACGCCAGCACCACCGTGCCGCGCGCAACGCCCAGTTTTTCGGCGAGGATACGGCACGACGGCAGCGGCATCGAAGCCGCGATCTGACGGTCGAGAATGGCGGCGACGATCGCCTGCCGGATCTGAGCCTGGAGCGTCTGACCTGATTCCGCCGAAATTCTGAACAAGCCTGACCAGATGGCCGTATCGTTTCGCTGTGGCATGGGGACGTTTCCTGCATGTCCAGTCTTTTGACTTCGCTGGACCATAGAAAGCTATCCTTGGCACAAGCAGTTGCACCAATCAATTTTTCTAATCCTATAGATTTATGCCAGTGAACCTTTCCAGCGGCGGTTGCAGATGACACCAGTTGAATCGATTGAAATTTGCCGCGATAGTCCGCCGCGACGCCTCTCAATGAGTCCCAAGGTCTGCTAGAATGATGCCAGCAGCTGACATTTTCGGAGTTCCCAGGTGATCGACCAACCTTTCAAGGCGGCACTGGCCGCGCTTCGCAGCCACCATCAGGACGCACCGAAGAACCTCAGGGCGGCATTCGCTTCCGACCCGAAGCGGTTCCAGCATTTTTCCGCCTCCGACGATGACCTTCTGCTCGACTGGTCGAAATGCGCCGTCGACGCCGAGACCATGGCGCTGCTGGAAAAGCTGGCGCATTCGGTCGATCTCGAAGGCAGGCGTGCCGCGATGTTTGCCGGCGAGCGCATCAACATAACCGAGGACCGCGCCGTGCTGCACACGGCGCTGCGCAACCCGCGCGGCGAACCGGTGATGCTCGACGGCCACGACGTGACCACGGACGTGCACGCCGTGCTCGATGCCATGTCGGCATTCGCCGAAGATGTCCGGTCAGGCAAGGCGGCGGGTGCCACCGGCAAGAAGATTACCGACATCGTCAATATCGGCATCGGCGGCTCCGATCTTGGCCCGGCCATGGCGACGCTGGCGCTTGCGCCCTATCATGACGGACCGCGCGCGCATTTTGTCTCCAACATCGACGGCGCCCATATCCACGACACGCTGAAGGGCCTCGACGCAGGGACGACGCTGTTCATCATCGCATCGAAGACCTTCACCACTGTCGAGACCATGACCAACGCCGCCACCGCGCGCCGCTGGGTCGAGGAGAAGCTGGGCGCCAAGGCGGTGGGCAGCCATTTCGCCGCCGTGTCGACCGCCCTCGACAAGGTGGCCGCCTTCGGCATCGAGCCTTCGCGCGTGTTCGGCTTCTGGGACTGGGTCGGCGGCCGCTACTCGCTGTGGTCGGCGATCGGCCTGCCGATCATGATCGCCATCGGGCCGAAGAGTTTCCGCGAATTCCTGGCCGGCGCGCACGCGATGGACAAGCATTTCGCAACCGCACCGCTGCTCAGGAACATTCCGGTGCTGATGGGGCTGATCGGCTTCTGGCACCGGGTGGTGTGCAACTATCCGGCCCGCGCCGTCATCCCCTACGACCAGCGCCTGTCGCGGCTGCCGGCCTATCTGCAGCAGCTAGACATGGAATCGAACGGCAAGAGCGTGACGATTTCAGGCGGCGGCGTGGTGACGCCGACGGGTCCACTGGTCTGGGGCGAGCCGGGCACCAACGGCCAGCACGCCTTCTTCCAGTTGCTGCACCAGGGCACCGATTTCATCCCTGTCGAATTTCTGGCGGCAGCCGAAGGCCACGAACCCGATCTGCAGGAACACCATGACCTGCTCCTCGCCAACTGCCTGGCGCAGTCGGAAGCGCTGATGAAGGGCCGCACGCTGGAAGAAGCGCGGCGGCAGATGCTAACCAAGGGCATCAAACCCGAGGAGGTCGACAAGATCGCACCGCACCGCGTTTTCTCGGGCAACCGCCCGTCGGTGACGATCCTCTACCGCAAGCTTACCCCCTACATGCTCGGCCGGCTGATCGCGCTTTACGAGCACCGCGTCTTCGTCGAGGCGCAGCTGTTCGGCATCAACGCCTTCGACCAATGGGGCGTCGAACTCGGCAAGGAACTGGCCACCGGGCTGTTGCCTGTCGTGGATGGGCGAGAAAATGCCGCGCGTCATGACTCCTCGACAGCCGGCCTCGTGGAGCATATCCACCGCCTCAGAGCGCCGCGCGAGCAATAGCCGCGAACGGCGCCCCTGGCATTGCACCTGCGCATCCGGCCTTCCGCCGGTGCGCACGGTCGGAGGAGTGAGTGATTTGAGGGGCATCAAGGGCATACTTTTCGACAAGGACGGCACCCTTGTCGATTTCCAGGCAACGTGGTTCGCCATCGGCGAAATGATGGCGCTGAAGGCGGCGGACGGCGACCAGGCGCGGGCGACCGCGCTGATGGAAGCAGCCGGCTACGATTTCACCGCCCATTGCTTCAAGGCCGATTCGGTCTTTGCCGCCGGCACCAACGCCGACATCGTGGCGCTCTGGTACCCTGACGCGACCGACGACGAGCGCTCAGAGCTGATCAGGATGTTCGACCAGGTGTCGGCCGAACAGGGCTCGGCCAAGGCCGTGCCGCTGCCCGGCAGCAAGGATGCACTGGCGAGCCTGCACAGCGCCGGCTTCCGGCTTGGCGTCGCCACCAACGATTCGACCGGCGGCGCGGAAAAGACGCTGCTTTCGCTCGGCATCGCCCAGATGTTCGACGCCGCCTATGGCTATGACGCCGTCGCCAACCCCAAGCCGGCGCCCGATGCGATCCACGCCTTTTCCGACCTCACCGGCCTGAAGCCATCAGAGATCGCCATGGTCGGCGACAACCGCCACGACCTCGAAATGGCCAAGGCCGGCGGCGCACTGGCGATCGCCGTGCTGTCGGGCACCGGCACGCGGGAGTCACTGACGCCCATGGCCGACGTGGTGCTCGATTCGATCGCCGATTTGCCGGCCTATCTGGCGCGCGAGAGCTGAACGGGGCCACCGGTCCCGCCCCTGCTCCCAAAGGAAGTTCCATGTCCGCTGAGCTCACCATCCGCCGGGCACGCCGCGAAGACTTGCCCGAACTGGTGCAGCTCTATCGCCATCTGGTGCCTGACGAGCCGGTCAGCACCGGACATGCGGAGGAGATCTGGGAGCGCTTCTCGCATTACGGGCCGAGCGGCATCTTCCTCGGCCTGGTCGACGGCCGGCAGGTGGCGACCTGTACGTTGGTGGTGGTGCCCAACTTCGTCCGCGGCGGAGCCAACTATGCGCTGATCGAGAATGTGGTGACCCATGCCGACTTCCGCGGCCAGGGCCACGGCAAGGCGGTGTTGCTGGCAGCTGTCGATGAGGCCTGGGCGCTCGGTTGCTACAAGGTGATGCTGCTCACGAGCTCCAAGGAGCCGGCGACGCTGGGGTTCTACCACAACGCCGGCTTCCAGACGACCAAGACGGGGTTTGAAATGCGAAGGCTGCCGGTGCGGGAGGGGTGAGGCGGGACCGATTTAACCGTTCGCCGGACGGGTCCACGCTGCCCTAATTGCCGCCCCACAAACAGAAACCCCGGCCGGAGCCGGGGTTCTTTGCCTGGCCGACGTGGTCAGAACTTATAGGCGACGCCCAAGCGAACATCGTGAGTCTTGAGGTCGATCGTGGAATCCCCACCCCAGTCCTGGTCGAACTCCGCCGAGCCGAAATCGGTGTAACGGTATTCCGCACGCACCAAAATGTTGTTGGTGACAGCATATTCAGCACCAACGCCGATGTTCCAACCGGTCAGGCGGCGCTCTTCCTCAAAGTCCATGTTGCCAGTGCCGTCATGGTCAAGGTCGAACTGGTACTTGGCAGACGAAAGACCGCCAGCAACGTATGGCATGAAGCGATCCATCGCGTAGCCTACTCGGGCGCGGACAGAAGCAGTCGTCTTCACCTTGGAATAGCCGACGTGTTCCTCATCCGGCTCCGCGTCACCGAACCATGTCATGCTGGCCTTGCCGTCGATGCCGGAGAAATTCAGATCTGCGTCGATGCCTAGAACGATGTTGTTTTGCAGTTGATGGTTGTAACCAACATACAGTCCTCCGAAGAACCCATCGGGGTCATAATCTATGGCGGCATACTCAAATGCATCGTAGTTGGCATTGCCCCAAGCATAGCCTGCTTGCAGTCCAACATATCCACCGGTCCAAACAAAACCAGCCGGCGCGGCTGTTACAGAGTCCGCCGCCGCGGCGACGCCAATAGACATAGCGAGTGCTGCACCCGCCAAAAGAATCGATTTCATGAATATTCCCCTTGCCCTGAGGCGGCAAAATAATTCCTAGGGCGCGAATATCAAGCACCCAATGCCCCGATAGGTTGCAGTAAGTAGAGGCCGTGGCTTGAATGCCACACTGTTGGGGCACCTATCGCAGGTCATTCAGGTTGCGCTGCAAGGAGCTGTGAGCTCGGGCGCACTGCAGAGCTGCACGACAGTTCGTTGAAGTAGCGATCCTTCGCACCCTCTCTGTCCTGTCGGACATCGCCCCCGCAAGGGGGAGATTGGCAGTTTGAGCGGTCTCGCACTGTCTGCAACGTTGGCGGTTGGCGAAGGTCGACGTGACGGCTGATCTCCCCCCTTGCGGGGGAGATGTCCGGCAGGACAGAGAGGGGTGCGAAGGATCGCGACCTCTATGTCCGCCGGCCAATTTCCCGACAGAGATGCTTGTCCCGCCAGCTCTAGTCTCGCCTACTCGAACACGATCGTCGGCGTCGCTGCTGCGGCCACGCCCTGCTCTTCCTGCAGGCGCTCCCAGACCTTGGTAGCGATGGCGCGGTAGGTTTGTGCCTGGGCGCTGTCTGGCTTGGCGACCGTGACCGGCGTGCCGGCGTCGGAGCTTTCGCGGATGCCCATTTCCAGCGGCACTTCGCCGAGGAAGGTGACACCGAGGCGCTCGGCTTCCCGCTTTGCGCCGCCATGGCCGAAGATGTCGTAGCGCGCGCCCGTATCAGGTGCGATGAAGTAGCTCATGTTCTCGACGATGCCGAGCAGCGGCACGTCGACCTTCTTGAACATGTTCAGGCCCTTGCGCGCGTCGATCAGGGCGAGGTCCTGCGGCGTCGAGACGATGACCGCACCCGCCAGCGGCACCTGCTGGGCCATGGTCAGTTGGGCGTCGCCAGTGCCGGGCGGCATGTCGACGACGAGCACGTCGAGCGGACCCCACTCGACCTCGCGCAGCATTTGCGTCAGCGCCGACATCACCATCGGGCCGCGCCAGATCATCGGCGTCTCCTCGTCGACGAGGAAGCCCATCGACATGACCTTGAGGCCATAATTCTGCATCGGCTTGAGTATCTTGCCGTCGACAGTTTCCGGACGGCCATGGATGCCGAGAAGCTTGGGCATTGACGGGCCATAGATGTCGGCGTCGAGCACGCCGACCTTGAGGCCGTTGGCAGCGAGGCCAAGTGCGATGTTGACCGCTGTCGTCGACTTGCCGACGCCGCCCTTGCCGGAGGCGACCGCGATGATCGAGGCGATGCCCGGCACGCCGCGCTTGCCCTGCGACTGTGAGGCGGGAGCGTGCGGTGCCGGACGTGCCGCTGGTGCGGGACGGGGGGCTGCCGGCTTCGGCGGCACCGGCGCTTCCATGCCGCCGCCCTTTTTCTCGGCGGTCAGCGCTACGACGGCGCCGTTCACGCCGGGGATCGCCTTGACGACGCGTTCGGCTGCGGCGCGCAGCGGCTCCATCTCCTGGGCGCGCGCAGCCGGAACGGTGATCGAGAAGAACACCTTGCCGTCGGCGATGAAGATGTCGGAAACCAATCCGAGATCGACGATGTTGCCTGAGAAATCCGGGCCGTTGACCGTCTTGAGACGCTCCACAACGATTTCTTTGGTGACTGTCATGTGTCGAACCTGCTGCTCTGTGTCGAGCCTGAGATAATGCAGTTTGGCGGAAGAACCAAGCTACCCGAAATGGCAGTCGGGTCCTGGCCGCCGGCAAGTGCCTGGCCGGCCTCCATATTACACCGGCAAAGAAACTTCAGCGGGCATGTAGGATCGGCGCTGCCTGCTTCGTCCTTGGGGCATACGGAGAGCAATCACCCGGAGAAACCGTGATGAAACTCGTCAATTACCTCTTCTTCAACGGCAATTGCCGCGAAGCTTTCGAGTTCTATGCCAAGGTTTTCGACGGCGAGATCGTCGGCCTGGTGACCTACCGCGACGAACCCGGCGAGAGCAGCATGCCTGCTGACTGGCAGGACAAGGTGATGAACGTGCAGCTGTCGATCGGCGACCAGTCGCTGATGGCATCGGACTCGCCACCGCAATATGCGAGCGAAATGGGCGGGTTCTCGATTTCGGTCGACCTCGGCGATCTCGGCCGGGCCGAGCGCATCTTCGCGGCCCTTGCCGACGGCGGCACGGTGACCATGCCTTTTGCCCCAACCTTCTGGGCCAAGGGCTTCGGCATGCTGAAGGACAAGTTCGGCACCCCCTGGATGATCAGCAGCGGCAACGCTGGCGAATAATTTCAAACAAGCGGCATTACGAGGAAACCTGATTATGAATTCTGCAGTCGCAACTCCCGCAACATCCAATGGCGCCCTGTGGACCGGGCGCGTTCTGAGCGGCCTGGTCATCGCCTTCCTTTTGTTCGACGGCGCAATCAAGCTGGTGCCGCTGCAGGTGGTGCATGACACCATGGCGACGCTCGGCCTGCCTTCGGAGCTCGCCCGCACGCTCGGCGTGCTGACGCTTCTCTGCACCGTGCTCTATGCCTGGCCGCGGACGGCGATCCTCGGCGCGATCCTTTTGACCGGCTATCTCGGCGGCGCCATCGCCAGCCACCTGCGCATCGGCAACCCTTTGTTTTCGCACACTTTGTTCGGCGTCTATCTCGGGCTGATGGCCTGGGGCGGGCTATACCTGCGCGATCCGCGCCTGCAGGCGCTGATCCCGTTCCGTCGCTGATCCAGCCTTTCTCAGGAGACGACAATGCCAATTCTTGCCATCATCCTCGGGCTGCTGGTGCTCGCGATCCTCATCATCCTGGCGATCGCCGCGACCAAGCCCGCCACCTTCAGCATCCAGCGAACGACCGATATCGATGCAGCCCCTGATACCATCTTCCCGCTGATCAACGACTTCCACAACTGGCGCGACTGGTCGCCATGGGAAGCGCTCGATCCTGATCTCAAGCGCAAGATGGGCGGTGCTGAATCCGGCCGCGGCGCGGTCTATGAATGGGACGGCAACAAGAAGGTCGGCAATGGGCGGATGGAGATCACCGAAGCCGTGGCGCCGAACAAGGTGGTCATCAAGCTCGACTTCCTGAAGCCGTTCGAAGCGCACAATGTCGCCCGCTTCACCATGGAACCGCGAGGCGGAAAGACGCGCCTGAACTGGGAAATGACCGGCCCGTCGCCCTTCATGTCCAAGGTGATGCAGGTGTTCATGAACTTCGACACAATGGTCGGCAAGGACTTCGAAAAGGGCCTCGCCAGCATCAAGGCGATCGCCGAGCGGAAACGCCTCGCCGGCTCGTGAGCTTACCAACCTCTGCGCAGCAAGACCTGTCGCCCCGCCGGGGCGGCACTATTTTCGAAAGCGTGGCTCGTGGGGGCAAACAGAGAGGAGACTGACATGCTTGGTCAAATCAATGCGGTTGCCAATGTGGCCGTCAAGGATCTCGGACGCGCCAGGGCCTTCTACGAAAAGACGCTCGGCCTCAGCGAGGTCGAGCACATGGGCGAGGAGGTGTCGGTGCTGAAAAGCGGCAACACCGTGATCAACGTCTACCGCTCGGATTATGCCGGGACCAACAAAGCGACGTCGGTCACCTGGGCCGTCGGCGACAAGATCGACAAGATGGTCGAGGAATTAAAGTCGAAAGGCGTGACATTCGAGCATTACGACATGCCGGATACCCGCCTCGAAGGCGACGTCCATGTCTTCGGCGACTTGAGGGTTGCGTGGTTCAAGGATCCCGACGGCAACATCCTCAACCTCATCAACCAATGATTTTGATGCGGTAGTCCCTTGTGAAGACTGGCTAATTTGGCCGGCGCCGGATAGCCTTCCGGCATGATAGACAAGCTTGAGTTCTTCATCGCACTCGCAAGGGAGCAACATTTCGGGCGCGCCGCCGAGGAATGCGGCGTTACCCAGCCGACGCTGTCCGCCGGCATCAAGCAGCTCGAGGACATCCTTGGCGTGATGCTGGTGCAGCGCGGTTCGCGTTTCCAGGGCCTGACGCCGGAAGGCCGGCAGGTTCTTGACTGGGCCCGGCGCATCGTTGGCGACACCCGCGCCATGCGCGAGGAAATGCGCGCCGCCCGCCACGGCCTTTCCGGTCGCATCCGTATCGCCGCCATCCCGACGGCACTCGCCATGGTGCCGAGGCTGACGACGCCATTTCGCGACAAGCATCCCGGCGTCACCTTCTCTATCCTGTCGCGCACCTCGATCGAGGTCTTGTCGCTGCTTGGCAATTTCGAGATCGACGCGGGAATCACCTATCTCGACAACGAACCGCTCGGCCGGGTGACCAGCGTGCCGCTCTATGCCGAGCGCTACCAGCTGATCACGGCGGTGGGGAACGAATATTCCGATCGACAGAAGGTGACATGGGAAGAGGTCAGCACGCTGCCTTTGTGCCTGCTCACCCCCGACATGCAGAACCGCCGCATCATCGACCAGCATCTGGCAGACGCCGGCGTGCAGGTGCGACCCACGCTCGAATCGAACTCAATGATCGTGCTGTTCTCGCACATCAGAACCGGCAAATGGTCGTCGATCATGCCGCTCAACCTCGCGGAAACCTTCGGTTTTGCCGAACCGATCCGCGCAATTCCGATCGTCGAACCCGATGCCAGCCACACCGTCGGGCTGGTGGTGGCCAAGCGCGATCCGAACACCACGCTGGTGCAGGCGCTGCTTGACGAAGCCATGGCGCTGGCAGGCGATTTCCGTCGCAACGCGTGAGCTATACTCCCAGTGAATTCGTCCACTCGATAGAAAATTTTTATCATGTGACGAAACAGCTTTATTGATTCCGGCCCCCAGGATCGGCTTCAATAGGGATATAGCGCCCAAGTCAGGCGCCAGTGTCAGGGAGGGCGCTGCGTGGTCATGCAGCCAGCAAGTACCGAACTCGCCGAGCGAACTGCTGCGGTGATCAGCGAATTGAAGAGCCTCGAGGGTCCGCTGATCCCGATTCTTCACGGTGTCCAGGAAGAGTTTGGCTATGTGCCGCAGGAAACCCTGCCGATCATCGCCGAGGCGCTGAACCTGTCGCGTGCCGAAGTGCACGGCGTCTTCACCTTCTACCACGATTTCCGCCACCACCCGGCCGGCCGGCATGTGCTCAAGGTCTGCCAGGCCGAAGCCTGCCAGTCGATGGGCAGCGACGCCATTGCCGCCCAGATCAAGCAGAAGTTCGGCATCGGCTTCCACGAGACGAGCAAGGACGGCGCTGTCACGCTGGAGCCGATCTATTGCCTCGGCCTGTGCGCCTGTGCCCCTGCGGCGATGCTCGACGGCGAAGTGATCGGCCGTCTCGACGCCGACAAGATCGATGAAATCGCCGAGGAGATCCGCTCATGAGCGTGACGATCTACATTCCCGGCGATTCGGGCTCGCTGTCGCTCGGCGCCGAAAAGGTCGCCAAGGCGATCGAGACCGAGGTTGCAGCACGCGGCATCGACGCCAAGATCGTGCGCAACGGGTCGCGCGGCCTCTACTGGCTCGAGCCAATGGTCGAAGTTGCGACCGAAACCGGGCGCGTTGCCTACGGTCCGGTCTCTGCCAAGGACGTCGCATCGCTGTTCGACGCCGGCCTCGCCCATGGCGGCCAGCACAAACTTTCGCTCGGCGATCCGGAAAAGCTGCCCTTCATCGCCAAGCAGACGCGCCTGACCTTTGCCCGCTGCGGCATCACCGATCCGATTTCGCTGGAAGACTATGAAGCCCATGGCGGCCTCGCCGGCCTGCGCAAGGCTGTATCAATGGCGCCCGCCGACATCGTCAAGCAGGTGACCGAATCCGGCCTGCGCGGCCGTGGCGGCGCCGGCTTCCCGACCGGCATCAAGTGGAAGACGGTCCTCGATACGCCCGGCGAGCAGAAATACATCGTCTGCAACGCCGACGAAGGCGACTCGGCGACCTTCGCCGACCGCATGATCATGGAAGGCGACCCCTTCGTGCTGATCGAAGGCATGGCGATCGCCGGCCTCGCGACCCACGCCACCAAGGGCTACGTCTACATCCGTTCCGAATATCCGCATGCGATCGCCGTGATGGAAAAGGCCGTCAAGGTCGCCCGTCGCGCTGGCGTTCTCGGCAAGAGCGTTCTCGGATCCTCCCAAGGCTTCGACATCGAGATCCGCTCCGGCGCAGGCGCCTATGTCTGCGGTGAGGAAACCTCGCTGCTCAACAGCCTGGAAGGCAAGCGCGGTGTGGTTCGCGCCAAGCCGCCGCTGCCGGCGATCCAAGGCCTGTTCGGCAAGCCGACAGTGATCAACAACGTCATCTCGCTCGCCTCCGTGCCGATCGTCATGGACAAGGGCGCCCAGTACTACAAGGACTTCGGCATGGGCCGCTCGCGCGGCACCATCCCGATCCAGATCGCCGGCAACGTCAAGCATGGCGGCCTGTTCGAAGTGGCCTTCGGCCTGACGCTGGGCGAGATTATCGACGAGATCGGCGGCGGCACCGCAACCGGCCGCCCGGTCAAGGCGGTGCAGGTCGGCGGCCCGCTCGGCGCCTATTTCCCGCGCGCTTTGTTCGACACGCCGTTCGACTACGAAGAGTTTGCCAAGCGCGACGGCCTGATCGGCCATGCCGGCATCACCGTGTTCGACGACAGCGCCGACATGCTGAAGCAGGCACGCTTCGCCATGGAATTCTGCGCCATCGAAAGCTGCGGCAAGTGCACGCCCTGCCGCATCGGCTCGACGCGCGGCGTCGAGACGCTCGACAAGCTCAAGCAGAACATCGAGCCGGAAAAGCAGCTCGCGCTGGTGACCGACCTCTGCAACACGATGAAGTTTGGTTCGCTCTGCGCGCTCGGCGGCTTCACGCCCTACCCTGTCATGAGCGCCATCAACCATTTCCCCGAAGATTTCCGGCCGGCAACGGTCGCACAGGCAGCGGAATAGGAGACAACATCATGGGTCTCATTCACGAAATCGACTTCGGCACCCCTGCCTCCAAGTCCGAAAAGCAAGTCACGCTGACCGTCGACGGCTTCGAGGTCACCGTGCCTGAGGGCACCTCGATCATGCGCGCTTCGATGGAAGCGGGCATCGCCATTCCAAAACTCTGCGCCACCGACATGGTCGACGCCTTCGGCTCCTGCCGCCTCTGCCTGGTGGAGATCGAAGGCCGCAACGGCACGCCGTCGTCCTGCACGACGCCTGTCATGCCCGGCATGGTGGTGCACACCCAGACCGGCCGTCTCAAGGACATCCGCAAGGGCGTGATGGAGCTCTACATCTCCGATCACCCGCTCGACTGCCTGACCTGTGCGGCCAATGGCGACTGCGAATTGCAGGACATGGCCGGTGCCGTTGGCCTACGCGACGTGCGCTACGGCTACGAAGGCGACAACCACGTTCGCGCCAAGAATGACGGCGTTGCGAACTTCAAATGGATGGCCAAGGACGAGTCCAACCCCTACTTCACCTACGACCCGTCCAAGTGCATCGTCTGCTCGCGCTGCGTCCGGGCTTGCGAAGAGGTGCAGGGCACCTTTGCGCTGACCATCGAAGGCCGTGGCTTCGGCAGCCGCGTTTCGCCCGGCGCGCATGAACTGTTCCTCGACAGCGAGTGCGTGTCCTGCGGCGCCTGCGTACAAGCCTGCCCGACGGCAACGCTGACGGAAAAGTCGGTGATCGAGATCGGCCAGCCCGAGCACTCGGTCGTCACCACCTGCGCCTATTGCGGCGTCGGCTGCTCGTTCAAGGCAGAGATGCGCGGCGACGAGCTGGTGCGCATGGTGCCGTGGAAGGACGGCAAGGCCAATCGTGGCCACTCCTGCGTCAAGGGCCGCTTCGCCTATGGCTATGCCACCCACAAAGAGCGCATCCTCAACCCGATGATCCGCGAGAAGATCACCGATCCGTGGCGCGAAGTGTCGTGGGAAGAGGCGCTGACGCATACGGCCAAGGAATTCCGGCGCATCCAGTACCAGTATGGTCGTGGCGCCATCGGCGGCATCACCTCCTCGCGCTGCACCAATGAGGAAACCTTCCTCGTGCAGAAGCTGATCCGCCAGGGCTTCGGCAACAACAACGTCGACACCTGCGCCCGTGTCTGCCACTCGCCGACCGGCTACGGCCTCGGCCAGACCTATGGCACGTCGGCCGGCACCCAGGACTTCGACTCGGTCGAAGACACCGATGTCGCGCTGATCATCGGCGCCAACCCTGCCTCGGCCCACCCGGTGTTCGCTTCGCGCCTGAAGAAGCGCCTGCGCGCCGGCGCCAAGCTGATCGTCATCGATCCGCGCCGCACCGAGATGGTGAAGTCGGCCCATATCGAGGCCGCGCATCACCTGGCACTGAAGCCGGGCACGAACGTCGCCGTGGTCACCGCGATCGCGCATGTGATCGTCACCGAAGGCCTGTTCGACGAGAAGTTCATCCGCGAGCGCTGCGACTGGTCGGAATTCCAGGATTATGCCGAGTTCGTCTCGGATGAGCGCCACAGCCCCGAGGAAGTCGAGAAGCTGTCGGGCGTTCCGGCCGAGACCATCCGCGGTGCTGCCCGCCTCTATGCTACCGGCGGCAACGGCGCGATCTACTACGGCCTCGGCGTCACCGAGCACAGCCAGGGCTCGACGACCGTCATCGGTATCGCCAACCTCGCCATGCTGACCGGCAATATCGGCCGCAAGGGCGTCGGCGTGAACCCGCTGCGCGGCCAGAACAACGTTCAGGGCGCCTGCGACATGGGCTCGTTCCCGCACGAACTGCCGGGCTACCGCCACATTTCCGGCGACGCCGTGCGCGACATCTATGACAGCCTGTGGGGCGTCAAGCTCGACAACGAGCCGGGCCTGCGCATCCCCAACATGCTGGATGCCGCCGTCGACGGCACCTTCAAGGGCATCTACATCCAGGGTGAAGACATCCTGCAGTCGGATCCCGACACCAAGCACGTGTCGGCCGGCCTGGAAGCCATGGAATGCGTCGTCGTGCAGGACCTGTTCCTCAACGAGACCGCCAACTACGCCCACGTGTTCCTGCCCGGATCGACCTTCCTCGAGAAGGACGGCACCTTCACCAACGCCGAGCGCCGCATCAACCGCGTGCGCAAGGTGATGGCACCGAAGAACGGCCTCGCCGACTGGGAAGTGACGCAGCGCCTCGCCCAAGCGATGGGCCTGAACTGGAACTACCAGCACCCGTCCGAGATCATGGACGAGGTGGCCAAGACGACGCCGAGCTTCGCCAACGTCTCCTATGAGTTCCTGGAGAAGATGGGCTCGGTGCAGTGGCCGTGCAACGAAAAGGCGCCGGAAGGCACCCCGATCATGCACATCGACGGCTTCGTCCGCGGCAAGGGCAAGTTCATCCGCACCGAGTATGTCGCGACCGACGAAAAGACTGGCCCGCGCTTCCCGCTGCTTCTGACCACCGGCCGCATCCTCAGCCAGTACAATGTCGGCGCGCAGACAAGGCGTACCGAAAACGTGGCCTGGCACGCCGAGGACCTGCTGGAGATCCACCCGCACGACGCCGAACAGCGCGGCCTTCGCGACGGCGACTGGGTGCGGCTGCAGAGCCGCGCCGGCGAAACGACGCTAAGGGCGCAGATCACCGACAGGGTGTCGCCGGGTGTGGTCTACACGACCTTCCACCACCCCGACACGCAGGCCAACGTCATCACCACCGACTTCTCGGACTGGGCAACCAACTGTCCGGAGTACAAGGTGACGGCGGTTCAGGTCGGCGCCTCCAACGGTCCATCGGATTGGCAGAAGGACTACAACGAGCAGGCCCAGCAGAGCCGTCGCATTGCCGGCCACCTGGAAGCGGCGGAGTAGCCTCGCGGTGACCGACCGCCCCGCCATCACCCAGACCAGCCGCCTCGCCCGCCGGGCGAGCGGCACCACGGTCGCCAACCGCATGGTGCCGGAGGAGACGCCGGTGGCGCTGTCCTATGGCGGCACCACGCATGCTGTGATGATGGCAAGCCCGGCCGACTTCGAGGATTTCGCGCTCGGCTTCTCGCTGACCGAAGGCATCATCGGCTCGGTCGAGGAGATCGAGTCGATCGAGGTACTTGACGTCGAGGCCGGCATCGACATCCAGATCAGGCTCAAGGACAAGGCCAACAAGCGCTTCGAGCAGCGCCGACGCAGGCTTGCCGGTCCTGTAGGCTGCGGCCTCTGCGGCATCGAGTCGATCGAGGAAGCGATGCGCTCGGTCGACCACGTCAACAAGTCGTCGTCAGGGCTTTCCGCCAACGACATCGTGCAGGCGGTGAAGCTGCTCTCCAAGGCTCAGCCGCTGCATGCCGAAACGGGTGCCGTGCACGCCGCCGGCTTTTACATTCCCGGCAAGGGCATCGTTGCGGCGCGCGAGGACGTCGGCCGCCACAATGCGCTCGACAAGCTTGCCGGTGCGCTCGACAAGGCCAAGATCGACGGCGCTTCCGGTGCCGTGGTGGTGACCAGCCGCGTGTCGGTGGAAATGGTGCAGAAGACGGCGGCCATCGGCGCGCCCTTCATCATTGCCGTTTCGGCGCCCACCGCATTGGCTATCCGCACCGCCGAACAGGCCGGCATGACGCTGATCGCGCTCGTGCGCGGCGACGATTTCGACATCTTCACCCATCCAGACCGCGTGACTACCGGAGCCGCCAAAAATGTCGCATGAAGAGCACAAGATGGGGACGAAGGAAAAGCTCGTCTACATGGCGAACCAGATCGCGACCTTCTTCGAATCCAAGCCGCATGACGAAGGCGTCGTCGGCGTCGCCAAGCACATCAACGACTTCTGGGACCCGCGCATGCGGCGCCAGTTCTTCGAGATGTTCGACGAAGGCGGCAAGGGCATGAAGCCGCTGGTGATCGCCGCCGCTGCCACGATCCGTCGCCCCAAGCAGGACGCGGCCTGAAAGTAGGCGCGGGGCCGGCCAAGGCCCCCTCACCTTCCCGCCGGAAACCTGCTAGTCTTAGCCAGACCTAATGCAATTCGCAGGCGGAATGGCTGTGGCAAGGCCGATCGCTACTCGATATGCGCGCAGCGGTGACGTCCGGATCGCCTATCAGGTGGTTGGCCAGGGTCCGCTCGACCTCGTCTTCGTTCCCGGCTTCATCTCCAATCTCGACCTGCACTGGGAAGATGAAGGCTACAGCCGGCTGCTTTCGCGCCTGTCCGCCTTCTCCCGCCTGATCCTGTTCGACAAGCGCGGTACCGGGCTTTCCGACCGTGTCGACGCAAACGCGCTTCCGAGCCTCGAAACGCGCATGGACGACGTGCGCGCGGTAATGGATGCCGCGGGCTCGAGCCGTGCTGCGATCCTCGGTGCCTCCGAAGGCGCGCCGATGGCGATCCTGTTTGCCGCGACCTATCCCGAACGAACACGCTCGTTGGTGCTCTATGCCGGCTACGCCCAGTTCCACAAATGGGTGATGGACCCGGCACGGCTGCAGACCTTCATCGACGCCACAGAGACATCCTGGGGCACCGGCGCCACGCTTCAGAATTTTGCGCCAGGACGTCTCGACGATCCCCGGTTCGCCGCCTGGTGGGCGCGCTTCGAGCGTTTGTCTGCCAGCCCGACGGCGGCGGCGGCACTGGCCCGGATGAACGCCGAAATCGACGTACGCGGCGTGCTGGCCAGCATCCGCGCGCCGACCTTGCTTATCCATCGCCGCAACGACGCGCGGGTCGATCCCGATGCCAGCCGCTATCTGGCGCAGAAAATTCCCGGCGCCCGGCTCGCCGAGATCCCGGGTCGCGACCATCCGATCTGGACCGGCGACGTCAACCGCGTCGCCGACCTGATTGAAGAATTTCTGACCGGCACGCATGCACCGCCCGACACCGAGCGGGTGCTGGCGGCACTTCTGGTAACGCGCGTTTCGGACACGGCGCGGCTCGGCGACAGGATGTGGAGCGAACGCAGCCTGCGCTTCCAGGAAACGCTGCGCCTGCTCGTCGGCCGACACGGCGGCCGCATCGTCGACCAGTATGGTGACGTGGCGATCTCACGTTTCGACGGACCGGCGCGCGCCATACGATGCGCGGCCGCACTGCGCGACGCGGCCCAGGGCATCGGCATCGCCAGCGCTCAGGGCGTGCATGTCGGCGAGATCGAGACGCGTGGCCCGCCCTCGGGGCTAACGGTGCGCGTCGCCGTCAAGATTGCCGAGCATGCCGGGCGCGGCGGCATCCTAGCATCGCGGCTTGTCTCGGAAATCGCGACCGGTTCGGGCGTGCATTTCATCGACGCCGGTCGCCTGGCGCTCGACGATCTGGATGGACCATTGGCCCTGGTCGAGGCGACGTCGGAACAGCACCTCGAACCGGCGTGCAGCCGCCGGGCGCCTGCAGCAGCAGAGCCGTCAGCACTGACGGCACGCGAGAACGAGGTCGTCGCACTCATCGCCGACGGCAAGAGCAACGCGGCCATCGCCATCGAACTCAGCCTCAGCGAGCACACGGTGAAGCGCCATGTCGCCAACATACTGACCAAGCTCGATCTACCCTCGCGTGCCGCGGCGGCGGCATTCGCGGTGCGGCAGACTGGCCCGGACGGGCCATAGGACCAGTGGCCTTTTCGGGCGAAGCGGCGATGCGGCGCCCGGGACTACAGTTTTCCGATGCAGGCAGGCGGAGACAGCGCCTCGAAACTGCGAAGGAGGAAGACATGACAAAGGCAAGTGGAGTTCTTACCACGCTGGCGATGGCAGCCGGTTTCGCCGTTTTGGCCGCATCGAGCGCCGGTGCCGAAGATGCCTCGGCCGAGGCGACCTACAAGGACATCGAAGCCACGCTCGGCTCGGTACCCAGCTTCTTCAAGGCATTTCCCGAGTCGGGCATCTCAGGCGCCTGGGCCGAGTTCAAGGGCATCCAGCTCAATCCCAAGACCGAGCTGAACGGCAAGACCAAGGAGCTGCTCGGCCTCGCCGTCGCCGCCCAGATACCGTGCCAGTACTGCGTCTACTTCCATACCGCCGCGGCGAAGGCCAATGGCGCCACCGACGAGGAGATCCGCGAGGCGGTGGCGATGGCAGCCGTCGTCCGCCACTGGTCGACGGTGCTGAACGGCATGCAGGTCGACTACCCACAGTTCAAGCAGGAAGTCGACACGGCGATGGCCGCCGCCAAGGCGAAGTCGCAATAGGTTTTCGGTTCCGACCGGGACCGTCGCAACACAGGGCCGCCCGGAAGGCCGGCCAAAAGGAGGATAAGATGCTTGCCACCAAGGAAGCCGTCACCGGTGCCTCGATCAAGAAGGCGATCGAAAGCCGCGATGGGCCGATGCTTTCCAGCTTCTACGCCGACGACGCGCTGGTGCGCGTCATCGACCGCAACAACCCGCCCAGCAAGCCGCGCGAAATCCGCGGCCGCGCGGCGATCACCACCTTCTGGGACGACATCTGCAGCCGCGCGATGAGCCATCGCGTCGACCTGACAATTGCGCAAGGCGACAACCTCGCCTTCTCGCAGGACTGCGCCTACCCCGACGGCACGAAGGTCTTCTGCGCTGCGATGCTGGAACTTAAGGACGGCAAGATCGCGCGGCAGACAGTCGTGCAGGCCTGGGACGAGTAATCGGATGCGGGCGAATGGTCGCCCGCCAGATGGGAGGAAGCCATGTTCGTTGCACGCTGGAAGATCGATGCCCGCTTCGGGCACAAGCAAAGCGCCATCGATCTGTTGCGCCAATGGGAACGGGAAATCGGTCCGCAGGCCGGAACCGACAAGATGGCCATGCAGATCCTGACCGGATCGATCGGCGCCAAGGAAGCCACCATCGAAGTCAACCACAACGTCGAAAGCCTGGCGCAGATCGAAGACATGTTCGCCAAGCTGTCCCAGATCGATGCCCATGCCCAATGGGGAAAGAAGCTCGAGCCCTTCGTGGTCTCGGGTTCTTCCTATTGGAACTTCTATCGCGTGATCCAGGGTTAGGCTGACTCCTGCCTGCGGCGGCAAGAGCCGCCGCAGTGCCAGGGACGGCAGCTTGGCTAGTGATGCGTCTCGCCCGGGGGATGATCGTTCGTCCCCCGGGTGCTGTGGCGCAGCGCAAGCAGGAAGACGATCTCGGCTATGACGACGATGGCGACGATGCGGAAGCCGATGGTCACCGGGTCGTGGTCGCTGTCGCGCATCAGATAGCCGCCGATCAGGAAGGCGGCGTTCCAGATGAAGGCGCCGGTCACGGTGGCAAGCGCGAAAGGCACGAACGTCAGCCGCAGCACCCCCGCCTCGAGCGCGAGATAGGTGCGCGCCACCGGCACCAGTTGGGCGATCAGCGAGGCGCGGAAGTTGTTGCGGCGATAGGCGACCGTCAGCCGTTGATAGGTCGCATGCTTGAGGAATATGTACTTGCCGAACCGCCTCACAGCGGCATCGGCGCGGTCAGCTCCCAGCCAGTTGCCGCCGGCGTACCAGATCATCGATCCCAGCGTCGAACCCAACGTGGTCGCAAACATCAGTGCGATCAGCATCGGAACGTCGGGCGCCGCCGTCATGCCGAGAAACAACAGCAGCACATGCGACGGCGGGACGGGCGAAACCTTCTCGGTGAAGGCAAGACATGCCGCGCCGAGCAGACCGAAGCCCAGGAAAGATGGAATCATGAAAAGCGCCAGTCGTAACTCTTTGCCGGCTTCATCCTTGTGATCCGATAGACAGCCGCCGGCGGCAGGTTGCGGAAGGTATGGCCAATGCGCGTCACTTCGAGATCGAGCCTGTCGAGAAGCGGCTGATCAATAGGGCACCGGAAGCCGTATGTGAATAGGTACAGCGCCCCTTCGGGCCTGAGGTTGGCGAAAATGCCTTCGAGAATGGCGAGCGTCTGACGTGGCGGAATCGCCAGGAACGGCAGGCCGCTGACGGCCGCGCCGGCGACCGGGCCGTCATAGATCGGCCGGTAGCGCAGGTCGGCCGCATCCATTTCCAGCACCCGCGACTTGGGGAAGCGGCACCTGAGCAAATGGGCGAAGTCGCTGTTGAACTCGATAAGCGTCATGTCGCTTTCCCGGACGCCGCGCGCCAGCATGGCGCGGGTGAAAGGTCCGGTGCCGGCACCGAGCTCGAGTACCGGTCCGGTCTCCGGGCCAAGCTCCTGGGTCATCAGCGTTGCCAGGCTGGAGCTGGACGGCGCAATGGAAGCGACCTTGAGTGGCGCCGTGGCCCATGCCATGAGAAAGGATAAAGTGTCGTTTGCGGCCATTGCGAACCTCTTTCGAAATCGTCTGCCGGCGAATCGGTCGCCTGCCCTTAGCGAAAGCTGTTTGAGGCCGCTGGATTACACATGCATTGCGACAAAGGCCGAGAAACAGGCATTTTGGCGGCTGCCCCCGGTCGCCGTGCTTATTGCGCAATGCTTCTGCAATGTTGAAGGAATAGCCGGGCGGCACCGAGGGGCCCTTCGAGGACTGAAATGCGCATACTGCTTGTGGAAGACGAGCCAGAACTGGCGTCGGCTTTGAAAACGGCGTTGCGGCGATACGACATGGTGGTGGATCACGCCGCATCGCTGCTGGAGGCCGGCGACTTTGCCGCCAGCGAGAATTACGACGCGATCCTGCTCGACCGGCAGTTGCCCGACGGCGACGGGCTGACGCTGGTGCCGAAGATCCGTGCCCGCGGCAACGCGACGCCGGTGTTGGTGCTGACGGCGCGCAGCGACACCTCCGACAAGGTCGACGGGCTCGACATGGGCGCCGACGACTACCTGGCCAAGCCCTTCGCCTTCGAGGAGCTGCTGGCGCGGCTGCGCGCGCTGTTGCGCCGGCCGGCCAATGTGCAGACGCAGATCATCCGCGCCGGCGACCTTTCCTTCGATCTTGGCCATCGCGAGGTCCTCGTTCGCGGCGAGCCGCTGACCCTGCCGCGCCGCGAGCTCCTGGTGCTTGAGGCGCTGTTGCGGCGTACCGGCCGCATGGTGCAACGTTCGTCGCTGATGGAAGCGGTGTTCGGCCTCGACGACGAGATCCAGTCCAATGCGCTCGACACGCATGTGTCGCGGCTCCGGCGCAAGCTGGCCGAAGCCGACGCCAAGGTCGAGATCAATGGCGTGCGCGGCGTCGGCTATCTCCTGCGCGAGATTTCATGACCATTCAGAAAATCCTTCGCCTGTTGGCACGTTTCTTCCGCCCGATCTCGCTGAAATGGCGGCTGGTGTGGCGCCTGGTGATCCTGCAGGTGATCCTGCTGACGCTGCTGATCGGCATGATCCTCGGCGCCCTGATCGTCACCGGCGTCATTCCGGAGAATTACGAAGGCCGGGCCGTCGACGTGCTGCGCAAGGTGGTGCGCCGGGATGATGCCGGCGAGCTTGTGCTCAAGAACACATCGCGTTTGCAGGATCTGCGCGAGGAGGTGCCCGATCTCTGGTTCGTGTTGCGCGACGAACAGGGGCACATGCTGAAGGAAGGCACGATCCCGCCCGAATTCACCCGAATGGCCGCAGCACTCGACCATATCGACAATGCCAAGCTGGTCTGGAAGAAGGGCTCGACCCTGCCCGCAGCGACGGTGATGTGGTACGATACCAGCGCCGGAAAAGTGCAGATTTTCACCGGCGCACAAGGCCGCTTCAGGGTTTCGGCGCTGCTCGACGTGACGCCGGAACTGTTCCTCGAGATCATCTTTCCGATCGGCGGCGTGATGGCGGTGGCGACGCTGCTGGTGATCCCGCTCGTGGTGCGCAGTGCCTTCCGCGGCCTGCGCCAGGCGGCAGTGTTGGCCGAGCGGATCGACATCGACGAACGCGGGGTGCGACTGCCGGTGGAGCGCATCCCATCGGAGATCGCGCCGCTGGTCAGGGCGGTCAACGGCGCGCTCGACCGTCTCGACAAGGGTTATGAACGGCACAAACGCTTCCTGATCGATGCCGCGCATGAGCTGCGCACGCCGGTCGCCATCCTCAACACCCGCATCACCTCGCTGCCGGCGACGCCCGAACGGGCGCGGCTGCTGCAGGACACAGCACGACTGTCGACGCTGACGGACCAGCTTCTCGACATCCAGCGCCTTGGCCGCCAGACGCAGCAATTCACCCGTTTCGACCTGGTGGCGGTGGCGCGCGGCGTCGTCGTCGACCTGGCGCCGATGGCCTTTGCCGCGGGCTACGAGATGTCGTTCGAACCGGCGCGCGGCGAGTTGTTCGCCAATGGCGACCGCACCGCCGTCGAGCGCGCCATCACCAATCTGGTGCAGAATGCCATCGAGCACGGCGGCAACGCCGGCAGGATCACCATCGGCGTCAACAGCCCGGCCACGATCGAGGTTTCGGACGAAGGCGACGGCGTGCCGGCGGCGGAGCGGGAGAAGATCTTCGAGCCGTTCTACCGCCTGCGACCGCGCGGCCACGGCGCCGGCCTCGGGCTCAACCTGGTACATGAGATCATGCAGATCCACGGCGGCCGCATCGAGCTCGCCGGTAGCGACAGGAAGGGCGCCTGCTTCAGGCTGGTCTTCGCCCAGGCCTGAAGCCCCGGCTCAACGGCCGGCGATGGTGAGTTCAGCCCCGGCATCGGCGAGCGCCTGGGCAAGATCCTCGGACGGCTGTTTGTCGGTAACGAGTTCGGTGAAGCCCTGGAAGCCGCAGACCTGGACCAGGCCTTTGCGGCCGAACTTGCTGTGGTCGGTGACGACGACCGAGCGCTGGCCGCGCGCCAGCACGACGCGGGCGAACTCGGCTTCCTCGAGATTGTAGTCCATGACACCGTTTTCGGCATCGACGGCGCCGGCCGAGATCACTGCATGGGTGACAGCGAAGCGGCTGACGAACTCGATGGCCGAGACGCCGAAGGCCGCACCGCTGTCGCTGCGCAGCTCGCCGCCGGCCATGTAGACCTTGTTGCCGTTCACGGTGGCCAGCGTACGGGCGATGTCGGACGAATTGGTCACCACCGTCAGGCGGCGATGGCCGAGCAGTTCCCGCGCCAGGTAGCTGGTGGTGGTGCCGGTATCGAGCATGACCGACTCGCCGTCATGGATGGTGGCGGCGACGGTCTTGGCGATGGCGCGCTTGGCGTCGGCATTGTCTCGCATGCGCCGTTCGAAAGGCGCCTCGCCTACCACCGACGGCAGGCCAATGGCGCCATGCATCTTGAGGATCGAGCCGCTGTCAGCAAGCGGCTTGACGTCGCGCCGCACGGTTTCCAGCGACACGCCGAGCTTTTCGGCGAGGTCGGCGATGGTGATCGTGCCGTCGTCCTCGAGCAGGCGCAGGATTTCGCTGTGGCGCTTGGAGTGATTCATCAGGCTGTCCCGTTCGACCGGCCAGATTGGCCGTTTCTGAGATATCTTCTGACTGACTCTACCGTATTTGCGACCATCTTCAACATATTCGGTCAAAATAGCAAATAAAGCCACAGATTCGGATTGACACCGCTGCTTCCGCTGCGTGAGACTGCCCACCAACAACGTCAAGGCGCAAGGGGAACGCGCCGGACACGGCACGGAGGGGCTGGATGTCGAGCAGCGAGGACCGCATTCGCGCCCTGCCCTTGTGGAACGGGCCGCTTACGATTTCGCCGCTCAAGGGCGGCATCAGCAATGAGAGCTGGCTGGTCGAGGATCGCAACGGCCGCCATGTCGTGCGCTTCGGCAAGGACTACCCGTTCCACCACGTCTTCCGCGACCGCGAGGTGATGGTGGCGCGCGCCGCCCATGAAGCAGGCTTTGCGCCGGAGCTGCGCTATTCAGCGCCGGGCGTGATGGTGAGCGAGTTCCTCGGCGCCAAGACCTATGGTGCAGACGACGTGCGGGCCAATGCCTCCCGCATCGCCCAGTTGGTCAGGCGCTTTCACGACGAGATGCCGCGGCACGTCTCCGGCGCGGGCTTCATGTTCTGGGCCTTCCACGTCATCCGCGACTATGCCCGCACGCTGGCCGCCGGCAATAGCCGCATGACGCCGGAGCTACCGTGCTATCTCGACCTGGCCGACAGGCTGGAAAAGGCGCAAGCGCCGCTGCCGATCATCTTCAGCCACAACGATTTGCTGCCGGCCAATTTCCTCGACGACGGTTCACGGCTCTGGCTCATCGACTTCGAATATGCCGGTTTCTCGACCGCGATGTTCGATCTCGCCGGCACCGCCTCGAATGCCGGCATGACGGGGGAAGAGTCGGACGAGCTTTTGGCTACCTATTTCGGTGGCAAGCCGGATCAGGCGATCCGCCGCTCGCATGCGGCCATGCAGTGCGCCTCTCTGCTGCGCGAGGCGATGTGGAGCATGGTCTCGGAACTGCACCTGACCGCCCCGGGCAGCGACTACGTCACTTACACCGCCGAGAATCTCGCCAAGCTCGAGACAGCACTCGAAACCTACCAGAACCAGTACGGGAAACTGTAGCCATGGCCCTTCCCTCGCACGCGCAGATCGTCGTCATCGGCGGTGGCATCATCGGCTGCTCGACGGCCTATCACCTCGCACGCGACCATAAGGCCGACGTGATCCTGCTCGAACAGGGTAAGCTGACCTCGGGTTCGACCTGGCATGCGGCGGGGCTGGTGGGGCAGTTGCGCTCGTCGGCATCAATCACCCGCGTGCTGAAATACTCGGTCGAGCTCTACAAGGGGCTGGAGGCCGAGACCGGGCTTGCCACCGGCTGGAAGATGACCGGCTGCCTGCGGCTTGCCACCAACCAGGACCGCTGGACCGAATACAAGCGGCTGGCGACCACCGCCAAGAGCTTCGGCATGGACATGCAGCTGGTGTCGCCGGAGGAGGTCAAGCGCATGTGGCCGCTGATGGACACCTCTGACCTCGTTGGCGCTTCTTGGCTGCCGACCGACGGCCAGGCGAGCCCCTCCGACATCACCCAGTCGCTGGCCAAAGGCGCGCGCATGCACGGCGCCAAGCTGTTCGAGAATGTGCGGGTGACCGGCTTCGAGATGAAGGACGGTCGCATCCTGAAAGTGAAGACCGACCAGGGCGACGTTTCCTGCGACAAGGTTGTGAACTGCGCCGGCCAATGGGCGCGGCAGGTGGGCGCGATGGCGGGCATCAACGTGCCGCTGCAGCCGGTCAAGCATCAGTACATCATCACCGAGAAGTTGCCGGGGCTTGCAACCGACGCGCCGACGCTGCGCGACCCCGACCGCCGCACCTATTTCAAGGAAGAGGTCGGTGGGCTCGTCATGGGCGGCTATGAGCCGAACCCGCAGGGCTGGACGACGGGCGACGTGCCCAACGACTGGGAGTTCCGCCTGTTCGACGACGATTTCGACCATTTCGAGCAGCACATGATGCAGGCCATCGAGCGCGTGCCGGGACTTGCCGACGTCGGCGTCAAGCAGATGATCAACGGCCCCGAGAGCTTTACGCCCGACGGCAACTTCATCCTCGGCGCAGCGCCTGAATGTTCGAACATGTTCGTCGGCGCCGGCTTCAACGCCTTCGGCATCGCCTCGGGCGGCGGTGCCGGCTGGGTGCTGGCGCAGTGGGTTGTCGACGGCGAGGCGCCGCTGGACCTCTGGGTCGTCGACATCAGGCGCTTTTCGGGCCTCCACCGCGACCGGCAGTGGGTGTCGGACCGCACGCTCGAAGCCTATGGCAAACACTACACGATCGGCTATCCGCACGAGGAATATGCCAGCGGCCGGCCCTACATCGTTTCGCCGCTCTACGAACGACTGAAGGCGCACCGCGCCGTGTTCGGCTCCAAGCTCGGCTGGGAGCGGCCCAACTGGTTCGCGCCGGAGGGCATGGAGCCAAAGGACGTCTACACCATGGGCCGGCAGAACTGGTTCGAGCCGGTCGGCGACGAGCACCGGCATGTGCGCGAGGCGGTGGGCGTGTTCGACCAGTCGTCCTTCGCCAAATACGAGATGACCGGTAAAGACGCGCAGAGAGCGCTCGACTTCATCTGCGCCAACGACGTGTCGAAGCCGGCGGGACGCCTGACCTATACACAGTTGCTCAACACACGCGGCGGCATCGAGGCCGATCTCACCGTTGCCCGCCTGGCCGACGACAAGTTCTACATCGTCACCGGCACCGGCTTCCGCACCCACGACCTCGCCTGGATCAGTGACCACATCCCGACAGGCTGGGACGCGAAGCTCGTCGACGTCACCGAGCAGTTCGGCACGCTGTCGCTGATGGGGCCGAATGCGCGGAAAGTGCTCGAAGCGGTTACCTCTGCCGACGTGTCCAACGCCGCCTTCCCCTTCGGCCATGTGCGCGAGATCACGATCGCCGGCGCCACCGTGCGAACGCTGCGCGTGACCTATGTCGGCGAGCTTGGCTGGGAGCTACATGTGCCGATCGAGGCAACCGGCGAGGTGTTCGACGCGCTGATGGCGGCGGGCGCCGCACATGACATCCGCCCCATCGGCTACCGCGCGCTGGAATCACTGCGGCTGGAGAAAGGTTACCGCGCGTGGGGCTCCGACATCACGCCCAATGACACACCGTTCGAGGCCGGCCTTGGCTGGGCGGTGAAGCTCAAAAAGGAAACCGACTTCCTCGGCCGCAAAGCGCTGGAAAAGCTCGGCAACGCGCCGCTGACCAAGCGGCTCGCCTGCTTCACCGTCGACGACAAGGAGGTCGTGCTCGTCGGCCGCGAGACGATCCTGCGCGACGGCCAGCCGGTCGGCTATCTCACCAGCGGCGGCTATGGCTACACGGTCGGCAAGAACATCGGATTCGGCTATGTCAGAAACGCCGGCGGCGTCGACGATGCGTTCCTCACCGGCGGCAGCTACGAACTGGTGGTGGCCACGGAGCGGGTGCCGGCAAAAATCCATCTCGAGCCGCTGTTCGATCCAGCTGCGACGAGGGTGAAGGCATAACGCGTTCCAACTGCGACCTTAGCGCGCCCCGGCCGGGCGCGCAGCACTCGCCAAAAAGCCATGATCTGCCTTATCAAGGCTCGCAAGGACGGGCTCGAGACAAGGATAAGATCATGGCGCGACTGACAGGCATGGTTATGCGGGCGACCGCCCTTGGGTCCCTGCTGTTCTTGGTCGCCTGCCAGACCGGCTCCAACATCGCCGGCGATGGCGCCGGCGCGTCGGCCACCGGCGTCACTTATCTGCAGACGATCCGCTCCGAGCACGGCCTGCCGCCGCTGAGCCCCGACTCGACGTTGGAGCGCGCGGCACTGACGCAGGCCGCCTACATGGCGCGCAGCGGCAAGATGGAACACACCACCGGCTGGGGCAAGGATTTCGCCGCGCGCATGAAGGATGGTGGGGTCGCGGGCGCGGCGGCCGAAAACATCGCCCATGGCGGCATGGAGCCGGCCAAGCTGTTTTCGATGTGGATGAACTCCGCCGGCCACCGCCGCAACATGCTCGACCCGCGCTTCGGTAAGTTCGGCCTCGCCTATGTGCGCGAGAGCAAGGGCAGCGACAAGCGCTACTGGGCTCTGGTGCTGGGGCGGTAGGCAGCGCCTGCTTCAGCCGCTCGCACCGGCTGGTCGCGACCGTCCAGAATACCTCAAGCGGACCAGACCGATTGCGGCAAGGCTGGCGCCGTCCGGCGCCCCTTATCCGCGTGACAACTCCGGCGCGGCCCACTCAAAGAGATCACCGGGCCGGCGAACACCGCGCAGCCCCCAACACCCCGTCAGTGCACGCTGGTCGGCACCGTCTCGGGCTCGGCCTTGTCCACCACCTTCTGGCGATGGAAGATGAACAGGCCGGCGACGACGATGATCGCCGAGCCGATCAGGATCTGGGCATCCGGGTAGTCGCCGAAAAAGGCGATGCCCATGACCACGGCCCAGATCAGGAGCGTGTATTGCAGTGGCGCGAGCACCGAGGCGGGCGCGAGCTTGAGCGCGCGGGTGATCAGCAGATGCGCCGCACAGGCGACGACGCCGAGCAGCAGCATGGCCGACCAGTCGACAGCACTTGCCGGTTGCCAGTCAGAGGCCGCGAGGATACCGCCCATGATCAGCGCGCCGACCGTCTGCCAGGTGACCAGCGTCGTGTCGTTGGTGGCGCGCAGCTTGCGGCTGAGGATCAGGCTGATGGCAAAGGACATGCTGCCGACGACGGCGAACAGCGACGGCCAGGACAGCGAAGCCGTCGACGGGCGCAGCGCGATGACCACCCCGCAGAAGCCGAGCACGATGGCCAACCAGCGGCGCCAGCCGACCTTTTCGCCGAGGAAGAAATGCGACAGGGCGGCGATGTAGATCGGGCCTGCCATGTAGAAGGTCATGACGTCGGCCAGCGGCAGATAGGCGACGGCGGCATAAAAGAAGGCGGTGTCGGCAGTGGCGAGCACGACGCGCAGCACCTGCAGGCCAGGGCGCTCGACGTTGGTCAACGGGCCGAGACCCTGCCTGACGATCATCGGGCCGAGGATGATGAAGGCGCCGATCGAGCGGATGAACAGCACCTGGCCAACCGAGAAGCTGGTGACCAGCCATTTGCCCATGGCGTCGTTGAGCGCGAACATGAAGTCGCCCAGCAACATAAGCAGGATGCCCGCAAGAACCATGTTGTTCTTCGGGAGGGCTAGGGCTTGTCGAAAAGTCATGATGCCATCCGCCAGGCAACGAGCCCGGATCACGGCTATCTATGCGCTCGAAACGTCGATGGCGAGAGCAATCTGGCCTGGACCATGCGTTGCTCCGTCGCAGTACCAGCGGTTACGGCTTGGGGGCCACGACGACGGGGCGATAGACCACGACAGGGCGGTTCCAGTCGTCGAACGCCGACTTGCTCTGGCGAAACTCGGCGCGGCGGTCGAGCTCGATGCGCTGCAGGCACTCGGCGAAGGCGTCATTGCGCTTGGTGAAGCCGTAGGAGCGGCATTTGTCTTCATCGCGGGCGCGCTGTTCTTCCGACGACACGCAGCCGGCAAGCAAAGCCGCCACGAAAACCAGGAAAACCGACCTCGACAACATGACCTGCTCCTTCCGCAACGGTGCGAATCTTGAGTCCTGTTGTAGACTTTTTTGTGACTACCAGCCACGCCCCAGAATAGGTCAATTCGCCTGCGGCGGCACCACGTGACGGCGGCTGATGCTTGCCGGACGGCCCTTGATCGACAGCTTCGTGTCGCGCTTCGGGCGCTCGGCCACGACCTTGCCCTTGGCGATCACGTATAGCCGCTCGGCGCGCAGGCGTACCGCCTCGATCGGGTTGCCGGCGTCGAGCACGACGAGGCTGGCGGTCTTGCCGACCGCGAGGCCGAGATGGTCGAGCCCTAGGATCTCGGCATTGACCTTGGTGACCATGTCGAAGCAGCGGCGCATATCGGCCGGCGACGACATCTGGGCGACATGCAGGCCCATGAAGGCGACGTCGAGCATGTCGGCGGTGCCGAGCGAATACCAGGGATCGAGCACGCAATCCTGGCCCCAGCCGACACGGATGCCGGCCTTCAGCATCTCGGGCACGCGGGTCATGCCGCGGCGCTTGGGATAGGTGTCGTGACGGCCCTGCAGCATGATGTTGATGAGCGGGTTGGGGATCGCCGAGACGCCGGCTTCGGCGATCAGCGGCAGCAACTTCGAGACGTAGTAGTTGTCCATCGAGTGCATCGACGTCAGATGCGAACCGGCCACCCTGCCCTGCAGGCCGAGACGCTGGGCCTCGTAGGCCAGTTGCTCGATGTGGCGCGACAGCGGATCGTCGGTTTCATCGCAATGCAGGTCGACCATCAGGCCTCGTTCGGCCGCGATCTCGCACAGCTCGGTCACCGAGCGCTTGCCGTCGGCCATGGTGCGCTCGAAATGCGGAATGCCGCCGACGACATCGACGCCCATGTCGAGGGCGCGGATGGTGTTCTCCCGGGCCGTCGGCGAGCGATAGAGGCCATCCTGCGGGAAGGCGACGAGTTGGAGGTCGATGTAGGGCGCGATCTCCTTCTTGACCTCGAGCAGGGCTTCGACGGCGAGCAGGCGGTCGTCGCAGGTGTCGACATGGGTACGGATGGCGAGCAGGCCCATGGAAACCGCCCAGTCGCAATAAGCGAGCGCGCGTTCCTTCACCGCGTCATGCGTCAATAGCGGCTTGAGCTCGCCCCACAGCGATATGCCTTCGAGCAGCGTGCCCGAGGCGTTGATGCGCGGCAGACCGTAGGACAGGGTCGCATCCATGTGGAAATGCGGATCGACGAAAGGCTGCGAGACAAGGTTGCCCGAGGCGTCGACGACCTGACCGGCCGACGCATCGATCTTCGGCTCGATCGCGGCAATCCTGTCGCCCTTGATGCCGATGTCGGCAACGGTTCCATCGGGCAGCGTGCCACCCTTGACGATCAGGTCAAAGCTCATCTTTCGCCTTTCTGATACGGAATCATCAGCGCTTTCGGATAGGTAGCGCGGCGCGCCACCAGGATCAGGGCCAGGATCGACAGCGCGTAAGGCATCATCAGGAACACCTGGTAGGGCACGATGCCGCCCGACATCTGCTGCAGGCGGACCTGGTAGGCGTCGAAGGCGGCGAACAGGATGGCGCCGATCAGCGCCTTGCCTGGCCGCCACGAGCCGAAGACGACAAGTGCGATGCAGATCCAGCCGCGGCCATTGATCATCTCGAAGAAGAACGAGTTGAACGCCGACATGGTGAGGAAGGCACCGCCGACGGCCATCAGCGCGCTGCCAACCATCACCGCGCCCATGCGGATGGCGGTGACCGAGATGCCTTGTGCCTCGACGGCCGACGGGTTTTCGCCGGCGGCGCGGATGGCGAGGCCGACCGGCGTGCGGTAGAGCACCCAAGCAACGACCGCGACAGTGAGGAAGGCGAGATAGGTCAGCGGCGTCTGCGAAAACAGCGCCTCGCCGAGGACGGGGATCTTGGACAGGCCGGGGATCGGCAGCGGCTGGAACGGCTCGATCTTGGGCGGCGACGTCACTTCCGGTAGCGCCAAGCGATAGGTGAAATAAGTGAGGCTGGTGGCAAGCAGCGTGACACCGATGCCCACGACATGCTGCGACAGGCCGAGCGGCACGGTCAGCGTCGCATGCAGCAGGCCGAACATGGCGCCGGCAAGGGCTGCTATGGCCACGCCTGTCCACAAGTCGCCGCCGGCATAGACGGTGAACCAGCCGGCAAAGGCGCCGGCGGTCATGATGCCCTCGATGCCGAGATTGAGCACACCGGCGCGCTCGCAGATCAGTTCGCCCATGGTGGCGAAGATCAGCGGCGAAGCGATGCGGATGGCAGCGACCCAGAACGAGGCGGTGAAGAGGATTTCGAGCGCGTCCATGGTCACCTCCACCTCACCCTGAACCGCGTCAACAATATCGCCACCACCATCGTCAAGAGCGATGTGGCGACCATGACGTCGGCGATGTAGCTCGGCACCTTGGCGACACGGCTCATGGCGTCGGCGCCGACGAAGATGCCGGCGACAAAGATCGCTGAGGCAATCACTCCGAGCGGGTTGAGCATGGCCAGCATGGCGACGACGATGCCCGAGTAGCCATAGCCCGGCGACAGGTCGAGCGTCAGGTTGCCCTTGAGGCCCGACACTTCGGAGAAGCCGGCGAGTGCCGCGAGCCCGCCCGACAGCAGCGCGGTCTTCATCAGCACGCGGTTGACAGGAATGCCGACGAAGCGCGCGCCTTCCGGATTGTGGCCGACGGCGCGCATCTCGTAGCCGAGCACGGTCTTCTTCATGATGACCCAGACGACGATTGCCGAGACGATGGCGATGACGAAGCCGTAGTGCAGCCGCTTACCCTGGATGATGCGTGGCAGCTGTGCCTCGGCGATGACCTTCTGCGACTGAGGCCAACCTAGCCCCATCGGGTCCTTGAGCACGCCTTCGAGCAGCATCGACACGAACAGCAGCACGATGAAGTTGAGCAGCAGCGTGGTCACCACCTCATCGACACCGAAGCGGATCTTCAGCACGGCCGGGCCAAGCAGCAGCAACGCGCCGGCTGCCATGACGGCAACCATGATGACGGGGATGAGGATGGGCGCGGGCAAAGGCAGCGCGCCGGTGCCGAGTACGACGGTAACGATGCCTCCGACATAAAGCTGGGCCTCGGCGCCGATGTTCCAGAGCTTGGCCCGGAAGGCGACGGCAACGGCAAGGCCGGTGAAGATCAGCGGCGTCGCGCGCGTCAGCGTCTCCAGCAAGGCGAACTGCGAGCCCGCCGCGCCCTTGGCGACGAGATAGAAGACAGAGAGCGGCGAAGCGCCTGCCGCGAGCACCAGCAGCGAGGTGATGATCAGCGTGGCGACGATCGCCGCGATTGGGAACAGCAAGGTGACTGCAAGCGTCGGGGCAGGTTTCGGCTCAAGCCGCATGATGTTGCCTTCCAACGGCTTGAGATGGCTGCGAAACAGCAGATGTTTGCGGGACAGCGCCCCCCTCTGACCTGCCGGCCATCTCCCCCACAAGGGGGGAGATCAGCAGCTTCAGCGCCCACCCTTGTCCTGTGACTTTGGAAGCCCGCTGCTTGAGCGCCAGCATTAGTCCTGCAACGCCGGAGATTGGCGCGAACCACGATGACGGCCAATCTCCCCCCTTGTGGGGGAGATGTCCGGCAGGACAGAGGAGGGCAACGTCGAGCACTGCCCCAGCAGAAGCGGACATGCCCCTCACGCCGCCTGCTCCCCGCCATGGCCCGCCATCAGTTCCCCCAGTTCCCGAATGGTCCGCTCACCCCGCGCCGACGGCTCAGACAGGCTTCCCTTGGACATCACGACGATGCGGTCGGACAGCGCCAGGATTTCCTCCAGATCCTCCGAAATCAACAGCACCGCCGCGCCCCGCTCGCGCGCGGCGAGCAGCATGCGGTGGACATAGGCGACAGCGCCGACGTCGAGGCCGCGCGTCGGCTGGCTGGCGAGGATGACCGCGGGCTCGGGATCGAGTGCGCGGCCGAGGATGAGCTTCTGCATGTTACCGCCCGAAAGCAGCCGGATGCGCGCCTCGGGCGACGGGCATTTGACATCGTAGTCGGCGATGATCTCCTCGGCGAAGCGGCGCGCCGCCTTCCAGTCGAGGAAACCCATGCGGCTGAAGCGCGAGCTGCCGTAGCGCTCGGCGATGACATTCTCGGTGACGCTCATGTCGCCGATCGTGCCGACGGCGTGGCGATCCTCCGGAATGCGGGCGACACCGTGGCCAAGGGCTGCGCGCGGCGACCAATCGCCAACGGCTTGGCCGCCGATCGAGATGCGGCCGCCCGTCGGGCGCTGGGTACCTGATATGAGTGCGGCAAGTGCCGCCTGGCCGTTGCCGGAAACGCCGGCAAGACCGGTGATCTCGCCGGCACAAAGTGTCAGCGACACCTCGTCGAGGCCGGCGCCGTTGTGGCGCGCGGTCGACACACGGTCGAGCACGAGTAGCGGCCTGCCCACATTGGGCGGGTTGACCTCCGCCGGCTTGACCTCCTGCCCAACCATGAGGGCCGCCAGTTCCTTGCGGTCGGTCGACTTCGTCTCGCGTTCGCCCGCAAGGCGGCCGCCACGCAACACCAGCACGCGGTCGCTGACGGCAATCACCTCATGGAGCTTATGGGAGATGAAGATGATCGACAGGCCCTTGGCGACGAGCAGTTTCAGCGTTCGGAACAACGCGTCGGTCTCTGCCGGCGTCAGCACCGCCGTCGGCTCGTCCAGGATCAGCACATGGGCGTCGCGGTAGAGCGCCTTGAGGATTTCGACGCGCTGGCGCTCGCCGACGGAAAGCGTGGAGACAGTGGCGGCCGGGTCGACCGTCAGGCCGAAATCGGCCGACAGTTGCTCGATGCGCCGGCGCGCCGCTGTTCGGTCGAGCCGAGCCCGCCACAGGCTCTGCGTGCCGAGCGCGATGTTTTCCAGCACCGTCATGTTGTCGGCAAGGGTGAAATGCTGGTGCACCATGCCAATGCCGGCATCGAGGGCCGCGCGTGGATCGCCCGGCGGCAACGGCTTGCCGAAGGCCTCGACCGTGCCTTCGTCGGCGACGTAGTGGCCGAACAGGATGTTCATCAGCGTGGTCTTGCCGGCACCGTTTTCGCCGAGCAGCGCAATCACCTCGCCGCGCTTGAGCTCGAAAGAAATGGCGTCGTTGGCCACGAGCGGGCCGAAACGTTTGGTGATGCCGGAGAGGCGAAGGACTGGGGTGTTGGTCACGTTGATGATCGGGAGCGGTGTTGCGGACAAGGCTCCTCTCCCCGTTCACGGGGAGAGGATGGCGGCAGCCAGGTGAGGGGCAGCGCAAACCACCAAAGGTCGGCTCTGCCCCTCATCCGGCCCTTCGGGCCACCTTCTCCCCGTGAAAGGGGAGAAGGAAACAGCGCTAGCTCGACTTCGGCTCGGCGTCGTTGATCTCGACGGTGAACGAGCCGTCCTTGATCGCCTTTTCCTTCTCCGCGACCTTGGCCTTGATCTCGTCGGGCACCTTGCCCTCGAATGTGCCGAGCGGCGCCAGCGACGAGCCACCGTTCTTCATGAAGGAATAGACGCCGTAGTCGTCGGCCTTGAAGGTACCGGCCTTCACTTCCGCGATCGCCTTGTCGAGCGTCGGCTCGAAATGCCAGAGCGCCGAGGCAACCACGGTTTCAGGATAGTCTGCCTGGGTGTCGATGACGTTGCCGATGGCCAGCACCTTCTTTTCCTTGGCCGCATCCGAGACGCCGAATCGTTCGGCGTAGAGCAGGTCGGCTCCGCCATCGATCTGGGCGAAGGCGGTTTCCTTGGCCTTGGGCGGATCGAACCACGAGCCGATGAAGGCGACCTGGAACTTGGTGTCTGGGGCCACTTCCTTCACGCCCGCCATGAAGGCGTTCATCAGGCGGTTGACCTCGGGGATCGGATAGCCGCCGACCATGCCGATGTTCTTCGACTTGGTCATGGCGCCGGCAACGAGGCCGGAGAGGTAGGACGCGTCCTGGATGTAATTGTCGAAGACCGAGAAGTTCGGCACGGCGGCATCGGGCTTGAAGCTCGAGCCCATCAGGAAGGCGACGTCGGGGTAGTCCTTGGCGACCGCACGGGCGGCGTCCTCGACGCCGAAGACCTCGCCGAGGATCAGCTTATGGCCGGCCTCGCAATATTCGCGCATGACGCGCTCATAGTCGTTGTTGGCGGTGTTTTCCGAATAGACATATTCGATGTCGCCACGGTCCTTGGCGGCGTTTGCCGCCTTATGGATGCGGCTGACCCACTGCTGTTCGACCGGAACGGTGTAGACGGCCGCGACCTTGATCGGGTCGGCGGCGAAAAGACGGCCGGGCACGCCCACTGCGGCGACCGCGGCAGACGCGCCGGCGACCTTGATCAGGGTGCGTCTGGAAATGCCCGAATTGCTGGAATTGCTGTGCATACGATCCACCTCTGGCTGGTATTGGTCTTCTTTGGCGAAGGCGACTTTTTATCGTTTGGTCAACGGTATGCGAAATCGCCGACAGCGGCAATCTGGGGCACCCGACTGTCCACCGTGCCGTGGCGGCTGCGACAGTACGCCCAAAGCCAAAGATCAACGGCAGTTTCCCTTCGCTGGCAGGTGCTCTATACAGGCCGGCGCGGGAGAGTATTGCCCAAGGGACTTATTGATTTGCCTCGATTTTTTCGTCCGACGCAGAATCATCTTCTGATCTGGAGGCTGGTCAGGGAGTCATTCCGCCAGCACGCACTTGGTTATGGCATCGCCATCATTGCCATGCTGGTGACGGCCGGCATGACGGCGTCCAGCGCGCTGATCATGAAGCACATTACCGATGAGTTTGTGATCGGCAAGGACATCTATCAGGTCTACCTGATAGCTGGAGGGGTGGCGGCGATCTTCATCACCAAGGGCATCGCGACCTTCGTGCAGTCGTTTTATCTTAGCCGCGTCGGCAACGCGATCATCGCGGAGCGCCAGCGGATCATCTACGATCGCATCCTAGCGCAAGGCATTTCCTTTTATCATTCGATCCCGTCGTCGGACCTGATCACCCGCGTCACCCACAATGCCCAAGCGGCACGCGCCGTGCTCGACCTCGTCGTCACGTCTTTCGTGCGTGACCTGTTCACACTGCTCGGCCTGATCGCCGTGATGGTGTTCCAGCAACCGGTGCTGTCGCTCGTCGCCTTCGTCGTCGGACCAATCGCCATTTTGGGCATCAACATCATCCTGCGCAAAGTTCGCAAGATCATGGAGGCCGAGTTCCTGTCACTGGCCCAGATCGTGCAGGTGATGCAGGAGACGACTGTCGGGGTACGCATCGTCAAGTCCTTCAACCTTGAGCAACTGATGCGTGGCCGTATGCACAAGGCCGTGTCGGACGTCGAAAAGCGCGCCAATTCGATCGCAGCGCTCGAGGCTGGCACCAGCCCGATCATGGAAACGCTGGCTGGTCTTGCCATCGCCGGCGTCGTGCTGGCCAGCGGCTATCTGGTCATCCAGGGCGGCCAGACGCCCGGCGCTATCATGGCATTCATCACGGCTCTGCTGCTCGCCTACGAACCGGCCAAGCGTCTCGCACGCGTTCGCGTTTCTCTTGAAGCCGGCCTCATCGGCGTGCGCATGATGTACGAACTTTCCGACCGGCCGCTGACGCTTGCCGAAAGGCCCGGCGCGGAAGCATTGATCCCTGGCACCGGCAAGATCGAGCTCAAGGATGTCAGCTTCTCCTATGCCGATGGCGAGCCGGTGCTGCGCGACCTTGATCTCGTCTTCCCGCACGGCAAGATGACAGCACTTGTCGGGCCGTCCGGCAGCGGCAAGTCGACGATCATGAACCTGATCATGCGCATGTATGACCCCGACAGCGGCCAGGTGCTGTTCGACGGCCAGGACATTGCGCACGGAACGCTGCACTCGGTGCGCGACCGTATCGCCTATGTCAGCCAGGATACGTTCCTGTTCTCCGGCACGATCATGCACAACATCCGTCTTGGCCGCGAAGGCGCCAGCGACGACGAGGTGATCGAGGCCGCCAAGGCCGCCAATGCGCACGACTTCATCACGGCGCTCAAGGGTGGCTACGAAACGCAGGTCGGCGAAAACGGTGCGTTGCTGTCGGGTGGCCAGAAGCAGCGCCTGTCGATCGCCCGCGCCATCCTTCGCGACGCCAATGTTCTGCTGCTCGACGAAGCCACCAGCGCCCTCGACGCCGAGTCGGAAGCGCTGTTCCGCGAGGCGCTGGAGAAGCTCTCGCACGGGCGTACTACCATTGCCATCGCCCACCGCCTGTCGACTGTCCACCAGGCCGACAACATCGTGGTGATGCAGGACGGCAAGGCCGTCGAGCAGGGTCGCCACGCCGACCTGATCGAGGCCGACGGCCTCTATCGCAGGCTCTATGAATTCCAGTTGATGGACTGAGCAGAACAGTCGGCACTGTCTAAAACGAAGCCGCGACCCTCAGCCGGGCGCGGCTTTTCGTTTGGGCACGCTTTCAGTCGATGCGGATGAACACGCCCTTGGTGTTGAGGTATTCGTCGAGATGCTCGGAGCCGCCTTCGCGACCGTAACCGCTCATCTTGTAGCCGCCGAACGGCACCGCCGGGTCGATGGCGTGATAGGTGTTGACCCACACCGAGCCGGCCTGCAACCGCCGCGACAGCTGGTGCGCGGTGGCAAGATCGCGGGTGAAGACGCCCGCCGCCAAGCCGTAAGGCGTGTCGTTGGCGCGCCGCACCACCTCGTCGAGCGTGTCGAAGGGCAGAGCCGAAATGACCGGGCCGAAAATCTCCTCGCGCGCAATGCGCATGGTGTCGGAGACGCCGGCGAAGACAGTGGGTGCTATGAAATTTCCGGCCGCCAGCGCGCCCTGCGATAGCCTGGTGCCGCCGGCAACGAGCCGCGCGCCTTCCTCCGAGCCGGCGCGCAGATAGCCCTCGACGCGCTGCAGCTGGCGTGGCGAAATCAGCGGGCCGATTTCGGTCTCGGGATCGATGCCGTTGCCAATACGCAAACCTGCGGCATATGCCGCCAGCCGCGCCACGAACTCGTCGTGGATCGATCGCGCGACGAACAGCCTGGAGCCGGCGATGCAGACCTGGCCGGAATTGGCGAAGACCGACATGGCGGCAACCGGCACCGCGCGTTCGAGATCGGCATCGGCGCAGACGATGACCGGCGACTTGCCGCCGAGTTCGAGCGACACGCGCTTGAGGTTGCCGGCCGAGGCGCGGACGATGCTCTGGCCGGTGGCTGTTGAGCCGGTGAAGACGATCTTGTCGACGCCCGTGTGCTCGGCGAGCGGCGCGCCCGCCTCAGCACCCGTGCCGGTGACGACGTTGACGACGCCGTCAGGCACGCCTGCCTCGGCCATCAGTTCGGCGATCAAAAGCGGCGTCAGCGGCGCCTCCTCCGACGGCTTCAGCACAACGGTGCAGCCCGTGGCCAAGGCGGGACCGATCTTCCAGACGGAGGCCGCGGTCGGCGCGTTCCACGGGATGATGGCGCCGACGACCCCTATCGCCTCCTTGCGGGTGTAGGAGACGATGTCGCCTGCCAGCGAATTGTCGATGGTCTGGCCGTGCAGCGCCGTTGCCATGCCTGCGTAGTAGCGCAGCATGCCAAGGACGCGGTTGGCGTTGCCCCGCGCCCGGGCGATCGGCAGGCCCATGTCGGTGGTGTCGGAGACGCAGATCTCTTCCCAATGGCGCTCGAACAGATCGGCGATCTTCAGCAGCAGCTTCTGCCGCTCATGCGGCTTGAAACGGCTCCACGGCCCATCGAACGCATTGCGCGCGGCAGCAACGGCGCGTTCGATGTCTTTCTTGCTGGCGCGCGGCACCGTGGCGATGACCTCGCCAGTGGCGGGATTGCGCGTCTCGAACGTCTCGCCGGACGCGGCATCGACCCATGCGCCACCGATGAACATGCGGCGATGGCTGCCGTCGAGCAAATGGCGGGGCTTGGCAATCGTCATGGCTTGGCTCCTCGCCGGCGAAACCATGGGCACGGGCGCCCAAGGCTCTTGCGCAAAGCTAGGCCGGAGACGTCAGGCCATTCAAGTCTCTGGGATGGGGCCAGCCGCCAGAGGTCAGGCGATGGAGGTACGCTCGAAATCGCCGGTTTCGCGGTCCATGACCCACAGCTCGCCGGCCGAAATGTCGAACCAGGCGCCGAACAGTTCCAGCCTGCCCTTCTGCTCGAGGATCTTCACGCAAGGGAAGGTGCGCAGATTGGCGATCGAGTAGCGGATCGAGATGCGCTCGAGTGCCGTCTGGCGCTCGGTCTGCGTCATCATCGTGTTGCTGGTCACAGTTTCGGCGGCCGGCGCCACCAGACTCATCCACTTGCCGATGAAGTCGCCGGGAGAGAGCGGCGTCGAATTGGGGTCGAGTGCCGAGCGGATACCACCGCAACGGCCGTGGCCCATGACGACGATGTTCTTGACCTTCAGCGCCTGCACGGCGAATTCGAGCGCCGCCGAGGTCGAATGGAACTCGCCATCCGGCGAATAAGGCGGCACGAGGTTGGCGACATTGCGGACAACGAAGAGCTCGCCGGGGCCTGAATCGAAGATGGTTTCGGGTGCGGCGCGGGAATCGCAGCAGGCAATGACCAGGGTCTCGGGCGATTGGCCTTCACGCGCCAGGGACTTGTAACGGTCCGTCTCGGCCGCGTAGCGACCGGTCATGAAGTTGCGATAACCGGCGAGCAGAGTCTCGGGCAAGTGCGACATGAGGATCGCCTTAAACAAAAATGGCCGTCGCGGCAAATGCAAATGCGGCGGCCGTACGACGCCGCCCTGCGGCATTCTTTCCCCACCGTCAGCCGACCGGCGAGATGTGTTGTCGCTACGTCACTTGCGCTATGCTGCCGCAAGGGCAGTATGGTTGCCGCGCGCCGCCGATCATGCCGCGCCGACCGCTAACTTGCCGGCATCTGGTCGCCCCAGCCATAAGGAGAGATGTAATGCGCCTGCTCCTTTTCGCCTTCTCGATCGCCATTCTCCTTGTCGCCGGCGCCAGCGGGCCGGCGGCAATCACTCACGCCCAGGCCCAGGAGTGCACCGGCGAAAATTGCCCGCAGCCAGGCGGCCAGGACAGCGGCCGGGACTGCGAGCACAAGAAGGAAAATACGGTCAGCTGACCGGCGCGCGAACAGAGGGCCGGCGCTGTTGCAAAGGCCTTCACGGTCGATTGTAAAAGGTAAGGAGAATGGCGCGCCCGAAAGGATTCGAACCTCTGACCCCCAGATTCGTAGTCTGGTGCTCTATCCAGCTGAGCTACGGGCGCGCATTAGGCCATCAAGGAAACGGCCGGGGAAGCTCCGATCAATCGACCGCAGCGACCGGCGCTAACTAGCCGCTGACTTGGCGAATTGCAAGCCGCCCCGTTCAAACTTTTCTGGGAAAACCTGTCGGCGGCCGGTGACGCCACGATAGGCGCTGCCAAAGTTGTATCCGGTGCCAATCAGCTTCATGGACTGGCCGTCCGCGTCAGCACTGCTTGCAGTTGTCGCGGCTAATGCCACCGCCATCAGCCAACAGGCTGTCTAGCTGGCAACAATATGGCTTTGGCGATGGAGAAAATGGCGCGCCCGAAAGGATTCGAACCTCTGACCCCCAGATTCGTAGTCTGGTGCTCTATCCAGCTGAGCTACGGGCGCGCAACAGGCCGACTGAACGGCCAACACGCTGCGGTCAATCGACTGCGGCGATGGGCGCTACCTAAAGGCTGGAATTGTGAAATGCAAGCCGCCGCCGGCAAAGTTTTTTGATCAGGCCGGACGGCGCATGCCCTGACGTGCTTCGTCGAGACGAACCGGCTGGTCCGGGATGGTGACGGCGAACACGGTGCGGCCGCCGGCGCTTTCGACGAGTTCCAGCTGCCCGCCATGCGCGCGCACCAGCTCGTAGGCGATGGCGAGGCCGAGGCCGGTGCCGCCGCTGCGGGCCGAACCGCGGAAGGCGGCAAACAGGTTCTCGCGCGCCTTTTGCGGCAGGCCGGGGCCGGTATCCGCAACCAGGATGCGGCTGACGCTGCCCTCGCGCTCGGCATAGACGGTCAGGCGATTGACGATGGCGATGTCGGCGGCGCCCGCCATGGCCTGCACGGCGTTGCGGCACAGATTTGTCAGCACCCTGAACAGCTGGTCTGGATCGGCCTCGATCTCGAACTCAGTGTCGACGGCATTGAAGAATTCGATGCCCGATTCGGGCTCGAGGCCGAGCAGGCCATGAACGTCGTCGACAAGCTGGCTCAGCCGCAGGCGGCGGCGCGCCGGCGCCGGTTCCTGGGCGCGGCCGTAGGACAGCACGTTCTCTGAATAGGCAACCGCACGGTCGAGCGTTCTGAGCAGCTTCGGCGCGAAGGCCTGCACGGCCGGATCCTTGACCATGCGCAGGCGGTCGGACATCAGTTGCGCCGAGGCCAGGATATTGCGCATGTCGTGGTTGATCTTCGACACCGCGAGGCCGAGGTCGGCGAGATGCTTCTGTTCGTGCAGCATCCGCTGCAGGTGCGTCTGCATCGCCGCCAGCTCGCGCTCGGCAAGGCCAATCTCGTCGGAGCGGGCTTCGGGAGCGATGACGCCGGCGGGATTGTCCGGGGCATCGGAGAAGGCCAGCATCGAGCGCGTCATGGCGCGGATAGGCTTGATCATGATGCGGTCGATGGCGGCATAGACCAGTGCCGCAGTGAACAGCGAGATGAGCAGGGAAACGAACACGATGTAGCGTGCATTGGCGAGCATGGCGCGGTGCAGCCGGTAGTCCGGGATGACGAGTTCGAACTCCTTGGCGCTCTCGCCTACCCGGCCGTAGACACGCAGCATGCGGTTGCCGCCGAACAGCAACGTGTCGATGGCGTCGGGCATCGAGTCGAGCACGCCTTCCTTGGCGATGTCGATATGCTCGTCGACCTCGGGCGGCATGTCGGCGACGACAAGCAGGCGGGACACGCCGCCGTCGCGCACGGCGATGGCCTTGGCGCCGATCGCCGCCAGCACGTCGTTCTGGGCTGCGCGGGAAAGCGTGGTCGGGTCGCCCTGCACAAGGATCGTGGCGACGGCCGCGGCAGTGGCCAGACGCTCCTCGAGCCAGCGGATGCGGAAGCTTGCGACCGAGGGCAGGAAGAACAGCACTTCGGCGAAGAGTACGAAGGCGATGGTCAGCAGCAGCAGCTTGGCCGACAGGCCGCGCGAAAGCGGAACCGAACGGTCCGCCTGTTTTCCGGGAAATACACCGGTATCGGCTGCTTCAGTCATGCTGTTCTTTGCTGCGAGGCCAGTGCGGGAATGATGCGCTTCGGACTAAAATGAGTACGAACTGCCTTGCATCCCCTTTATGGCAAAGATAGGCGATCGCAACGCAGTTGCAAATTCCGCACTGCAAAATGTCTGGGTGGCGGCGCTGTCCCCTGTCTTCTGCTGACAGCGGGCAACAACCTTCGGTGGCGCCGGCACCGGCGGATTGACTTCGCGATACCTTCTTTCTATAAGCCCGCACACGCTCGGGACCCGCTTCCGTCGCGGTTTTTGATCGCGTCGAGGCAAGCTGAGCCAAGCTCCTGTTACAAAGTGACAGAATCAAGAAGGGCCGCACGCCGCGGTGTAAAAACAAATGAAGCGTACCTATCAGCCTTCCAAACTCGTCCGTAAGCGCCGTCATGGTTTCCGTGCTCGCATGGCAACCAAGGGTGGTCGTGGCGTCGTCGCAGCTCGCCGCAACCGCGGCCGCAAGCGGCTTTCCGCCTAAGCCATAGGCGGGAACCTTGCCCGCTGACGGCAAGCCAGAGGGGTCTGCTCCGTATGGACGCGGCCCCGAACGGCTTCTGAAAAGAAAACAGTTTCTGGCCGTCCGCCGCGGTGACAAGCGGCGCGGGCGGTTTTTTCTCGTCGAGGTTCTGGATCGCGACGACAGTGCGGGGCCGCGGGTCGGCTACACCGTCACCAAGAAGGTCGGCAATGCGGTTGTTCGCAATCGCGTGAAGCGGCGCCTCAGGGAAGCCGTTCGTACACATGCCGCAGGTGACATGGCCGCCGGCAAAGACTATGTGATCGTCGGGCGCGAAGACGTGCTCACCGCGCCCTTCGGCCAGATCACGGCCGAACTTTCTCGGCGTATTCGCGGAACGCGATAAGGGCTTTCGATGGAAAACAACCGTAACTTCTTCATCACCATCGCCTTGTCGGTGCTGATCCTGACGCTCTGGCAGGTGTTCTACATGAACCCGCGCGTCGAATCGCAGCGCGAAGCCGCGCGCATCGAGGCAGAGCGCGTGGCGCAGCAGGCCCCGGCAGCAGGCACGCCCGGCACCGCACCGGGCACCAGCGCCGGCTTGCCAGCGACGCCGCAGGCCGGTGTCCCCGGCGCGCCGACGACGCAGGTCGCCGTGGCCGACCGTGCACAGGCGCTTGCTGCCTCGGGCCGCGTCCCTGTCGACACGCCGAGCCTCAAGGGTTCGATCAACCTGACCGGCGCGCGCATCGACGACATCAGCCTCAAGCACTACCGCGTCACTGTCGAACCGAATTCGCCCGTTATTGAACTGCTGAACCCGCAGGCCCTGCCGTCGGGCTTCTATAGCGAGATCGGCTTCGTCGGCTCCGAGGCCACGGGTGCCGTGCCGGGTCCCGACACCGTCTGGACGGCCGAAGCCAACGCCACGCTGACGCCGGCAACGCCCGTCACGCTGACCTACACCAACGACAAGAACCTGACCTTCAAGCGCACCATCGCTGTCGACCAGAACTACATGTTCACGGTGACCGACACTGTCACCAACGCCGGCGCCGCCGACATCGCTGTGTCGAACTATGGCCGCCTGACCCGCTTCGACAAGCCGCTGCATGCCTCGACCTACGTTCTGCACGAAGGCCTGATCGGCGTCACCGGCACCGAAGGCCTGCAGGAGATCAAGTACTCGACCATCGAGGAAGACAAGCAGATCCTGCCTGGCAAATCGACCGACGGCTGGCTCGGCATCACCGACAAGTACTGGGCAGCGTCGCTGGTGCCTTCGGCCAAGCAGCCGTTCCAGCCACGCTTCTCCTATTTCGCGGACGGTCGCCCACGCTACCAGGCCGACTTCATGACCGACCCGATCACAGTTGCGGCCGGTCAGTCGGCTACCGTCGAGACGCTGGTTTTCGCCGGCGCCAAGGAAGTGGCCAAGATCAACGCCTATGAAGAAGACCGCCAGATCCGCCAGTTCAACCTGCTGATCGACTGGGGCTGGTTCTACTTCATCACCAAGCCGATGTTCTGGCTCATCGACACCCTCTACAAGATGCTCGGCAACTTCGGTCTGGCAATCCTCGCCACCACCGTCATCGTCAAGGCCATCTTCTTCCCGCTCGCCAACAAGTCGTACAAGTCGATGGCGAACATGAAGATGGTGCAGCCGAAGATGCTTGAGATCCGCGAGAAATACGCGGACGACAAGATGAAGCAGCAACAGGCGATGATGGAGCTGTACAAGACCGAGAAGATCAATCCGCTGGCCGGCTGCTGGCCGGTGCTGATCCAGATTCCGGTGTTCTTCGCGCTCTACAAGGTGCTCTACGTCACCATCGAAATGCGCCATGCTCCGTTCTTCGGCTGGATCCACGACCTGGCCGCGCCGGATCCGACCTCGCTGTTCAACCTGTTCGGCCTGCTGCCGTGGGGCGTGCCTGCCTTCCTGATGATCGGCGTCTGGCCACTGATCATGGGTGTCACCATGTTCCTGCAGATGCGCATGAACCCGACCCCTCCGGATCCGACCCAGGCGATGATCTTCACCTGGATGCCGATCCTGTTCACCTTCATGCTGGCGTCGTTCCCGGCGGGCCTCGTCATCTACTGGGCCTGGAACAACTCGCTGTCGATCCTGCAGCAGGGCGTGATCATGAAGCGCCAGGGCGCCAAGATCGAGCTGTGGGACAACCTGGTGGCGCTGTTCAAGAAGAAACCGACACCGGCGGAATAGCCGGACAGTCGAGACGAAACGAAAAAGCCCCGGAAAGCGCCGGGGCTTTTTTGCATTCTGAGCAATCTGAATTTTCTTCAACCGGGGGCTGAAACTTTTTTCCAAACGGCAGCGTAGCTGAGCAATGCCTCTCAAGCATCAGCCTGCGGGGTGGCGGTTTCTGACCAATCCCCCCCGGTCAGAATTGAACCGTCTCGGCAAAGGCCGGGGTTCTGCAAGCCCTTGCGGAACCCCGGTTTGCAATGTCGATCCAGCAAGCCAGTCTCCAACTACGCAAAAACCAAATCTCGAAGATCATCGTCGCCGATGTCTTCGTCGCGGATCGCGCTATACTGGTATTGACGTGCAGCAATGGGGACGAAACGCCATGCATGGACCTAACCCTGCCATCAAGCACCCGATACCGATGCACAAGCGCGTCGGCTTCCTCAAATCCCTCGTCGACGCCGAAAACATCGAGATCGGCGACTTCACCTATTACGACGATCCCGACGGGCCCGACCTGTTCCAGCAGAAATGCGTGCTGCACCACTACCCGTTCATCGGCGACAAGCTGATCATCGGCAAGTTCTGCGCCATCGCCGAAGGCGCGCGCTTCATCATGAACGGTGCCAACCACGCCATGTCCGGATTTTCGACCTATCCGTTCAATATTTTTGGCCATGGCTGGGAGGAAGGCTTCGACCTCGCCACCTGGCAGCAGGAGGTGCGCGGCGACACGGTGCTCGGCAATGACGTCTGGATCGGCATGGAAGCGGTGATCCTGCCGGGGGTCCATATCGGCCACGGCGCCATCATTGCTGCGAAATCGGTTGTCAGCAGGCACGTACCGCCTTATGCGATCGTAGCCGGCAATCCTTCCGTCGTGGTCAAGAAGCGTTTCGACGACAAGACCATCGAACGGCTTCTGACGATTGCCTGGTGGGATTGGCCGGTGGACAAGATCGGCCGCAACCTCAAGGCCATTCGCGGCTCGGATATTTCTCTGCTGGAGGCAGCGGCTTGAACGAACATACGACCAATCGCACGGTGGATGCCGAGCTCTTCAAGCGCCCCTGGGTTTTCATCCGCGGCGTGCCGTCCATGAAGTTCCTGCCGCCGGAAGGCCCGCCGGAGATCGCCTTCGCCGGCCGTTCGAATGTCGGCAAGTCGTCGCTGATCAACGCGCTGGTTCGCCACAGCGGCCTCGCCCGCACCTCGAACACACCGGGGCGCACGCAGGAGCTCAACTATTTCGTTCCGGATGGCTTTTCCGGCGAGGCAAGCGACCTGCCGCCGATGGCGCTCGTCGACATGCCCGGCTACGGCTACGCCCAGGCGCCGAAGGAACAGGTCGATGCCTGGACCAAGCTGGTGTTCGACTATCTGCGCGGCCGGGTGACGCTCAAGCGCGTCTACCTGCTGATCGATTCCCGCCACGGCATCAAGAAGAACGACGAGGAGGTGCTGACCCTGCTCGACAAGGCGGCGATCTCCTACCAGATCGTGCTGACCAAGACCGACAAGATCAAGGCCGCCGGCGTGCAGCCGCTGATCGAAGACACGCTTCTGAAAATCAAGAAGCGCGCCGCCGCCTTCCCGACCGTGCTGGCAACCTCGTCCGAGAAGAACGAAGGCCTGGACGAACTGCGCGCGGCGATCGCGTTGGTGGTCAACGGCGGCTGATTAGGGCCGCCGTCACATGCACTCTGAGGCAAACCGGCCTCAGGCCTGCTTCACCTCGTGGACGACCTGATAATAGGCCGGCGTCACGCTCTCGATCAGTGGCCCGACCTTGGCGATATGCTCGGCGAACCCTTGCGTCTGATGCACCCCCGTTGTGATCGGCGACTGAATCGAATGTGCTGATCATGATCGCCGTGTCGCCGTCGATCGCCCGGTGCAGCCGGCTGCCGCGCCATCCCGGCACATTGCCAACCGAACGGTCCAGATTGATCTTCTGCAGCGCGATGAACTCGTCGAGCTTGCCCGGCTTCAAGGTGAAGATGTTGACGAACGCCACCGGGCCGTTCTGTTCGTTCTCTGCATTCTGGCTCATCGCTGCTCTCCTTTTTCCATCCTGGATCCCGTGAGAGCGCATTCATGCAACCTCAATATATCTTGAGGTCAAGGGATATTTTCAGGAAAAGATCAGGCCGCGGCCGGCCTGAACGTCAGGGCCAGTCCGTTGATGCAATGGCGCTTGTTGGTCGGCGGCGGGCCATCGTCGAAGATGTGGCCGAAATGGCCGCCGCAGCGGCGGCAATGCACTTCGGTGCGGGTCATCAGCAGCGACGTATCGACATTGGTGCCGATCGAATTGGGCAGCGCGTCCCAGAAGCTCGGCCAGCCGGTGCCGGAATCGAACTTGGTCTCGGACGAGTAGGCAGCCAGGTCGCAGCCGGCGCAGTTGAACGTGCCCTTGCGGTGCTCATTGAGCAGCGGGCTCGACCCAGGCGGCTCGGTATCCTCCTTGCGCAGCACGGCGAATGCTGCGGGAGAAAGGATTGCCCGCCACTGGGCATCTGTCTTGGTGACTTCAAAAGTCTCGGCCAATGCAGGGGCGGCGATGGTCAATCGCCTCGAGACGACAAAGCCGGCAAGAACGGCGAACGCGGCACTGCCCAGCAGGAATGTACGGCGGTCCATGGCATTTCTCCTGGCCGACCATAGGCCGGCACCGTATCACGGCGAAATCAACAGGGCTTGAGGGTCTGGAGCCGGCGCCCGACGAACCACGCCCCGCAACGGTGACCGTTGCGGGGCGCGTTGCCGATTGCGCGAGCCTCAGGGAGCGACAGCGTCGCACAACCACGCTGCCCCCCGGGCTTACATCTTGGGCAGCAGAACCTTGTCGATGACATGGATGACGCCGTTCGACTGCTCGACATCGGCAATCGTGACATTGGCGACATTGCCATTCTCGTCGGTCACGGTGACCTTGCCGCCATCGGCCTTCAGCGTCAGTTCGCAACCACCGACGGTCTTTGCTTTGTGGGCGCCGCCATCATCCGCGACCATCTTGGTGACATCAGCTGCCATCGCCTTGGCGCCGACGACATGGCAGGTCAGGATCTTGGTCAGCTTGTCCTTGTTCTCAGGCTTGAGCAGGGTCTCGACAGTGCCGGCCGGAAGAGCCGCGAAGGCTTCATTGGTTGGTGCGAAGACGGTGAACGGGCCCTTGCCCTGCAGCGTCTCGACCAGGCCGGCCGCCTTCACGGCAGCGACGAGCGTGGTGTGGTCCTTCGAATTGACCGCGTTTTCGACGATGTTCTTGTCGGCAAACATCGCGGCACCGCCAACCATCGGGTTTTCGGCATAAGCAAAGCTGGCAAGAGCGGAAAAAGCACCGGCGAGCAAAGCGATAGAGATCTTACGCATCATGTAACTCCTTGGGTTGTTTCCCGAATTGGAAAGGCACAAGGAATTACGAGTATGAGATCATATAGTTTCACATTCTCGAGAGAAATATTTCATTTCTTTCAATCTAATCTTTTGGCAAACCTTATAGGTACGGTCACGCAGGAGAAAAGTTTCAGCCCTTCGCGAATTCGGGCAATTATTTCCTGGATCAGATGTCGCGAAGGTCGCCGGCGGCAACGACCGGACCGGTCGGCTGGCCGGTCGGCGAGCCGCCCGTCGGCTCGAGGCTGACGGCAAGGACCGCGCCAGCAGCGAGCTTGGCGCGCATGTCTTCCTTGACCGGCATCTTCATGGTCGTGCCCACGGGAATGACGCCCATCGACACCGGCGGATTGGTGCCTTCGATCATCCAGAGCTCGAAGTCCTTGCCGGCACCACGTTCGCCCGCGACATGTGAAAGGCCGACTTCGCCGGTAGCTGCGTCGTACATGACCATGTACTTGACGTCGCTGCCGTCAGCGGCAAGCGAGGCAACCATGCGCTCCTGCGGCAAGCCGGCGGGCGGGTTGATGTAGGGGACAGCGATATAAAGCGCGAGGGCAGCGACGGCCGCCGTTGCCAGGCCGCGCCAGAAGGCGAGGCTGGCCCACAGGCCTGTAGAGCCTTGCGTGCTTGGCGCCGACGACGTCGCGGTCCCAGAGAACAGCCTGCGGTCGATCGCCGGCTTCACCGAGGCCGGGGCCTCGATCTCCGGGTAGGCCGCGGCGAGCGGGGCGAAATGCACTTCCCACTGGTCGACCATGCGGGCGAAACCAGGCTCGCCATCGATGCGGGCACTGGCCTGACGCCGCTCGTCGGCAGGCAGGACGCCGAGAACGTATTCGGCGGCGACTAGGTCGTCGCCCCCACGTTCCTGTCCATTGTCTTGCGCGAGCGTCATCTTTCCAGACATTCCCTAAGTTTGAGCAGGCTGCGGCGCAGCCAGGTACGCATCGTGTTCAACGGCACGCCGTGGCGGTCCGCAAGTTCGTTGTAACTCTCCCCCTTGAGATAGGCGCCGCGAACCGCGGCGGCCTTGTCCTTTTCAAGTTCCTCCAGGCAGCCATGGATGCGCTCGGCTTCGCCGCCCGCCACTGCTGCAGCCTCTGGCCCCGGCCCCGGATCCGCGACCTCGAGCGCCTCATCGATTGCGAGAGGCGCCTGACGCCGCGCCCGTATGCGATCGATCGCATGATTGCGCGCGATTGCTACAAGCCACGAAATGGGGCTGAGATCAGAAACTGCGAAGCGGTCCGCTTTCGTCCAGATCTTGACGAAGACCTCTTGCAGCGCTTCCTCGGCATCTGCCCTGTCGTTCAATACACGCAGGCAGACGCCGAAAAGTTTCGCGCTCGTCTGCCGGTAGAGCAAATCGAAGGCCGCACGGTCCTTCATCGAGGTCCGAACAATCAGCTTGGTGATGTCCTGCGGCGTCATGACCGCCAAGTTACGTCGCGCAAAACTATTTGCAACTGCTGTTTAGAGTGCCGGGCGACATGCAACCGTTTTCGCGGCGCGTGGGCATGCGTTACATGCGCGCCAGGGCCATCGAACCATTTGCCCCCTGCCCGGTTTCCGGCTAAGACCGCGCCGACCTTTTCCACCGATCCGGGACCATGCCGATGACGACGAACGTCGCCGCCACCGCCGAAATGCAGGCTGCCCTGCTCTCCGCGGCCTTGCCCTATATGCAGCGCTACGAAAACAAGACCGTCGTGGTGAAGTACGGCGGCCACGCCATGGGCAATGTCGAGCTCGGCCGCGCCTTTGCCCGCGACATTGCCTTACTGAAGCAATCCGGCGTCAACCCGATCGTCGTCCACGGCGGCGGCCCGCAGATCGGCGCGATGCTGACCAAGATGGGCATCGAATCGAAGTTCGAAGGCGGCCTGCGCGTCACCGACCAGAAGACGGTCGAGATCGTCGAAATGGTCCTGGCCGGCTCGATCAACAAGGAGATCGTCGCCCTCATCAACGCCGAAGGCGAATGGGCGATCGGCCTGTGCGGCAAGGACGGCAACATGGTCTTCGCCGAAAAGGCCAAGAAGACCATGGTCGACCCCGACAGCAACATCGAGAAGGTGATCGATCTCGGCTTCGTCGGCGAGCCTGTCGAAGTCGACCGCACGTTGCTCGACCTGCTGGCCCGTTCGGAAATGATCCCGGTGCTGGCGCCCGTCGCGCCTGGCCGCGACGGCCACACCTACAACATCAACGCCGACACCTTTGCGGGTGCCATCGCCGGCGCGGTCAAGGCCTCGCGCCTGCTGTTCCTGACCGACGTGCCGGGCGTGCTCGACAAGGACAAGAAGCTCATCGACGAGCTGACCGTCGCCGACGCCAAGGCGCTGATCAAGGACGGCACGATTTCGGGCGGCATGATCCCCAAGGTCGAAACCTGCATCGAGGCGATCGAGCGCGGCGTCGAAGGCGTCGTCATCCTCAACGGCAAGACCCCGCATTCGGTGCTGCTCGAGCTGTTCACCGAGCACGGTGCGGGAACGCTGATCGTTCCGTAAGGAGCGGGCAACCTTCCTCAAAGGACAAAGACAGGCCGGCTTTTGCCGGCCTTGTCGTTTCAAGAACAGGCCTCGTATTCACGAAGCCTTGAAGCGCTGCGGCTTTCCTTTTCCCAGCATTGACGCACACTGACCTCTGGGTCTCTCGGACGACGAACAATGCTGGCTGCGCTGGCACTGATCCTGTGCACGGGTTGCGAATTGCCTGCCACGCCGGTCACTGGTGTGGACGCTGGGATCGTGGATGTCGAACTGGTGCTGGCCGTCGACGTTTCGAGTTCGATGGACGAAGGCGAGTTCGCGCTTCAGCGCGCCGGCTACGTCAGGGCGCTGCGCCATCCCGACTTCATCAATGCCGTGCTGGCGGGCTCCCGAGGCCGGATCGCATTGACCTATTTCGAGTGGGCGGGAACCGTAAGGCCGGAATCGGTCATTCCGTGGCAGATCATCGACGGCGCGGCGAGCGCCGATGCCTTCGCAGCCGCCCTCGCCGTCAAACCTATCGGCGGATCTGGCGGCACCTCGATCTCGAACGCCGTGGCGTTCGGTTCGAACCTGCTGGAGCAAAATGTCTTCCGCGGCGAAAAGAAGGTCATCGACATCTCGGGCGACGGACCGAACAACCTCGGCGCGCCGGTGGAGGTGGCGCGCAACAACGCGGTTGCAAAAGGGATTATCATCAACGGCCTGCCGATCCTCGTCCGGCCGACAGGAAGCCTCGAAGACATCGACCGCTATTACGCCGAATGCGTCACCGGCGGCCCGGGCTCGTTCGTGCTGCCGATCCACCTGGCATCCGAGTTCATCACCGCCATCCGCCGCAAGCTCGTGCTCGAAGTCGGCGGCATCACCGATGCACCCGGCGTCCTGAAAATCCAGGCCCAGAAACCCGTCAACTGTCTCGTCGGCGAACATTACCCGCTCACCTATCCCGACCCTTAGTCCCTCCCCTAACCCCGCAAATGCGCAAGCGGCACGTGGCCGGGGCCCTTGATGTTCTGCAGCACCAGCTGCGTGTGCACGTCGCGCACGCCTTGCAGGCGCATCAGCCGGTGCATGACGAAAGCGTTGAGGTCGTCGACGTTGGGCACCATGACATGCAGCAGGAAGTCGTAGTCGCCGGTCATCGTCCAGCAGGCCGAGACCTCGTCCATGCGCTGCACGGCGGCAATGAATTTTTCCGGCGAATCGTCGCTGTGGCTGACCAGCCTGACCTGGACGAAGACCTCGACCATCAGACCGACCGCGCGCCGGCCGATGCGAGCGGAAAATCCCTTGATAACGCCGGCTTCCTGCAGCGCCTCGAAGCGGCGGGCGCAGGGCGTGTTGGAAAGACCTATCTCCTGCGCGATCTCGGAAACCGGCTTGCGCCCGTCGCGCTGGAGAATGTCGAGCATCCTGATCTCAAACTCGTCAAACTGAGGCATTTTCACTACCCGCTTTGGCAATTTGGGTGAATATACCTCAAATCTCGCAGAGATGCGCGCAAAGAGGTGAATTCCGCTCGACCGCAGCGCTTATGATTCCTCATCAAAGCTGTTTCCGGGGAGGATCAGACATGAGCATCAGCGTTCAAGACTACGCACAGGAATGCGCGGCCCAGGGGCTGCGCGGCGACTACAGCGTCTGCCGGGCGGATTTCACCGTCGAACAGAAATACGACTACAGCCAAGCCGAGCAAGATGTGTGGCGCACGCTGTGCGACCGCCAGACCAAGCTGACCCAGCGTCTGGCGCACAAATCCTATCTCGACGGCATGTCGGCGCTTGGCCTCGTCGACCGCATCCCGGATTTTCACGAAGTTAGCGAGAAGCTGCGCAAGCTCTCCGGCTGGGAGATCGTGGCGGTGCCCGGGCTGATCCCGGCACAGCCGTTCTTCGACCATCTGGCCAACCGCCGCTTCCCCGTCACCAACTGGCTGAGGACGCGCGACGAGCTCGACTACATCGTCGAGCCCGACATGTTCCACGACTTCTTCGGCCACGTGCCGGTGCTGAGCCAGCCGGTGTTCGGCGACTTCATGCAGATGTATGGCGAGAAGGCGACCGACCTGATCGCGCTTGGCGGCGACGAGATGATCACCCGGCTCTACTGGTACACCGCCGAGTACGGGCTGATGCAGGAACCCGGCCAGCCGCTCAAGGCCTTCGGCGCCGGCCTGATGTCGTCCTTCACAGAGCTGCAGTTCGCTGTCGAAAGCCCCGACGCGCACCAGGTGCCTTTCGACATCGAGACGGTGATGCGTACCACCTACGAGATCGACAAGTTCCAGCGCGCCTATTTCGTGCTGCCGTCCTTCGACACGCTGAAGGATGCGTTCCAGAACAGCGATCTCGCCGGTATCATCAAGCGCTGGAAAGCCGAGCAGCCGCGCGATCCCGCGACGGTCTAGGCGCTCAGCCTACGGCGAGCAGCACCAGGATGCCGCCGACGATCAGCACGCAACCGGCTATTTCGAGCCGGTTGATGCGCTCGCGGAAGAAGAAGACGCTGGACGCGAAGGTGAACAGCATCTCGATCTGGGCGAGCGACTTGACGATCGCTGCCTGCTGCAGCGTCATCGCCATGAACCAGCCGAAGGAGGCCGAGGCGCCGACGAGGCCGGTGAAGAGCGCCGGGCGCCAGGCCTTGGCGATGCGAGGCAGCTCGTCGCGCTCCTTCCACAGGATCCAGCCCAGCATGATCAGCGTCTGGAAGACGATGACGACGGCCAGCGTGACTGCCGCCTGCATCATGAAGTTCGGCCCGCCGAGCGAAAGCGACGCCGCGCGGTAGGCGACTGCCGAAATGCCGAAGAACGTGCCCGAGGCCAGCCCGATCAGCGCGTTGCGGCTGAGCACGGAAGTCACCAGCGTGCGCGCGGTGAATGCGGTGTGCGCGACCGAGATCAGCATCACGCCGAAGACGCTGATGGCGATGGCAGCGATTGCGCCTGCCGTCGCGCGCTCGCCAAGGAACAGCAGCCCGAACAAGGCCGCCTGCGCCGGCTCGGTGCGCGAATAGGCGGTGCCGACGGCAAAGTTCCGGAACGAAAACAGGTGGATCAACAGGAAGGTCGCGGCGATCTGGCCAAGGCCGCCGACCACCGCCCAAATGAAGAACGTCCTGTTCAGGGCCGGCAACTCGTAGCCGACGACGAAATGCAGCACGCCGACAAAGGCGAGCGCGAAGGGAAAACCGAAACCGAAGCGCACGAATGTGGCACCGGTGGTGCCCATCACGCCTTTCAGGTGTTTCTGCACCACCGACCGCAGGTTCTGCAGGAAGGCGGCAGCAATGGTGATGGGGATCCACAATGGCATGTCGGTTCAGTGTCAGCTGGAAGGCGGCCGGAGCGGCCGCATGTCCGCCTCTACAGCATCGCCCTGAAATTCGGAATCGATTTTCGGGGTGATGCATTGATCCAGGGAATTGGTCGTCCCCGTCACATCTCCACGGGAAGCGGCTGCCTGTCCTCGACCGTTTGGCCGCGGGTGCCTTGCGGGGTAGCCGGCTTCAGGAAGAACACCATCGCAGCCACCAGGGCGAACGCCACCATCTCATAGACGAGCGCGTGCTCCATGGCGGAGACGAAGGCGACATGCGAAAGCTCGCTCGCCCTCCCGTCCAGGGTCGAGAAGAAGATCTGCCCGGTGACGGCAATACCGAGGGCAGCGCCGATCTGCTGGAAGGCCTGCACCGCGCCCGAGCCCGAACCGGCGTCGCGCGGCGGCACTGTCGACAGCACGGTCTGGAACAGCGACGAGATTGCGATGCCCATGCCGAAGCCGCACATCAGCAGCGGCAGGACAAAATTCCAGTGGTCGACGGCATCGCCGACATTGGCAACGACGAAGCGCAGCCAGCCCATGCCGATGCCCATGACCAGCGCGCCGGCAACGATGCGCCGCTGCGGCCAGCGGCTGCCCAGCCGCCCCGAAATCAGCGAAGCGATCAGCACGCCGATGGGGAACGGCACCGTCGTCAGCCCGGACTGCAGCGGCGTCAGCCCGAAACCGGTCTGCAGGAACACGGCGAGGACCAGGAAGAAGCCGGCGACGCCGGAGAAGAAGGTCATGGTCATCACGGAGCCTAGCAGGAAGTTGCCATTGGTCATCAGGGCCACCGGCAGCAACTGGCTTTTCTCGCCTTTGGCCCGCGCCTTCTGGTGCAGGAAGAAGCTGACCATGGCACCAATGGACAGTGCGATCATCACAAAGGTCCAATGCGGCCAGCCATAGGCGTGGCCTTCGATGAGCGGAAATACCAGCAGGAAGACCGCGGCACTGGCGATCAGGATGCCGAGCGGATCCTGCGTAAGCTCGGGCCGCCCGGGCATATCGGGGATGAGTGCCCGGCCGGCAATCACGGCGGCGATCCCGATCGGAATGTTGACCAGGAAGATCGGCCGCCAGTCGAGGCCGAACAGGTCCGCGCTGATCAGCATGCCGCCGGCAAGCGGGCCGGCGACGGAAGCGAGGCCCGCCGACAGGCCGAACAGGGAGAAGGCGAAGCCGCGTTCCTGCGGCGGAAAGATCACCTGGGTGATCGCCAGCACCTGCGGCATCATCATCGCGCCCGCCAGTCCCTGCAGAACGCGCGCAAGGATCAAGGTCGTCATTGTCGGCGCCAGCCCACACAAGGCCGAAAAGACGGTGAAACTTGCTACGCCGATCAGGAACAGGCGCTTGCGGCCGACCACGTCGCCGAGCCGGCCAAACGGCAGCAGGCCGAGCGCGAAGGCAAGCACATAGGCTGCCACCACCCATTCGATCTGGCTGCTCGTCGCGCCAAGACCCGACTGCAGGCGCGGCAGCGCGACGTTGACGATGGTTACGTCGATCAGGTTCATGAAGCCCGCCAGCAGCAGGATCGCCATCGCGATCCAACGCCTGGGATAGGCGTCTTCGGGCGTCGCCGGCGAGCTATGGGAAAAAGTCATTTCCGATTCCTTTGACTGCGAGAGCCGATCCTTGGACTGCCATCCCGGCCTGCCCGTGAGGCCGCCGAACGGTTCCATGCAGGCATCTGCGTCGAGATCGCATCATGCATGCGGACATATGTCGTTCTGAACCGCCTGGTTTCGACAGGCTCGCAAAAAACGTTGCACCAGCGATGCTGGCTACATCCGAGGCCTACGCGATCGATGTAGGGCGAATCGGCTGGCAGTCTAAGCCCAGGCTCATTTTTGGTCCCGACGTGACCGGACTGTACCGCGATTTTCGTGCAGGATTTTCGTCGAGGCGGATGGTAACGGCCGATCTCAAAAGCAAGAAGGGACGACGGCAAACGCCATCGCCCCGGTCATGTCATGGGCCGATTCGCGCGTCGCTACGCCGCTTCGGGAACGCCCATATCGAAGATGGCACGATTGCGCCCACGACGCTTGGCCTCATAGAGGCGCTTGTCGGCGTTGCGCATCAGTTCGGAAACGTTTGCTTCCGCTTCGCAGTCAGTGCCACCGATGCTGACCGTCAGCGGCACGGCACGCTCGTCGTTTGGCTGGAAGCGAAGTGCCTCGACCTCGCTGCGAATGCGCTCGGCCACCAGCTTGGCTTCGTCGACCGTCGCGCCCACCAAGAAGGCGCCGAACTCCTCGCCGCCGATGCGGCCAAGGATGTCGCCGCTGCGCACGCCGCGGGTGATGGCGGCGGCGATCTGCAGCAAGGCCTGGTCGCCGGTCAGGTGGCCGAAGCTGTCGTTGATCTGCTTGAAGTGGTCGGCGTCGATGATCAGCAGCGCGCCACGATCCGACTTGCGCCTGGAGCCGTCGAGTGCGGCAAAGAAGTTCTCGCGGTTGAGCATGCCCGTCATCTCGTCGCGGCTCGCCTTCTCCGACAGGCGGCGATGTGCGGCGGCGAGCTGAGCGTGGGCCCGCGTCAGGTCTTCATGGGCAAGCTTCAGCTTCCTCTCCTGCAGGAAGGTGAAGAAGCCCAGCGGGGTCGCAATGAACAGCGGACACAGCAAGCACATCAGCCAGGCGATGGCGCCAACTGTTCCCCCCAGCGCCGGCACGATCGTCAAGACCAGTGCAAGCGAACCCAAGATCGAAATCAAGGTCACAGCGGCTGTTTTAAGTACGACGATTTTCATTTCGACTCCCTGCCGGCTTTGAAATGCCAGCATCAACTGAAGGTCATCTTTCAGCGGTAGTTAAAATTTGACCCACCTTGTTGAATCTGGTGTCCTCCGAATTTTGGCCATTGTCGAGAGCCAGACTGGCCTTATGCAGGTGCTTCCAAAATTCTCGAACCGTGGCATAAGGGCGTCATGACCGACACACCCGATCCCGCTCGCTTCGACCACGTCACCGACTGGGTCTTCGACCTCGACAACACGCTCTATCCGCACCATTCGAATCTGTTTTCGCAGATCGACGTGAAGATGACCGGCTATGTCGCGGAGCTTCTGACGCTGTCGCGCGAGGACGCGCGCAAGCTACAGAAAGAGCTTTATCTGGAGTACGGCACGACGCTGAACGGGCTGATGCAGCGCCACGGCATCGATCCCGACGCATTCCTCGAACACGTCCACGACATCGACTATTCCTGGCTGGTGCCGGATCCGGTGCTGGGTGCTGCCATCCGCCAGCTGCCTGGCCGCAAGTTCATCTTCACCAACGGCAACCGCAGCCACGCCGAGCGCACCGCACGCCAGCTCGGCATCCTCGACCATTTCGACGACATCTTCGACATCGTCGCCGCCGGCCTGATGCCTAAGCCGTCGCGCCAGCCCTACGAGACCTTCGCCGCGCTGCACAAGGTCACCGGCGCCAATGCCGTGATGTTCGAAGACCTGGCACGCAACCTGTCGGTGCCGAAGTCGCTGGGCATGACCACGGTGCTGATCGTGCCGCGCAATTTCGAGCCGACCTTCTCCGAGATCTGGGAAAGCGATCCGACCCACGAGGACGACGTCGACTACGTCACCGACGATCTCGCGAGCTTCCTGACCACTATCGTCGAGGCCAACGCCGCTTGAGCCGTTTTACCTCCGTCGAGGCGCGGATCGATGCGGCGGCACATGCCGTGCTCGACCGCCTGCCCGCCGGAGGCTTTTCAGGCGCGGTCGTCGAATTCCTCGTCTTCGGGCTGAAACAAGCTTGGGCCTGCCTGTTCGGAGGCGCCATGCTGGCGCTGATCATGGCAACCAAGCTGTGGTGGCCGGACGGCGCGGCACTGGCGCGCTACGACTTCCTGTTCCTCTCCGCCGTCGCCATCCAGCTGGCCATGCTGGCACTCAAGCTGGAGAAGCCGTCGGAAGCCAAGGTCATCCTGATCTTCCACATCGTCGGCACCGCGATGGAGGTGTTCAAGACTTCGGCCGGTTCGTGGGCCTATCCGGAAGACAGCCTCTTCCGCATCGGCGCAGTGCCGCTGTTTTCTGGTTTCATGTATGCGGCCGTGGGTTCCTACCTCGCCCGCGTCAGCCGCATCTTCGACATGCGCTACACACACTACCCGCCGCTATGGGCGACGGTGCTTCTGTGCGCGGCGATCTACGTCAACTTCTTCGCCCACCACTTCGTCATCGACATCCGCTACGGGCTGTTCGCGGTCACGGCGGTGCTCTACTTCCGCACCGTCGTGCACTACCGCGTCTTCCGCTTCCGCCACCGCATGCCGCTGCTGCTCGGCTTCCTGCTGGTTTCGCTGTTCATCTGGTTCGCCGAAAACATCGGCACCTGGTCGCACGCCTGGATCTATCCCGGCCAGCACGACGGCTGGACGCCGGTTTCGATCCAGAAACTCGGCGCTTGGTATCTCCTGATGATCATTTCCTTCGTGCTGGTGACGCTCGTCCACCGGCCGCGGCCGCTGGACGACGGCTCAAAGGCTGTAGAACTTGGCGATGATGTCCCAAGCCTCGTCGGCGGTGTCGACAAAGTCGATGATGTCCTGGTCGCCAGGCGTGATCGTGCCCTGGTCGGCGAGGAAGTCGAGGTCGATCGCACGCTTCCAGAATGACTTGCCGAACAGGATGACGGGCACACGCTCCATGCGGCCGGTCTGGATCAGCGTCAGCGTCTCGAAGAACTCGTCCAGCGTGCCGAATCCGCCGGGGAACACCGCTACCGCCTTGGCGCGCATGACGAAATGCATCTTGCGGATGGCGAAGTAGTGGAAGTTGAAGCACAGCTCCGGCGTCACATAAGGGTTGGGGGCCTGCTCGTGCGGCAGCACGATGTTGAGGCCAATGGACGGCGCGCCAACGTCGTCGGCACCGCGATTGCCGGCCTCCATGACGCCTGGACCGCCGCCGGTGACGACGACGAACTCGCGATAGTAGGACGCGGCCGAGTGCTGCGAACACAGGCGGGCAAACTTGCGCGCCTCGTCATAATATTTGCTGTTGGCCTCGAGGTTCTTGCGCTGCGTCTCGTTCTTGGCAGCCCAGGCCTCGCCACCCGGTTCCGGGATGCGCGCGCCACCGAACAGGATGACCGTCGAACGGATGCCGCGCTCGGCCAGGATCATCTCGGTCTTGAGCAGTTCGAGCTGCAGCCGCACCGGGCGCAGGTCGCGCTGGGTCATGAAGTCTTCGTCGTTCCAGGCAAGCCTGTAGGTCGAGGCGCGTGTCTGCGGCGTGTCGGGTACGCTCTTGGAACGCTCCAGATCCTCGTCGGAGTGCGGCAGCGGCGTCCAGCCAGCCTTGTCCATTGGATTCATTATATGCTCGACCTCAAATTTCGTTGCCCGCGACATTCCGCGGCGTCACCGCGATTGACCCCCAGATAAGCCTGAAATAGGGTCCGCGCGATTTTATGCCAGCTTAGAAGCCTTAACCTTAACGGCCCGTAACGGAGATGTTTATGTCGAAGCCCGATCTCGCCAGCCTGGAAAAGACAATCGATCGGGCGTTCGAGGAACGCGACGGCATTTCGACGTCGACCCGTGGTGAGGTCCGCGACGCCATCGAGACCGCGCTCGACCTGCTGGACAAGGGTGTTGCCCGCGTCGCCCAGCGCCAGGACGACGGCAAATGGCACGTCAACCAGTGGCTCAAGAAGGCGGTGCTGCTGTCCTTCCGCCTCAACCCGATGGAACTGATCTCGGGTGCGCCCGGCGGCGCCTCTTGGTGGGACAAGGTACCGTCCAAGTTTGACGGTTGGGGCGCTGTCGACTTCGAGAAGGCCGGCTTCCGCGCCGTGCCCTCAGCCGTCGTACGCAAGTCGGCCTTCGTCGCCCCCGGCGCCGTTTTGATGCCGTCCTTCGTCAATGTCGGCGCTTATGTCGACACCGGCACCATGGTCGACACCTGGGCGTCGGTCGGCTCCTGCGCCCAGATCGGCAAGAACGTGCATCTGTCCGGAGGCGTCGGCATCGGTGGCGTGCTTGAGCCGATGCAGGCCGGCCCGACCATCATCGAAGACAACTGCTTCATCGGCGCGCGCTCGGAAGTCGTCGAGGGCTGCATCGTGCGTGAAGGCTCGGTGCTTGGCATGGGTGTGTTCATCGGCCAGTCGACCAAGATCGTCGACCGTGCCACGGGTGAAGTGTTCTACGGCGAAGTGCCGGCGAATTCGGTCGTCGTCGCCGGCTCGCTGCCGGGCAAGCCGCTGCCAAACGGCGACGCGGGCCCGAGCCTCTACTGCGCCGTCATCGTCAAGCGCGTCGACGCCAAGACCCGCTCCAAGACCTCGATCAACGAACTGCTGCGCGATTGATCTTTCACGCGATCCGAAGCAACTTCGACCGGCGCACGATATGTGCGCCGGTTAGCTTCGGAGGGGTGAAATGGACTGGAAGTATCTTCTGACCAGCTTCGATGGTCGCATCAACCGGGCCAAGTTCTGGGCCGGTATCGGCGTCATGATCGCCGTCAGCATCGTCGCCAACCTGCTCGACATGATGCTCGGTCTCGACATCGGCAATTCAGGCGCCGGCGTCATCTCCATCATCGTCACAATCGGCATGATCTATTTCGCGCTGGCAATCTATGCCAAACGCTGGCATGACCGCGACAAGTCGGGCTGGTGGAGCCTGATTGCACTCGTGCCCGTCATCGGCGCCATCTGGATCCTGGTCGAACTCGGCATCCTCGAAGGCACCAGGGGCGCCAACCAATTCGGACCGGACCCACTTGCCTGACAAATCCCAGCTCTTCTGGTTGTTCTTTCGCTTCTCGGGCCGCGTCAACCGCGCGGCCTACCTGCTTGGCTTCCTGTTCATGCTGGTGGTGATGTCGTTCCCGCTCTACCAGTTCATGCGCGTGCATCCCGAAAGCGGCGCGGCGCAGGTCTGGTCGATGCTGTTCGGCGCAACCTTCCTGATCTTCCTGTGGGCGCACATCGCCTTCAGCGTCAAACGCCTGCACGACTTCGACAAGCCCGGCCTGTTCGCGGTCGCGCTGTTCATTCCGGTGGTGTCGATCTTCGCCTTCATCGCGCTGTGCTTCTTCCCCGGCACTCCGGGGCCGAACCAGTTCGGCAACCACACCAACGCACCGCAGTAACAGCAGGCAAAGGGCCGGGTGCGATGTCCTACAGAACGCTTGACCCGGAGAAGATCGCAGACACCGCGCAGTCGCTGGAGGCGCGCATCGGCGACCGTTTCCCGAATTCCGGCCTCGCCAGCGTAGCCTCCGAACTCGTCGTCATGTCACGCGATCTTGCCGCAGCAGCAGAAAGGCTGGCGCGGCCGATCTGGTGGCTCAGGGTTCTCACCTGGTCGGTAATCATACTCGGCGCCGGCATGTTCGTTTTCGTCGGCTCGATCCTGTCCTTCGACCGCATCTCGACCGGCGCCTTCGACTTCGTGCAGGGCGTGGAGGCGACTCTCAACACGTTGATCCTCGGCGGCGTCGGCTTCCTTGCGCTCAACAGCGTCGAGCAACGGCTCAAGCGCAAGCAGATCTTCAAGGAACTGCACGGCCTGCGCTCGCTGATCCATGTCATCGACATGCACCAGCTGACCAAGGACCCGGCGGCCCTGTCGGGCGCCTTCATGCCGACCGCGCATTCGCCGCAGCGGATCAAGGACCCGGCCGAGCTGGCCCGCTATCTCGACTATTGTTCGGAAATGCTGTCGGTCACCGGCAAGCTCGCAGCACTTTTCGCGCAGGCCATCCAGGACGAGGTGGTGACGAGTGCGGTAAATGACATAGAAGACCTCGGCTCCAACCTGTCGCGCAAGATCTGGCAGAAGATCACGCTGATCGAGGCGACGCGACAGACCTAGGCGACCTGCTCCGGCTTCAGCCTGGGCGAACCCTTGCCCCTAGCTTCCGCTTCGCGCACCAGGGCGACGATGCACTCGGTCAGCGCGGCTGGCGTTCCGGCTTTCCGTGCCAGTCCGAGGATGACGCCTTGCAGTGCGTCAATCTCCGTCTTCCGCCGCCGTTCGAGATCCTCCCACATCGACGAGCGCGCCATCGGGTCGATGGCCAGCATGCGCTTGGCCATGCGCAGGAACAGCCAGTCGGGCAGGCGCAGCACCGTCGGCAGCAGCGCGGGCGGCACGGTCGTGACTTTCGCGGGCGCGATGCCATTCGCCTTCATCGCCGCCAGCGCCTCGTCGATCTGGTCGGCGAGGATACGGCGCCATCTAACATCGGCCAGTTGCGCCGCCAAGGGCAATCCGGAGAGCGCGACGAGCGCATTGTTGAGGTTCATCAAAAGCTTGCCCCACTGGACGCCAGGCATGTCGGCATGGGCGGCAACAGCAAAACCTGCGACATCGAGCAGCTTCCGCAGGCTCTCGTCTCCGGCCTCGATCAGCACCGTGCCGGCGCTGGCGCGATGGACATGCAGCGGCAGCTCGCCTTCGGCCGACTGGACGACGTTGAACGGCACCATGCCGGCGATCACCCGGCGTCGGCCGAGCGCTGCCCGCAGCTTGGCCGCGTTGTCGATGCCGTTCTGCAGGCTGACGACGACGGCACTTTCCGGCGCATGTCGCGCGACAAGTTCGGCCATGGCGGCGGTGTCGCCGCTCTTCACCGCAACCAGCACGACATCGGCATCCGTAAGCACTGACGCGTCGACCGTGACCGCGATGGCATCGTCGGCAAGCAGGCGATCGAAACCGTCGATGTCGCTGACCCGCAGGCCACCTGCACGGACTGCATCGGCAACGCGAGGCCGCGCCAACAGGGTCACGTCGCGACCGGCCAGCGCCAGGCACGCCCCGGCGTGGCAGCCAATGCTGCCGGCACCAGCAACGACGATTGTCTGATGATCCCTAGACATGAGCCCTTCCCCCGCTGCCCACTATAAGCGACAGCAGACACGGCGTGGCAATGCCTGCCACACTGCGGGACATGGCATCATCAGTCGTCGACATGCGTTGGCAGGGGAGCGCCTCAGGCGGATTTCCTGATCTCGCTTGCGGCGATCGTACGATTACGGCCACCGGCTTTCGCCTCCAGCAGGGCAGCGTCGGCACGCGTCACAAGTGTTTCGATCGAACCGCCCGTCGGAGACGCCGCCACCCCGACGGAGACGGAAACCGCGCCAAGCACCTTGCCGGCATGGGAGAGCGCGACGCCGCCGATCTTCGCCCGCAACGTGTCGGCAAGCGCCACGGCCTCCGCCTCGCCGGAGGACGGCAGCAATGCCGTGAACTCCTCGCCGCCGAAGCGGAAGGCATCGCCTGACGACGCACAGGCCTCGCGCAGGGACTGCCCGACGAATTGCATGACAAGATCGCCGGCGTCATGGCCGAACTGGTCGTTGAAGCGTTTGAAATGGTCGATGTCGATCATCAGGCAGGCAAGCTGCTCGTCCCTGTGGTCCCGGGCGTAACGCCGCAGCGTCTCGTCGAGGAACCGGCGGTTGAACAGGCCGGTGAGCGGATCGCTCACGGCAAGTGCCGTCAGCTTTTCCTGCAATTGCAGATTGGCAATGGCGAGGCCGACATTTTCGGCGATTAGTTCGAGGTAGAGTCGCGGCCCCGCTGGTTCGAGCGAGCCATCTACACGCTCTTCGAGATAGAGCAGCCCGATCATGTCGCCCTGGGCCGTCAGCGGCACGCAGAGCGTCGCCACACCGGGCGGATCTACATGCTGGCACGGAACATCAGCGCCATTGACGCCGCTGTGGTGTGAGCGGCCGCGCCGCAGGCCCCAGCAAGCGGCGGCCGGAAACTCTGCCGGCGAGTGTTCCGGGTCATGCCACAGGCCGACGCGCGTCAGCGACGTGTTGCCTTCGTTGAGGATGTAAAGGCAACCGGCGAGGTCGGGGAAGATCTGCGGCGCGAAGCGCACGACCACATCGGTCAGTTCGCCTTGGTCGCGGCATGCTTGCACCCGGTGCATCATCTGGAGGATGAGGTCCTTCATATGCTTGTCGGCAAGCCGTTCGGCGTCGAGCTTTTCGCGCTCGATCAGGTTCGTACGGAACCCCTCGATGGCGTCGCTCATCTCGCCGATTTCGTCGGCCCGGCGTTTGACCGGGACCTCGACGCTGTAATCCTGCTTGGCGAGACGGCTGACGATGCCGGTCATGTGGCGCAGAGGCGTCGCCACCCGCAGGCTGAGAACGAAATAGAGCACCGCCAGAAACAGCGCCCCTGTGGTCGCCAGCATGATCTTGGCGACCAGGCTCCACCAGTTGCTGCGGTCGCGAGCCGCTTCAAGCGCTGCGGTCGTGCGTGCAGCGGTCAGGTCGCGAAAATGGGTGACCGTCTGAAGCAGCGCATTCTGGACCCTTTCGTGCTCGGCGCCGAAAAGGGCTTCCTGCGCGGCCGTCTTGTTTCCACCCTGATAGGCCTCGATGGCGGCCGCCTCGAGCTTGTCCAGTTCCTCCGCCTGGGCGTCGATCTGCTGCAGCGCCGCTGCTTCCGCAAGTGCGGGATTGCGTGCGGCCAGTTCCGATGCGACGGCCTCCAGCCGCCGTTCGGCAGCCTCGTCGGCGCGGAATGCCTGGAGATGGCGCGCCTCGCCGCGCATGACGTACAGCCTCGCCTCGTCGCTGCGCGCTTCGGCGCCAAGTGCGAGCTCTTCGGCCAATGTATCGAGTGTGAGATGCTCCTCTGCCGCAGCGCGCTCCTGAAGGGCGCTGTTGGACGACAGGATGAACGAAACGCCGGAAAGCGCCGTCAGGACGACAGTGATGCCGTATGCCCAATGGGTGATCGTGGCGATTCTCATGCCGCTATGATGCCAGCCGCTGCTTGCAGGAGATTTAAGAACAGACCTAAAAATCGCTGGTGTCGTCGGCACCCGCTCCCGGGACCGGCGTCGTACCGTGTCAGTGTGCTTCACCGCTCGCGGCCGCCAACCGCACCCTCGCCCTCCTGCAGAGAGGTCGTGACAGCTTTTGCGAAGCTGGAGGCCGATGTGGCTGGTACAATCGACCGTCGTGACAGGAACCGGCGATTCGATTATCGCTGTGGCCATGAAGCTGCCTACAGATCCCGCCGAGAACCTCGCCACCCTCATCCGCTGCCCGTCGGTTACGCCGGCCGAAGGCGGTGCGCTGACGGCGCTTGAGACCATGCTGAAGCCGCTCGGTTTCGCCGTCGACCGCCCGACCTTCTCCGAGGACGGCACGCCAGATGTCGAGAACCTCTATGCCCGCCGCTCGGGCAACGGGCCGCATCTGATGTTTGCCGGACATACCGACGTGGTGCCGGTCGGCGACGAGGCGGCGTGGAAGCACCCGCCGTTTTCGGCAGCGATCGACAATGGCGAGATGTATGGCCGTGGCGCTGTCGACATGAAGGGCGGCATCGCCTGCTTCATCGCGGCGGTCGCCCGTCACGTCGAGGCCCATGGCGGTCCCAAGGGTTCGATCTCGCTGCTGATCACCGGCGACGAGGAAGGCCCCTCGATCAACGGCACAGTCAAGCTGCTCGAATGGGCGGCCTCGCGCGGCGAAAAGTGGGACGCCTCGCTTGTTGGCGAACCGACCAACCCCGATGCGCTCGGCGACATGATCAAGATCGGCCGCCGCGGCTCGATTTCGGCCACCATCACCGTCAATGGCAGGCAGGGCCACGCCGCCTATCCGCACCTCGCTGACAATCCGGTGCGCGGGCTGATGACGCTGGTCGACGCGCTACTCAACCCGGTGTTCGACAAGGGCACCAAGGATTTCCAGCCGTCGAACCTGGAGGTCACCACCTTCGACGTCGGCAACCCGGCGACGAACGTCATTCCGGCGAAGGCGACCGCCAGCTTCAACATCCGCTTCAACGACACCTGGACGGCCGAGACGCTGCAGGCCGAGATCCACAACCGGCTGGACAAGGCGAGCGGACGCAAGAAATACCGCAAGGGCCGCAAGGAGCCGATCGAGTTCGAGCTGATCTGGCGCGACCGGCCGAGCCACGTCTTCCTGACCCGCAACGACAAGCTGATCGAGGCACTTGCCGGTTCGATCAAGCGCGTCACCGGGCGCAAGCCCAAGCTGTCGACGACGGGCGGCACCTCGGATGCGCGCTTCATCAAGGACTACTGCCCGGTCGTCGAGTTCGGGCTTGTCGGCAAGACCATGCACATGGTCGACGAGCGCGTGCCGCTTGCCGAGCTTGAGCAGCTGACACAGGTCTACCAGCAGTTCCTCGCAGACTGGTTCGGATGACGAAGCCCTGATGCTGGCAAGCGATGAAATCGAGCAGAATCTCGCGGGCGCCTGGCGACTGATGCTGGGCAAGGCCGATGGCCTGCGCCAACTCGATCTCAGCGCCGACGGCTTCTGGAACTCGTTCTTCGCCATCCTGGTTGCCGTCCCTGCCCTCGTCGTCGGCTGGGCCGGAGTATCAAACGACGTAGCGCTGGAAACGGCGACCTTCGCCGGCCGTTTCGGCATCGTCGTGCGGCTGGCCATGGTCGACATCGGCGCATGGGTCCTGCCGCTGATTGCACTGGCGCTGGTGGCGCCGCGTGTCGGCATCGGCGACCGCTTCGTCCATTATGTCGTCGCCAGCAACTGGACGTCGGCGATCATCGCCTGGCTTATGCTGCCGGCGGCGCTTGCCCGCATGCTGTTTCCGGCGGCTGAGAACGTTGTTTCGCTGCTGTCGCTGGCGGTGTTCGCGCTGGCGATGGTGTTCACCTGGCGCATGACCAATGCGACCATCGGCAAGGGCGCGGCGATCGGATCGGCCGTTTTCGCTGGCATGTTCTTCGTGTCGCTGCTGGTGCTGTTTTCGCTGCAGACGCTGCTCGGAATCCAGCTGCCGGCCTGAGCCAGCAATAGAGCTCAGCGCCAGGCAGCCGCCGCTGCAGCCAGCATCAGCACTGCCGCGACAACTGCCGAAACTGCAAAGCCGTAGTTGGCGTAAAGCGGGCCGAAGGCAGTGGTGCCGACCGACACTGCGAGATAGGTCACCGCGCTGTTCAGCCCCATGATGGTGCCACGCCTGCTGGGATCGAGCGCGGACAGGCGCATGACCAGCACGTTCAGACCAAAATGGTTGCCCAGTCCCCACAGGGCCATGGTGGCGATCAGCACGGCGAAATTGCCCGCAACTGCTGATATCAGAACGTAGATTGCCGCCACGCCGAGATAGGCGATGGGCATGACACGCCGGGCGCCGATCCGGTCGACGATGCCGTCAAGCAGAGCCGCTGCGCCGAAACCGATGCCGTAGGAAATGGCGGCAAGGCCGCTGCTGCTGACCGGGCGCCCGAGCGCCTCGTGCAGATGGTCGCCGAGATAGCCATAGACGCCATAGAAAGCCGTCATGAAGGCGCCGCAGGCGATCAGCAGTGGCACGATGCCGGGCGTTGCCAGCGCCCCAAGCGGCGCGGGCGCGACACCGCCAGCAGGCTTGTCGTCGGCCGACATCGCCGAAATCGCCGCCAATGCGACCGCAGCTAGCAATGCCACCGCGCCGAATACCGCGCGCCAGTGAATGAGGTCAGCAAGCACGGCCGACAGCGAAACGCCGGCTACCATCGACAGCGTCCAGCCGGTCAGCACGACGCCGATTGTTCCGCTCTCGCGGCCGGGCGGCGCGACTGCGGTGGCGCTGGCATAGATCGCGGGCAAGGCTATGCCTGCCGCGATGCCGGCAAGCAGTTGTGCCGCGACCAGCACGATGACCAGAGGTGCCGCGGCACTCGCCACGAGGGCTAAGGCCAGCAACGCCAGCGCCCGCTGCAGCATGCGCTTGGCGCCGATGCGGTCGATGTAGCGGGCAAGGAACAAGGCACTCGCCGCAGTGCCCAGTCCGAACGCCGAGGCAGCCGTCATGACCACCGGCACGGAGCTGCCAAAGCCGGCGGCAACCTCGGGTGCGATCGGGCCGAGGACCAGCGAATTGGAGCCGATGACGGCGATGCAGCCCGTCAGCAGATAGGCAGCCCGCGGAATGCGGGCAACAGGCTCGGCAGCGAGAGGAAATGTTTGATCAGAGTTCGACATTGGCGCATATTCGCCGAATGATGTTCAGCTTCAACGGAGAATTTCCGGATGGGTGAAGAAACAGACGCCATTCGGCAGAACCGCTTGCCGGAGCGTTCGATCGATGCCGCCGACCGAAGGCTGTTAGGCGCACTGGTCGAGGACGCGACGGTCTCCTACGCCGAACTGGGCGAGAAGGCCGGCATGTCAGCGCCGGCAGCGCACGAACGGGTCAAGCGCATGCGCCGATCCGGCGCGATCCGCCAGACGGTTGCGATGGCCGATCCCAGGTCCGTCGGCAAGCCGCTTTTGGCCTTCGTCCATGTCGACACGAGGGGTTGGGGTAAGACACCGGAACTGATGGCCGTATCGTCGTTTCCGGAGGTCGAGGAGATCCACACGGTCGCCGGCGATGCCTGTATCCTGCTCAAGGTACGGACCGAGGACACACGCGCGCTGGAAGGGCTGCTCGCCCGCATCTACGACACGCCGGGCGTGACCTCGACGCGCAGCTATGTCGTGCTGTCGACCTATCTCGAACGGCCTGTTCAACCCGGCATCACCCAGGACTGGCCGGCGCCGAAGCTCGGCACGAATCCAATCTACTAAGGGTTAGTAGTCGACGCCGCTGAGATAGAGCCCGTCGGGCGGCGCGACCTGGCCACAGGCGGCGCGGTTGCGCGCTTCGAGTGCTGCCTTGAGGTCGTCGGCCGTCCAGCCGCCCTCGCCGACCCGCTTCAGGCTGCCGACCATCGAGCGGACCTGGTTGTGCAGAAACGAGCGCGCCGACGTCCTGACCTCGATCATCTCGCCGGTACGCGTCACGTCGAGCTGGGCGAGCGTCCTCAGCGGGCTGTTGGCCTGGCATTGGGTCGAGCGGAAGGTGGTGAAATCGTGCCGGCCGAGCAGAAGCTTGGCGGCATCCGCCATCGCCTCGTGGTCGAGGCGCTTGGGCACCCACCAGACCTTGCCGCGCTCGAGTGCCGCCGGCGCACGGCGATTGAGGATGCGGTAGATGTAATGCCGGCCGGTGGCGGAGAAGCGGGCGTCGAACTCATCCGGCACCTGCCTAGCGGCGAGCACCGAGACGGTTTCGCCGGCCATCTGCAGATGCGCGTTGACGGCGTCGCGCACCTTGTCGTCGGCCCACTCCTTGGTCAGGTCGGCATGGGCGACCTGCGCGGTCGCATGCACGCCCGCGTCGGTGCGGCCGGCGCCACGCAACGAGATTTCGTCTCCCGAGAACTTCAGGATCGCCTGCTCGATCGCCGCCTGCACAGTGTGCAGCCCGGCCTGCCGCTGCCAGCCGGCATAGGCGCGACCGTCATATTCGAGATCGAGGCGATAGCGCGGCATGTTCGGGTGATAACTCCGGCCGCTTAGGCGGCCAGAGCGGTGCCGAAAGCCGAGGCATAGACCAGCTTGCCTGATACGGGCGCATCACCCCAGGCAAGCGCCTGCAGCGCGTCGCACTGGTAGTCACTCTCGAACCCTGCTGCCCGATCGTGGCTATAGCCGAAGCGGCCGTAATAGGCCGGATCGCCAAGCACCACGGCCAAAGTTTCGCCGGCGTCCTTGAGGCGGATGTGGGCTTCGCGGACCAGCGCGCCACCGATGCCGGTGCCGTGGAAATCGGGCTCAACCGCAAGCGGGGCTAGTGCGACAGCCGGAACCGTCCTGCCGCCGTTCTGGATGTAGAGCCTGGAAAACAGGATGTGGCCAACCACATCGCCATCTTCCTCGGCCACCAGTTCGACGATCGCGTCGCCTTCGGCAACCAGCGCATCGACGAGACCGGCCTCGGCCTGCTGCCCGAAGGCGTGTTCTTCGACGAGGCGGATCGCCTCGCGGTCGCGGGGCGTAGCCGCCCGGATCGACATCATGCTCATGACAACTTCATTCCTTTTTCGATCTTGGCACCGCGCAGGAATTCATCCGCGGTGACGGGTTTTCCTCCCGCCCTTTGCACCTCGACCAGCCTGACGGCAGCTTCGCCGCAGGCAATCTCCAACCGGTCGTCGAGAACCGTTCCCGGCTCTCCTTGTCCAGCGGCGCGTTGCGAGCGCAATATTTTCAAGCGCTCGGTTCGTCCGCCGATTTCGATTTCGCACCATGCGCCGGGGAATGGCGACAGGCCGCGGATATTGTTGTCGACCGCCGTCGCCGGCAAGGTCCAATCGATCCGCGTCTCCGCTTTATCGATTTTTTTGGCGTAGGTCACGCCTTCCGATGGTTGCGGCACTGTTTCCAGCCTGCCCGCTTCCAGCTCTGCGAGAGCCTCGACCATCAGCGAAGCATCTGCCGCCATCAGGCGGTCGTGCAGCTCACCGGCCGTCATGTCGGGTCCAATCGCGACTTTTTCAAGTCGCGCCACCGGTCCGGTGTCCAGGCCCTCTTCCATCCGCATGACCATCATGCCGGTCTCCGCGTCGCCCGCCATGATGGCGCGCTGGATTGGAGCCGCCCCGCGCCAGCGCGGCAGAAGCGACGCGTGGCCATTGTAGCAGCCCAGTCGCGTACCCTGAAGAATGGCCTTTGGCAGCAGCAAACCATAGGCGACGACGACAGCAACATCGGCCTTGAGCTCGGCAAAGACGGCCTGCTCGGCCTCGCCTTTCAGCGACAGCGGCGTGCGCACCTCGATGCCCAGCCGCTCGGCCTCGCGCTGCACCGGCGACGGCGTCAACTCCAGCCCACGCCGGCCAGCGGCGCGCGGCGGCTGCGAATAGACGGCGACGACATCGTGGCCTGCGTCCGCTATCGCACGCAGTGTCGGCACCGAGAAATCCGGCGTGCCCATGAAGATGACGCGAAGGCTCATTCTGTTCCGGCTGTCCAGTTTCAAGACCCCGGACGGCGTCTGCCGACCGTTCAGGCCCTCGCTTCAAACGGGTTTACGAGCCTGAGGTCAAGTCCGTCGAAGAATCACCCCACCATGCGGCTCGGCGGGCGGTCCTTGGCGAGCTTCTTGAACTTCTTCATCACCATGTCGCGCTTGAGCTTGGAGATGTAGTCGATGAACAGCACGCCATCCAGATGGTCGATCTCGTGCTGCAGGCAGGTGGCCAGAAGGCCGGTGGCTTCGACTTCCTGCTCCTTGGCGTTCTCGTCGAGATACTTGACCCGCACCTTGGCCGGGCGCTCGACCTCGGCATAGTAGTCCGGGATCGACAGACAGCCTTCCTCGTAGATCGAGCGGTCGTCGCTGCGCGAGACGATCTCGGGATTGATGACCGTCATCGGCGCCGGCTCCTCGCCTTCCTTGGCAAGGTCGATCACCAGCATGCGCAGCGGCTCGCCGACCTGGATGGCGGCAAGGCCGATGCCCGGCGCGTCATACATGGTGTCGAGCATGTCGCGCGCGAACTTGCGGGTGGCGTCGTCGATGCGCTCGACCGGCTTGGAAACCAGGCGCAGGAGCGGATCGGGCAGGATGATGAGCGGCTTGATAGTCATGCGCATCAACTAAGATGTCGGACGAAAACCGTCAACAGGGCTCGATCGTTGATGTTCCCGTTTTGATCTGACCCTTTGGTGCGAATCGGCTATGGTGCGCGCCATGAACGAGCTTTCCAGCATCCTGTCCTCCCCCATCGCCCAGCTTGGCGCCTCCGTGCTCACGCTCGGGCAAGCGCTGTTGTTCGCGGCCATACTGTTCGTCGCACTGCTCGTCGTGCTGATGGTTGCCCTGTGGCGCTCGGCCAAGGCACGCGCGGTTGCTGCCGCGGAGGCCGCCGACCACGCCCGCGATGCCGAGGCCCGCATGGCGGGCATCCTGCAGGCGCAGGCGGAGATGCAGGGCCGGTTGGGTACGGTGGCGGAAATCTTCGGATCGCGCCAGGCGGAGCTCACCCAGTCGCTCAGCCAGCGGCTCGACGCCATGACCGGCCGCCTTGGCCAGACCATGGCCGATCAGACCAAATCGACGCATGAGAGCCTGGCGAAGCTGCAGGAGCGGCTGGCGGTCATCGACACCGCCCAGGGCAACATCCAGTCGCTCGCCGGCCAGGTGGTGCAGTTGCAGGCGATCCTGTCCAACAAGCAGACGCGCGGCGCCTTCGGCCAGTCGCGCATGGAAGCGATCGTCGCCGACGGCCTGCCGCTTGGCGCCTATGAATTCCAGGCGACGCTGTCGAACAACAACCGGCCGGACTGCCTGGTCAAAATGCCGAACGGCGCGCCGTCGCTGGTGATCGACGCCAAGTTTCCGCTCGAGGCCTGGAACGCGATCCGCGCCGCGGCCGATGCCGAGGGTGCGGCGGATGCACAGAAATATGCCGCCCAGGCGTTCCGGCGCGACCTCGAGGTCCACATCAAGGCAATCGCCGACAAGTACCTGATCTCAGGCGAGACCCAGGACACCGCCTTCATGTTCGTGCCTTCGGAATCGATCTTCGCCGAGATCCACGAGAACTTCGAATCGCTGGTGCATCGGGCCCACCGCGCCCGCATCGTCATCGTCTCGCCGTCACTGCTGATGCTGTCGATCCAAGTCATCCAGGCGATCCTCAAGGACGCACGCATGCGCGAACAGGCGCACCTGATCCAGGGCGAGGTCATCCGCCTCATGGAGGATGTCGGCCGCCTCGACGAACGGGTGCGCAAACTACAGACGCATTTCGGCCAGGCCTCGAAGGATATCGACGACATCCTCGTGTCGTCGTCCAAGGTCACCAAGCGCGGCGAAAAGATCGAGGCGCTGGAGTTTGGCACCGGCCATGCCGGCGAGGCTGAGGAAGCGCCCCGGGTGCCTGCGGCGCGTGCGGCCGATTCCAAGACCGGCCAGCTCCGCCTGCGCGTCGTCGAAGAAGATTAGGCCTTCTCCACCGTCTCCATGCCGTCGAACTCCGGCAGCCAGTGCAGCGCCGAGCGATGCCAGACCTGCTTGCGGGGCACTAGTTGCTCGCGCTGGTCCGAAGTGCCCGTCCTCAGCCCATAGACCTTGGGCCCATCGCCGACCGAGGTGGCGAACAGGTGCGAGCCGCATTCGGGGCAGAAGCCCTGGGCGCGCTTGTTGCCGCTTTCGCCAACTTTGACATAAATCTTCGGCGCGCCCGAGAACGCGATCTTGTCCTCCGGCACCGGCACGGTGACGCGGAAGGCCGTTCCAGTCAGCTTCTGGCAGTCGGTGCAATGGCAGATCGCCGTCTTCTCCGGATCGACGTCGGCCTTGTAGGTGATGGCGCCGCAATGGCACCCGCCTTCGATCTTCACTTCGAACTCCTCCTGTCCTGCAACGGGTGATTCCGCGGCACACTAGCCGCCCTCGGGCACCGGTGTCTCCGCCTCAGCGTTCACGATCCGGTCACGGCGTTCCGTCCAGAGCCGCGATGTCTGCGGCTTGACGAACACCGACGTCACCTCGCGAATCTCGGCCTTGAGCTTTGCCTCCAGCCTTTCGACGCAAGCTTCGATCTCGGCGGCCGAAATGTGATCGACGAAATCGAGGCTGAGCCCGGCAACGACCTGCTCCGGCCCCAGATGCACAGTCAGCACGCCATTGGCTTTCTCGACGGCGGGATCGGCCTGGGCAATCGCCAGGATCGCCGCCTGGACGTCAGGCGAAGCCGGCTCGCCCATCAGCAAACCCTTGCTCTCGCGCGCCAGGAACACCGCCGTCGCGCCCAGGATCAGGCTGATGCCGATCGAAGCGGCGCCATCGAGCCAAGGCTGCTCGAAATAATGCGCGGCAAAAATGCCGGCAAAGGCAATGACCAGACCGAGCAGTGCCGCGCTGTCTTCGAACAGCACGGTGTAGACGCTCGGGTCCTTGCTGCGACGCACCGCCTGGATGTAGCCGAGGCTGCCCTTGCTGCGGCGAAACTCCTTGAGCGCCACCAGCCACGAACCGCCCTCGAACACCATGCAGGCGCCAAGCACCACATAGTTGATCAGCGGGTTCTCGATCGGCTCGGGGTGGAGCATGTGGATGACGCCTTCATAGAAAGCGACGCCGGCACCGAGCGCAAACACCAGCAAGGCTACGATGAAGCTCCAGAAATAGAGCTCGCGGCCATGGCCAAGCGGGTGCGTGATGTCAGGCGGCCTGGCAGCGCGGTGCAGCCCGTAGAGCAGCAGCAGCCCGTTGCCGGTGTCGACCAGCGAATGCACACCTTCCGACAGCATCGCCGAGCTGCCGGTGAAGGCCGCGGCGACGAACTTGGTGACGGCGATCAGCAGATTGCCGGCAATCGCCGCGAAGATCACAAGCCTGGAGCCGGAATGTCCTGCCATCGGTCCCTCACCCGTGCGACTGTAGCGAGCGCGGAGGCATGCTCAAGCTCTTTTCATTGGCCTGACCTGTGGCGATCCGGTGCCCCAAGACCCCTCTTGCAAGCGCGACAACTTCGCGTTTCACTTCGCTTCTCAGCAGCGGGAGAAACGAATCATGGCCAAGGGTGCGATGAAAGCCGGGAAAGAAGCCCGGAAACCCAAGAAAGACGCCAAGAAGCCAGCACCTGCGCCGGCTTTCAAGGCGCCTCCGGTGCAAGCGACCAAGCTCAAGGACAAGTAGTCCTCACGAGCCTGACGCAGACCTCGCCCGGCTGTCACGGCCGGGCGCGGGTTGAACTTCTCTTCCGAAAGTCCTATTTGATCGGGCGCAGGGACGACCCTGCGCTTCCCCCTAAAAACCGGCTGGGACGACCCGCCATTCCATTGGAGCGTTCCATGGCTTGGACTTATCTGTTTTTCGCGGGAATTTTCGAAATCGGCTGGGCTATCGGCCTGAAATACACCGAAGGCTTCACCAAGCCGATGCCGACCGTGCTTACCATTGCCTCGATGATCGTCAGCCTCGGCCTGCTCGGCCTGGCGCTGAAGACGCTGCCCGTCGGCACCGCCTATGCGATCTGGACCGGCATCGGTACTGTCGGCACCGCGATGCTTGGCATCTGGCTGCTGGGCGAGCCGGCGACGGCACTTCGCCTCGCCTGTATCGGCCTGATCGTCTCCGGCATCGTCGGCCTCAAGCTGGTCGCCTGATCCGCAGCCATGCGGCGGCCTGCCCGAAACGGGCGGGCCTCACCCCTTTCCCATTTCTAATCTTCCGTGCCCTGACATCGACAGGAGTCGAAGCCGCATGCAGCGGACGCACAAAAGCGATCCGCGCCCGGGTCTTGGCTTCCCCGGTCGCGAATCGCTGACGATGTGAATTTTGCGCTATCGAGCCCGGCTAGCGGGCCGATACGTCATTCCGGCGAGTGCAGGCCGAAGTGGCCTGTGCTCAGCCGTAGTTGGCCGAAGGCGGCATGCGCTTGCCGCGCGCCTTGCGGGCAGCATAGCGCGCGTCACGCTTGGCCTTGCGTTCGGCTTCGTCGGAGAGCACGCGGCTGATACGGTCGGCCTCTTCGGCCTCACGTGCCTTTGCTTCTGCCTGTGCAGCCTCTTCGGCGGCGAGACGTTCGGCTTCAGCCTTGGCTTCGCGCTCGGCCCTTTCAATGGCTTCGCGGGCCAGGCGTTCCTGCCTCAGCTTTTCCTTCTCGGCTTCGCGGATGGCGCGAGCTTCGAGGATAGCCTTGCGCTCGGCCTGACGGGCCAGAACGGCCGGATCGTCAGCTGCGGGGCGTGCCTTGTACTTTTCGAGGAGGGCCTTCTTTGCGTCATTGGCAGCGTTACGCCGCTCAAAGACGTCTTTTTCTCGGTAGATTGCCAATTTGATTTCCCTGGAGTCACTTCGCGCCGCTTACATACGCGCACGAAGGCATAGTTCAAGCGCCAAAAAGGCATGTCTCCCATGAATTCGCGCTATGTTGCGGATAGGAAACGCTCTTTGACGCCAATCTCGATATGGATTGTTCACTAGATCGCGTCTGGCGACTTCGTGGAGCGATGGCTACCTGTAGCACGAACAATAGCGACAGGACCAGAGATCATGGAACTTGGCCTCTACACTTTTGCGGACGTTAGCCCAGAGCCGGGGCCCGGTGCCATCGGAGCGCACCAGCGGCTGCGCAATCTCATCGAGGAAATCGAGCTGGCCGACCAGGTCGGGCTCGACGTTTTCGGCCTTGGCGAGCACCATCGCCCCGATTATGCCGCCTCGGCACCCGTCATCGCACTTGCCGCCGCCGCCGAGCGCACCAAGCGCATCCGCCTGACCAGCGCCGTGACGGTGCTGTCATCAGACGATCCCGTGCGCGTGTTCCAGCAATTCGCCACGCTCGACCAGCTGTCGGGCGGCCGTGCCGAGATCATGGCCGGCCGCGGTTCGTTCATCGAATCGTTTCCGCTGTTCGGCTACAATCTCGAGGACTATGACGAGCTGTTCGCCGAAAAGCTCGATCTGCTTTTGGCACTGCGCGAGAGCGAACGCGTGACCTGGCAAGGCACGCACCGGGCGCCGATCAACGATCGCGGCGTCTATCCCCGCCCCTATCAGGAGCTGCTGCCGATCTGGATCGCCATTGGCGGCACGCCGCAGTCGGCGGCACGTGCCGGCGTACTCGGCCTGCCGCTGGCGCTCGCCATCATCGGCGGCGAGCCGGCCCGCTTCGCGCCGCTCTTCGATCTCTACCGCGAGGCGGCACGTCGCGCCGGCCAGGACACGGCCAAGCTGGCGACCAGCATCAACGTGCACGGCTTCATCGGCGAGACCACAGAACAGGCGGCGGACGACTTCTACCTGCCGCAGGCCGAGGTGATGAACCGCATCGGCCGCGAGCGCGGCTGGGGCCCGACCTCGCGGGCGCATTTCGACCAGTCGCGTGGACCGAACGGCGCACTGTTCGTTGGCACTCCGGAAGTGGTTGCCGAAAAGATCGTCGCCCAGCACAAGATCTTCAAGAACGACCGCTTCCTACTGCAGATGGCGATCGGCATCATGCCGCACGACAAGATCATGAAGGCGATCGAGCTCTACGGCACCAAGGTGGCGCCACTGGTGCGCAAGGAACTGGGCGTTCCAGCCGTCGACACGGCGGCCTGAACCATCGGCCGGAAGCGCAATCAGAGCGCTTCAGCCGCTGGACCAAAACATACCTTCAGCGGGAAGGTTTGTTTGCGCAGCTAACGCTTCCTATATCCGGCGGGTCCCCACCCGCCGGAGCTGCCTCATGACCACATTGTCCGTCCTCGACCTTTCGCCGGTCACCGAAGGCAGCACTGCCGCCCAATCGCTGAAGAACACGCTCGACCTCGCCCGCCACGCCGAGAAGCTCGGCTTCCACCGCTACTGGCTGGCTGAGCACCACAACATGGCTGGTATCGCGAGTGCTGCGACCTCTGTCGTGATCGCCCACGTCGCGGCCGGCACCAGCACTATCCGCGTCGGCGCCGGCGGCATCATGCTTCCCAACCATGCGCCGCTGGTCATCGCCGAGCAGTTCGGCACGCTGGCCGCCCTGCACCCCGGCCGTATCGACCTCGGCATCGGCCGGGCGCCCGGCACCGACATGCTGACCGCACGTGCCCTGCGCCGCAATCTCGAAGCCGGCGTCGACAATTTCCCGCAGGATGTGGTCGAGCTGATGGGCTATTTCGAGCCGGCGACGCCCGAACAGCGCATCCGCGCCGTACCCGGCGAGGGCGAGCAGGTCGAAGTCTGGGTACTCGGCTCCAGCCTCTATGGCGCACAGCTCGCCGCCATGCTCGGCCTGCCCTACGCCTTTGCCTCGCACTTCGCTCCTTCCGAGCTCGACCACGCGATCGAGATCTACCGCTCGCGCTTCCAGCCCTCGGAGCGGCTGGCAAAACCCTATGTCATGGCCGGCATCAACATCGTTGCCGCCGATACGGATGCCGAGGCGAAGCTCTTGTTCACCTCCGTCCAGCAGGCCTTCGTCAACCTGCGCAGCGGCAGGCCGGGCAGGCTGCCTGCCCCGCTCGAGGGCTACGAGCGCGAGCTCGACCCGGTCGCCCGCCAGATGCTGTCGCAGACGCTCGCCTGCGCCGTCGTCGGTTCACCTGAAACGGTGCAGCGTGGTGTCGAGGCGTTCATTGCCCGCACCGGTGCCGACGAGCTGATGGTCACCGCGCAGGTGTTTGATCACGCCGCGCGCAAACGCTCGTATGAGATATTGGCGGAAGTCGGCGCGGGGCTGGCGAAGGCGGCCTGAGTGGCGTTCTTACGCTCGCCCCGTTTACGGGGAGAGGGAAGCGCAGCGAGCTTGCGAGCGAAGCAGGGTGAGGGGCAGCGCTGAGTTCAGAGGTTGGCGCTGCCCCTCATCCGGCCCTTTGGGCCACCTTCTCCCCGTGCACCGGGGAGAAGGAAGAGCGCTACCGCATCGCCTCGACGATCCCCTTATCCGGAAAACACGTCGCCGTCCGGCCGTTCTTCGCCTGCCAGTCGCCGATCGACCGTCGCGTCTTGAAGCCAGGCAACCCGTCGGCGCCGCCGACGTCGTAGCCCAATTTCTCCAGCCCGCGTTGCATCGAGGCGACGTCGGAGCGGTAGAGCCCGTCGACCTTGCCCCAGCTACCCGCAAAGCGTTTGTCGCCTGACGCAATCCGGTCAGCGCCGTGGCCGATGAACAGCGCGTAGACGTCGCTCTCGTTGTATTCCTTGAGCACGTAGAAATTGGGCGTGACGATGAAGGCCGGGCCATTGCGGCCAGCGGGCATCATCAGGAAACCTTCGGCCCGCGCCTCGTTTTGCGGGAACGGCTTGCCGCCGACGCGGCTGATGCCCATGGCGGCCCAGTCTGAAATCTTCTTGCCCTGGTCGGGGCCTTCCAAGGCGCAGGAGACACTGTCGGGCAGCGTCACCTCGAAACCCCAGTCGCGGCCCTTCACCCAGCCATAGTGGACGAGATAGTTGGCGATCGAGGCCAGCGTGTCGGGCGTCGAGTTCCAGATGTCGGCGCGGCCGTCGCCATCGAAATCGACCGCGTGCTTGAGAAACGAGGTCGGCAGGAACTGCGGCTCGCCGAGCGCGCCGGCCCAGGACGAGCGCATGGCCTTACGGCTGACCAGCCCGCGCTCGACCATCTCCAAACCGGCCAGAAGCTCCTTGCGGAACATGTCCTTGCGGGTCGCCAGGAACGCCTTGGTGCCCAGCACCTCGAAGGCATCATAAGGCATCTTGGCAGCACCAAAGCCCGACTCACGGCCCCAAATCGCCAGCACCACGCCGCCGGGCACGCCGAAACGCTTCTCGATCGCGGCGAGCGTTTTGGCGTTGGCGCCGGCGCGGGTGCGCCCGCCCGCGGTGACGGCACCCAGCGTCTTCTCAGAGAAGTAGTTGCCCGGCGAGCCGAACTCGGCCTGGTGCTGCTTCTTCGGCGTCTTGGGCTTTTCGCCCGGCAGCACGAGGTCGGGCAGCTTGAGATTGGGTCTTACCCCATCGAAGGCCGCGTCGAAGGTCGCCTTGGAGATGCCCTTGGCCTTGGCTTCCGGCCAGAGGTCCTTGGTGAGCCAAGCCTGGAACTGGTCGTCGATCTTGGCGGCGGAGGCGGGGGCGGCGGACAGAAGCGCGGCGAAAGCCACTGCAAACAAGGCAGCCAGTGTTGAAGGCTTGCGTTTCGTCGCGCCCCTCTCTGGCCTGCCGGCCATCTCCCCCACAAGGGGGGAGATTGGCAGCTTTGGCTTCACAGCCCGCCTTGCAACGCTGCCGATTGGCGCTGAGAACGATGACAGCTGATCTCCCCCCATGAGGGGGAGATGGCCGGCAGGCCAGAGGGGGGTGGGACGGAGCGAAAGCAGCGCTGAAAGTCTTTTCATCCAGCCTCCCTGCAAGCCAATTACGTCAAAACACGGTCCGTGACTTCAACGCCGCCGACAGCGTGCCTTCGTCGAGATAATCGAGCTCGCCGCCGACTGGCACGCCGTGTGCCAGCCTCGTCACCTTGACGTCGAAACCGGAGAGCTGGTCGGTGAGATAATGTGCGGTCGTCTGGCCCTCGACGGTGGCGTTGACCGCCAGGATGACCTCGCTGACACCGCCCTCGGCAATGCGGGTCACAAGTTGCTTGATGGTCAGCTGGTCCGGGCCGATGCCGTCGAGCGGCGACAGCGTGCCGCCGAGCACATGGAACTTCGCGTTCATCGCGCCTGCCCGTTCCAGCGCCCAGAGGTCGGAAACGTCCTCGACGACGATGATGGTGGTGGGGTCGCGGCGCGGGTCGGTGCAGATCATGCAGGGGTCGGAGGTATCGACATTGCCGCAGGTCGAGCACACCCGCACCTTGTCGACTGCTTCGCCCATGGCGGCGGCCAGCGGCGCGAGCAGCTGTTCCTTCTTCTTGATCAGGTGAAGGGCGGCACGGCGGGCCGAACGCGGGCCGAGCCCCGGCACCTTGGCCAAAAGCTGGATCAGGCGTTCGATCTCGGGACCGGCGATTCGCTTCGACATGGAAGCGATATAAAACGAGTAGGGAATGGTGAGTAGTGAATAGTGAACAGGGAAGCGGCTGCGACCTCGTTCCTCCACTCACTACTGACTATTCGCTCACTCCTGCATCGGCCGGTCCTGGCTGGCGATGAGCGCGCCAATGGCGTCGGCATCTTCCGGCGTCGCCTGGAAGGACATCGCGCTGGCCAGTGCCGCATCGGTGCCGGCGGAGGCGACCGTTGTAGGTTGCGCGTCGACGACGCCGGGCAGCGCCGGCTGTGCTACGGACGCAACCATCGTTTCCGGCTCGGCCACCGGCAGCTTGCGCCGGCTGCGCTTCTCGTAGAAGGCGTTGCCGCCGGCAACCGTGGTGTAGTGCATGTTCTTGTAGGGGAACTTCAGCCCGGCGGTGTGGAAGAACATCACCTCGGGCTTCACCTTGGGGTGGCGCTCGCCCTTGAGCACGGATTCCGCCGCCGCCTGCACGTCCGGCAAGGCCTGGGAATTCATCGGCCGCGACAGCACGCCGGGCGCGAACTGGCCCTTCTGGCCAACCACGCCGCAGACGCTGTCGCCATACTCGCCCGACTTGAGCCGGTTCATGACGACGCTGCCGACGGCAACGAGGCCGTCGCGGCTCGAGCGGTTGGATTCGAAGAACATCGCGCGCGCCAAGCATTCCTTGTCCTTCGCCGTATAGGCGTAGGAACCCGAACGAACCGAACTCGTGGTGATGCCGTCAGCAAGCTTGCTGGTGGTGCACCCGGAAACGATGAACGGCGAGGCGACGACGCCGACAAGAATCGGCATCTTCCAATTTTTGGCGATCAAAAGCGCCCCTCTCGTATGCCCGCCACGTCCCCAGATTGCAGCAAGAATGCGTCCGTTTCAGGCAAAATGATGGCCGAGCGGCCGATCGCGTCTCTTTGCAAGGCTCGCCTCTGCAACGCCCGGTCGCTATATGGTCGGTCGATGACAAGAAAAGGCGCGCTTTCAGGCGGCCGAAATCAGTTGGAGGCGACCGTGAAAGCCGTGCTGTTCGAGCAATTTGGGCAACCGCCGAAGGTCCAGAATGTCGCCGAGCCGGCGCCGGCACCCGGCGGCGTGGTGATCAAGGTCGAGGCCACCGGGCTCTGCCGCAGCGACTGGCATGGCTGGATGGGACACGACGCCGACATCACCCTGCCGCATGTGCCGGGCCACGAACTCGCCGGCGTCATCGTTGCAGCCGGGCGGCTGGTCACGCGCTGGCAGGCAGGCGACCGCGTCACCGTGCCCTTCGTTGGCGGCTGCGGCCGCTGCTTCGAATGCACCTCGGGCAATCACCAGGTCTGCGAGCACCAGTTCCAGCCCGGCTTCACCGCCTGGGGCTCCTTCGCCGAATATGTCGCCGTCGACTTTGCCGACACCAATCTTGTGCGGCTGCCCGACAGCATGGATTTCGTCACCGCGGCCAGCCTCGGCTGCCGGTTCGTCACCTCGTTCCGCGCGGTCGTCGACCAGGGCCGGGTCAAGCCGGGCGAATGGGTGGCGGTGCATGGCTGCGGCGGCGTCGGCCTGTCGGCGATCATGATCGCTGCGGCCTCAGGCGCCAACGCGATCGCCATCGACCTTTCGGACGAGAAGCTCGACTTTGCGCGAAAAATGGGTGCGGTGGCGACGATCAATGCGTCACGCGAGACCGACGTTGTCGGCGCGGTGCGCGAACTGACCGGCGGCGGTGCGCATCTGTCGCTCGACGCGCTCGGCCATCCCGCGACCTGCTACAATTCGATCGCCAACCTTCGCCGGCGCGGACGCCACGTCCAGGTCGGGTTGATGCTGGGCGACCATGCCGACCCGAAAATCCCGATGGGCAAGGTGATCGCCCACGAGCTCGAAATCCTCGGCAGCCACGGCATGCAGGCGTTCCGCTACGAGGCGATGATGCAGATGATCGAGGCGGGCAAGCTCACGCCGCAATTGCTCGTCGGCAAGCACATCAGCCTCGACCAAGCCCCGGCCGCGCTGATGGCGATGGACCGCTTCGAAGGGCTGGGGATCAGCGTGGTGACTCGGTTTTAGAGAGTGAGTAGTGAGTAGTGAGTAGTGAGTAGGAAAACGAGAAACGGCGCCTGAACCTCAAGCGCCGCCCCACTATTCGCTATTTCCTATTCGCCCGTTCCTCAAAACGGCAGCTTCATGCCGGGCGGGATCGGCAGGCCGGCGGTCAGCGCCTTGGTCTTTTCCTGCATCGTCGCCTCGACCTTGGCCTTGGCGTCGTTGTGCGCGGCGACGATCAGGTCCTCGAGGATCTCGCCCTCGCCTTCCTTCAGCAGCGACGGGTCGATCTTCAGTGCCTTCATTTCCGACTTGCCGGAGAGCGTCACGGTGACGAGGCCGCCGCCGGACTGGCCTGTGGCTTCGAGCAGGGCGACTTCTTCCTGCATGGCCTGCAGCTTGGCCTGCATTTCCTTCGCCTTGCCCATCAGGCCGAGGAGATCCTTCATCGTCTTTGTCCTTTCGTCTCAGAACGGGTCGTCATCGTCGTTGTCCACGCCGGGATCGGGCGGCAACTCGGTGTCGGTATCGATATCTGGCGCATCCGGCGACGTCGGCAGCCGCACGTCGATGATCTTGGCACCAGGGAATCGTGCCAGGATCGCCGCCACCGTCGGGTCCGCCTTCGCATCGGTCAGGGCGACCTCGCGCTTGGTGGCCTCGATCTCGGCCAGCGTCGGTCCGCCTTCTTCCTTGGACAGCGACACCATCCAGTGGCGTCCGGTCCAGAGCTTCAGCTTCACCGTCAGGTCGTTGAGGAAGGTGCGCGGCGCATCCGAGGTCAGGCTGCATTCGATATGGCCGGGCTCGATGCGCACCGGGCGAACGGCACGGCGGATCAGCACCTTGAAGGCCATTTCGCGGTTGGCTTCGGCGAGGTTCGCGAGTTCGGCGATGGTGCGCACCGGCACGGCATCGACAACGGGCTCCGGCGCGGGCGTCGGCGCGACAAAAGCCGTCGGCGCGGGTGCGCTTTCGACCAGGCGCATCGCCTGGCCGCCGCCATTGCTGACCGGCATGCGCGCCTGCGACACGGCCGAAGTGCTGCCTCCACCATTGCCGCCGCCGGCAGGCATGCCGCCATTGCGGGGCGCGCTGGAAGGCTGCGACGGCGCATCGCCGAGCGATTTCAGCGCTTCATCGAGCGTCGGCAGGTCGGCGGCATGCGCCAACCGGATCAGCACCATCTCAGCGGCGCTCACCGGGCGATTGGACGACTGCACCTCGGGAATGCCCTTGAGCAGCATCTGCCAGGCACGCGACAGCACCCTGACGGAAAGAGATTGTGCGAATTCCACGCCGCGCTTGCGCTCGTCCTCGGACAGCGACGCGTCGTCGGCCGCCGACGGCACGAAGCGCAGGCGTGTGACAAGATGAGTGAATTCGGCAAGATCGTTGAGCACGGCCACCGGGTCGGCGCCGGTGTCGTATTGGGCGCGCAGCTCGCCAAGGGCAGCGGCGATGTCGCCCTTCATGATGTTTTCGAACAGGTCGACGACGCGTGCCCGATCGGCAAGGCCGAGCATGGCGCGCACCGCATCCGTGGTCACCGTGCCGCCGCCATGGGCGATAGCCTGGTCGAGGATGGATAGCGAATCGCGCGCCGAGCCTTCGGCCGCGCGCGCGACCATGGCGAGTGCGTCGTCCTCGACCGAAATGCCTTCCTGCTGGGCGATGTTTTTGAGATGCCCGACGAGCTTGCCGGCATCGATGCGGCGCAGGTCGAAGCGCTGGCAGCGCGACAGCACCGTGATCGGGACTTTTCGGATTTCAGTGGTGGCGAAGATGAACTTCACATGCGGAGGCGGCTCTTCCAGCGTCTTCAGCAGGCCGTTGAAGGCCTGCGTCGAGAGCATGTGCACCTCGTCGATGATGTAGACCTTGTAGCGCGCCGAAACGGGCGCGTAGCGAACACGGTCGATGATGTCACGGATGTCGTCGATGCCGGTGTGGGACGCAGCGTCCATCTCGATGACATCGACATGGCGGCCTTCCATGATCGACTGGCAATGCTCGCCTAGCACTGTGAGGTCGACCGACGGGCGGTCGATATCAGGCGTCTTGTAGTTGAGTGCGCGGGCCAAAATGCGGGCGGTGGTGGTCTTGCCGACACCGCGGACACCGGTCAGCATCCAGGCTTGGGCGATGCGGCCTGAGGAAAAGGCGTTGGTCAGTGTCTGGACCATCGGCTCCTGGCCGACGAGTGCCGTAAAATCCGCAGGGCGATACTTGCGCGCGAGAACGCGGTAGGCCTTGCTCTTATCGGTTTGTCCGGCTTCGCTCATCCGCCCCGTTCGCTCGCCCGTTCGTATTGGCGCCCCTGCCTCGACCACGACAGGCCGATTCCGCGAAACGAGTTTCGCCCGCACGGCGCAACGCCGTCAATGACGCGGAGAAGGGCGAAGAGGCGGGAGGCTGGAACAATGACCCGTTCCGGGCTCGTTAGGGCTGCTTCCTTCCGGACCTGACCCGGTTGGCGAGTGGATCGTCCACCACCAACCTCCCAACCTCCATATCGGCAATTGCCGCTCCAATTGCAAGAGCCCTTCGGCGACATGTCGGCCCGGCAGTCAGTCGGTGGCGAAATTCAACGCCCAGAGATAGGCAAGCGTTGCCGCAACGCCGAGGCCGGTTCGCAGCGCATGCAACGTCCCCCAATGCACGATCAGCCTGCGGGAGGCGGCACCGCCCTCCTCGTTCGGTATCGCCTCGAGCCGCTTGTTGGTCGGCATGATGCCAAGCAGCGTGTAGGGCCAGTTGGCGAGCATCAGCACAGCCCCCACCACCCAGCGCCAGTCCGCGCTCAGCCAGGCGGCGAGCAGGCCGAGCACGCCGGAGCCGAATGCCAGGCTCGCCTGCATGGTGAAGCCCGCGGCGTAGCTCGGTTTCCACTGTGCGAGCAGATTCTTGTCGTCGAGGCCAAGCCGTGCGGGTTGTTCGGCGAAATTGATGTAGAATGCCGCACCGGCAAAGGCGGCCGCGAGAACCAGGGCGATCTGACCGGCAAACATTGCGCATCTCCGCTGACGTTCGACGCATAGCATATCGGTGCAACGCGCGATGCGTCATTGCGCCAAAGTTTCAGGGCCAGCCTTTTCAATGATTCGCTTGCAGCCGTGACAGCCACACTCTAGCCTTCAACAAAACAAGGGAAACGCCAATGATGTCGGGGCTCAAGGCCGGGTTTACGCTGGATTCGCGTCTTGACGCCGACAGCGAACCGCTGATGTGGCTTGGCCTTTGCGAATTGCGCGTCATGAACGACCAGCGCTGGCCATGGCTGGTGCTGGTGCCGCAACGCCCCGGTGTCGAAGAAATCCATGACCTGACCCCGCTCGACCAGGCGATGCTGACCTTCGAGAGCAACATGGTGGCGCATGCGCTGAAGCAAGCCACCGGCTGCGCCAAGATCAACAGCGGCGCGCTCGGCAACATCGTCCGGCAGCTGCATTTCCACGTCGTTGCCCGCAGCGAGGGCGATCCTGGCTGGCCCGGCCCTGTCTGGGGTCATGGCGTGCGCGAGCCCTATCGCCGCGACGATCTCCACCGGTTTGCCGAGCGCATCAAGTCGGCTCTATAACAGCCGAAACGACGCAGACCGAGTTTCAGATGCCTTTCAGCCTGTTCGACGCACCCCAGCGTGAAGCCAGCCATTTCCTCGGCTTCGCCGGCAACATCATCGACCGCCAGTCGGAAAAGCGCAGCGACGATTCCGCCGTGAAGGCGCTCGCCGAGCCCGACGCCAGGCTGCTGCTGGTCGCATCGGGACGGCTGCTGCTCGATTTCAGCGGCGGTTCGGCCAGCCCCTATTTCACGCTTGCCGCGGCCGAGGCATTGGGTGCCCAGGCCGGCGAGGCGATCCTGCTCGGCCGCGCGGACGACATCGCCATGCTGGCCCTGCCCGTCGCTGCCGAACCAGAAGGCCTGCCGGAGCACCTGAAAGCCGTCGACTTCCGCTCGATCCTGGCGCAACGCCTGACCGACGAGGCCGGGCTCGGCGCCCTGGCGCAGGGAGCGGCACTGCTTGCCTGGAACGCCAGCCACCGCTTTTGCGGCCGCTGCGGCGCTGAAACCGCGATGCGCGCTGGCGGCTACAAGCGGCGCTGCACGGGGTGCGGCACCGAACATTTCCCGCGCACCGACCCCGTCGCCATCATGCTGACGGTGTCGGGCGACAAGTGCCTGATGGGCCGTGGCCGGCACTTCGCGCCCGGCGTCTATTCGGCGCTCGCCGGCTTCATAGAGCCGGGCGAAACCATCGAGGCGGCAGTGCGGCGCGAAACGCTTGAGGAAGCCGGCATTCGGCTCGGCCGGGTCGTCTACCATTCGAGCCAGCCCTGGCCGTTCCCCTATTCGCTGATGATCGGCTGCTATGGCGAGGCGCTCAACGAGGACATCTCGACCGACGCCGACGAACTGGAGGACTGCCGCTGGTTCACCCGGGCGGAGGTGCTGCAGATGCTCGCCGGCACCCATCCCGGCGAACTCCGGGTGCCGCCGGGCCACGCCATCGCGCACCAGCTCATCCGCACCTGGGCCGACAGCGACTAGCGCACAGGCCTTGCCCTCACCCAGCGAAACTGGTTGGCAAGCGCGACCTGACCATCTGCACGAACATAGGGCGCGATTGCATCAACGAGCGCGTCGCGAACTGTGATGGCGCCCGAATGGCGCTCGGCGCGCGTGACAATCCCAGCCGAAGCGAAAGCCTGCAGGGCAGTGTCCCGATCGGGAAAAGCAATGGTCGCGTCAAGCTGCCCGCCATCGGTCGGCTCAAGCCCGGCCTTCCCCATCAACACCTCGATCACGCCGGGGTTCGAAGGCGGCGGCGTAGCAGAATCGGGCGATGGCGGCAGCAACGGACCGAGCGCGGTCATCGCTGCCAACTGCAACTGGCATTTCTCGCGCTGGCCCCAAACCAACATGAAAACGGTACCGCTACTGTCGCAGACCCGAGCGGCCTCGCTTAGGGCGCGAACCATGTCGCCTGCGAACTGGAAGGCGTTGACGCCGGTCACGATGTCGAAAGCGCTGTCGGCGAAGGGCAATTCCTCCATCTCGCCGATTTCGATGCGGGCGTCGGGCAGGCGCTGCCGTGCGATTGCCGCCAGCGCCTCCGACGCGTCGAGGCCCGCAACGACCGCGCCACGCTCTCGCGCAAGAACAAGCAATCCGCCGGTACCGCAACCGACATCAAGCAGCGTGTTGCCTCGCCGGACACCGGCCAGCGTCATGATATTTTCGAACACCGGCCGCCATGCGGGTTCCTGGAACTCAGCCCAGTCACGCGCCTTAGCGCCCCACAATTCTCCCTGGATCGCGGCCGTGCCCATGACATTGTCCTAGCGCAGCCGATGCTGCGCCAGATGCGGCGAACTCACAATTCAATCTGCGGTGAGAAGGTGGTGGCCCCGTTGTTCTGCGTGCCGCGGCGCTGAACGTGGACATATCAAGGGACACCGACGAACTCGGGCGCTGCCGCTGGTTCCCACGGGCGGAGATCCTGCAGATGCTCGCCGGCACCCATCCCGGCGAGCTCAGGGTGCCACCCGGGCACGCCATCGCCCACCAGCTCATCCGCCCTTGGGCGGACGCTGTCTGATCGAAAAGAAGTGTCGCTTAGTCGGCGACCTGCCACGCGTCGCGGGAATCGCTCGCCGGGTAGACGCCGAGGATGCGCACCTCGCGTGAGAAGAAGCGCAGCTCCTCCAGCGCGTGGGTGACACCCGGATCTTCCGGATGGCCCTCGATGTCCGCATAAAACAGCGTCGCGGTGAAAGCACCGAGCTGGTAGCTCTCCAGCTTGGTCATGTTGACGCCGTTGGTGGCGAAGCCGCCCATCGCCTTGTAGAGCGCCGCCGGCACGTTGCGGACGCGGAACATGAAGGTCGTCATCATCTTGGCGTCCTGGCTCGGACGCTCGACCCACTGCTTGTTCTTGGTCAGGACGACGAAGCGTGTGACGTTGCTGTCGGTGTCCTCGACATTCTCTTCCAGTATGTCGAGACCGTAGAGCGAGGCTGCGAGACGCGGCGCAAGGGCGGCCATCGTCCGGTCCTTGACCTCGGAAACGAGCTTGGCGGCACCGGCGGTGTCGCCGGCGATCACCGGCTTCCAGCTGTTCTTGCGGATGTATTTGCGGCACTGGCCGAGCGCATGGATGTGGCTGTGCACGGTCTTGATCTCGGAGCGCTGCACGCCCGGCAGGACCATCAGCTGGAAATGGATCGGCAGGAAATATTCGCCGACGATGTGCAGCTTCGATTCCGGCAACAGGTGATGGATGTCGGCGACGCGGCCGGCGATCGTGTTCTCGATCGGGATCATGGCGAGATCGGCCTTGCCGGTCTCCACCGCGTTGAACGCATCCTCGAAGGTCGCGCAGGGCAGCGGCTCCATGTCGGGAAACATGTTGCGGCAGGCGGTGTCGGAGTTGGCGCCAGGCTCGCCCTGGAAGGAAATCTTGTTGGTCGTCGTCGGCATGGTAGGCCTGTCTGTTCTAGTTCGAGAGAAGTTCGCGGGCACGTTCGAGATGTTCGGGCGTGTCGACACCCAGCGGCACCGTGTCGACGATCTCGACGTCGATGCGCATGCCGGCTTCCAGCGCGCGCAGCTGTTCGAGACGCTCGCGCTTTTCCAGCGGCGACGGGCCAAGCCCGACGAAGCGCTCGAGCGCTGCACGGCGGTAAACATAAAGCCCGACATGGTGATAGAGCGGACCGTCGCCCCAGGGTGCGGTCGCGCGGGTAAAATAGAGTGCCCGCATCCGCTGCGCCGACAGCGGCGAGCCGATGATCTTGGGAACGTTGGGATCGACCTTTTCCTCGTGGCGGGTGATTTCGACACCAAGGGTCGAGATGTCGACAGCCTTGTCTTCCAGCGGCCGCAGCGCTGCCTGGATGATCGCCGGATCGATCGTCGGCAGGTCGCCCTGGACGTTGACGATGGTGTCGACCTCGCCTTTCGGATCGAGCGTCGTCAGCGCCTCGAAGATGCGGTCCGAACCCGACTCATGGTCGGCGCGAGTCATCACCGCCTCGAAGCCGTGCGCCCTCACCGTCTCCGCCACGACGTCGGTGTCGGTCGCCACCACCACGCGGCCGAGGCCGCATTCGGAAGCGCGGGCCGCGACATGCACGATCATCGGCCTGCCGGCAATGTCGGCCAAGGGCTTGCCTGGCAAGCGAGTCGAGGCCATGCGGGCGGGGATCAGGACAAGGGTGGACATGGCTTGGCGACTGTTTCTAAATGGTGTTGGAAAGTGTCAAAAGGTCTCACTGGAAGGGCCCTTATAGGTGTTGCAACCGGCAAGCAAAAGACCTAGTTTCCGCGCGATTTGACCCGGCCAGCCGGGCGATAGACGATACCGACGAACGGCAGCGATCGCAGAGGACGGCGATCGGCCGGATAAGGGAGCCAGGGGCGTATGGACTCATTTGAAATGAACAAGGTGCTTGGCGGTCTGCTGGGTACTGCCTTTGTGGTGTTCTCCATCTCGCTGGTGTCGGACGCGATCTTCGCAGCACCGGTCCCCGAAAAGCCCGGCTTTGCCATCGAAGCTGCTGAAGAAGGCGGCGCAGGTGCCGGCGGCGGCGAAGCTGCTCCGGCTGCCGTGCCGATCGCCCAGCTCCTGGCCAGCGCCAACGCCGAAGCGGGCGCTGCCGTGTTCAAGAAGTGCACCGCCTGCCACTCGATCGAGAAGGGCGGCCCCAACAAGGTCGGTCCGGATCTATGGGGCGTGGTCAACCGTCCGATCGCCTCGCATGAAGGCTTCGGCTATTCGGGCCCGATGAAGGAATTCTCGGAAGGCGGCAAGGTCGTCTGGGACTTCGAGCACCTCAACCACTTCCTGACGTCGCCCAAGGGCTACATCAAGGGCACCGCGATGGGCTTCGCCGGCATCAAGAAGGATGACGAGCGCGCCAATCTGATCGCCTACCTGAATTCGCAGTCGGACAGCCCGGCAGCGCTGCCCGCAGCTGACGCTGCTCCGGCCGCCACGCCTGCCGCAGCTCCGGCTGAAGGCGCAGCCCCTGCGGCTCCCGCCGAGGGTGCCGCTCCGGCGGCTCCGGCAACCGCCCACTAAGCGATTTGTAATCTTCGCATCTTGAAAAAGCCGGGTTTAGCCCGGCTTTTTTGTTGCCTGGCGCAAACGTAAGGCGACATTTGTCGAACAGCCGGTTTCCATGCGCCGGGAATGAATTAGAGTGTTGCGAAGCACCGGGCGAAGGGGAGTGTCGATGAGGGTTGGGCTTACCAGGTTTGTTGCAATTGCAGGTGTCGCCGTGGCGGTTCTATCGAGCGCCATCGCTTCCGCGACTGCCCAGGAATGGCAAACCAGCTCGTCCCTGAACGGCGTTTCCAAATACGGCCAGGATTTCAAGCAGTACGATTTCGTCAATCCGAACGCTCCCAAGGGCGGCACGCTGAACTCGACGGTCGGCGGCACGTTCGACAGCTTCAATCCCTACATCGTCAAAGGCCTGCCCGCGGCCGGCTTTGTCGGCTTCGGCGGCGGGCTGATCTATGAAACGCTGATGGAGCAGTCGATAGACGAGCCCAGCACCAGCCACCCCATGATCGCCGACGCCTACAAATTTCCGGCCGACTATTCCTACGCGACCTATCGGCTCGACCCGCGTGCCAAATGGCATGACGGCAAGCCGATCACGACTGAAGACGTTATCTGGTCGTTCAATTTCCTGAAGGACAACAGCCCGCAATACGGCCAGTACTACGTCAACGTGACCGAGGCGGTGGCGACGGGCGAACGCGAGGTTACCTTCCGCTTCAACCAGAAAGGCAACCGGGAACTGCCCAAGATCATGGGTGATCTGGTGGTCCTGCCCAAGCACTGGTGGGAAGGAACCGATGCGTCGGGCAAGAAGCGCGACATCACCCGGCCGACGCTCGAGATCCCGCTCGGCTCGGGCGCCTACAAGGTCGAGAGCTTCAAGCCGGGCACGGAGATCGTCTGGACCCGCGTCCCTGACTATTGGGCAGCCAATGTCGGGGTCAATGTCGGGCGCAACAATTTCGACAAGCGCCGCTACGCTTACTTCCTCGACGACAGCGCCGACTGGGAGGCTTTCAAGAAGGGCGGATTCGAGGACATCAAGCCGGAAAACAGTTCGCGGCGCTGGTCGACGGCGTACAACTTCCCTGCCGTCCAGGCAGGCGACGTCATCAAGAAGGAATTCAAGACGACGTCGGGGGAGCCATTCCAAGGCTATGCGCTCAACCTGCGGCGCCCGCAGTTCCAGGATCGCCGCGTCCGGCAGGCGCTGACGCTGGCCTACAATTTCGAATACATGAACCGCACGCTCTTCTTCGGGCTCAACACCCGCACCAGCAGCTATTTCCAGGGCCAGGACCTGGCTTCTAGCGGCTTGCCCACCGGCAAGGAACTGGAGCTGTTGACGCAGTACAAGGACAAGCTGCCGCCAGAGCTCTTCACCGAGGAGTTCAAGCTGCCGGTCTACGACACCCCGCAGGCCGAGCGGCAGTATCTCCGTCAGGCAATCGGCCTGTTCGCCGAAGCCGGCTGGCGCGCCAAGGGCGGCAAGCTGATGAACGACAAGGGCGAGCAGTTCAAGATCGAGTTTCTCGGCAAGGACGCCACCGACGAGGTCATCGCGAGCCCCTTCATCGATAGCCTGCGCCGGCTCGGCATCGACGCGACGCTGCGCATGGTCGACACCAGCCAGTTCGTCAATCGGATCAACGACTACGACTTCGACGTGACGACGACGACCCTCAACCAGTCGTCGTCGCCAGGCAATGAGCAGCGCGATTTCTGGGGCTCCAAGGCCGCGGCCAAGCCCGGTTCGCGCAACATCATGGGCATCAACGACCCGGTGATCGATGCGCTTGTCGAGCGCATCATCTTCGCCACCGACCGCGACGACCTTTTGGCCACCACCCACGCGCTCGATCGCATCCTTTTGTGGAACTACTACGTCGTGCCGCAATACCACCGCTCCGTGCTGTGGCTGGCCTACTGGAACAAGTTCGGCATCCCCGAGAAGCAGCCGGGCTTCATCGGCGCGGATATCAATTCCTGGTGGATCGACAAGGACAAGGAAGCGGCGCTGGCCGCCAAGTACAAGGGCGTCAATTGAGCACGCGCCTCCCCCGCAGGGACTTCCTGGCGCTCGGCGCCGCGGCAGCGGCCGCTCCGTTCATCCCGGGCCGCGCCTTCGCTGCGAGCCCGACCGGCACTGGGCTGCATGGGCTGTCAGCCTTCGGCGACCTGAAATACGGGCCTGACTTCACTCATTTCGACTTCGTCAATCTCGACGCACCCAAGGGCGGCACGTTCAATTTTTCGCCGAACTACTGGTACTTCAACCAGAGCCCGCTGACCTTCAACACGCTCAACACCTTCGTCGCCCGGGGCGACGCGCCGCCGCGCATGGAGCTTTGCTACGATTCGCTGATGGTGCGGGCGATCGACGAGCCCGACGCGATCTACGGCCTGCTCGCCAAGTCGGTAACGATTTCCGACGACCGCAACAGCTTCGACTTCGCGCTGCGGCCCGAGGCACGCTTCAACGACGGCACGCCATTTACCGCCGACGACGCCGTCTTCGCTTTCGACTTGTTCAAGAAGGACGGCCACCCCAACCTGCTTCTGCCGCTCAGCCATCTCAAGGAGGCCAAGGCGCTCGACCCGCACACGCTGCGGCTGACCTTCGACGGCAAGCAGTCAGATCTCACGATCCTCGACATCGCGACCTATGCCATTCCGGCCAAGGCCTTCTTCGAGACCCATCCGTTCGACGCTTCGGAGCTCAAGGCGCCGATAGGCTCCGGCCCCTACAAGGTCGGCCGCGTCTCGCCCGGCCAGTCCATCGAATATGAGCGCGTCGCCGACTACTGGGGCCGCGACCTGCCGGTCAGCCGAGGGCTCTACAATTTCGACCGCATCCGCGTCGAGTTCTACCAGGACCGGCAGGCTGCGTTCGAAGCCTTCAAGAAGGGCGACATCCATTTCCGCCAGGAGGCCACGGCGCGCATCTGGGCGACCGGCTACGACTTCCCCTCCTTCACCGCCGGCAAGGTGATCAAGCGCGAATTTCCCAGCGAAAAGCGCCCAACGATGCAGGCGATGGCGCTGAACCAGCGGCGCGCGCGTTTCCGCGACCCGCGCGTGCGCCAAGCGGTTGCCCTCTGCTTCGATTTCGAATGGACCAAGCGCAACCTGTTCTACGGCTCCTACGAGCGCTCGCAGTCGACATTCGAGAAGTCGGCCTACAAGGCCGAGGGCCTGCCCTCGCCCGCCGAATTGGCGCTGCTCGAACCGTTCCGCGGCCGCATCCCTGACGAGACCTTCGGCGAAGCCGTGCTGCAGCCGCCTTCGGACGGGTCGGGCCGCGACCGCAAGCTGCTCGGCCAGGCCTCGAAACTGCTCACCGATGCCGGCTGGGTCCGCAAAGACGGCAGGCTGCGCAACGACAAGGGTGAGCCACTGACGCTCGAAATCCTCGTCGACGACGACGCTTTCGTGCGGGTCTACTCGCCCTGGACAGAGAACATGAAGGCGATCGGCATCGAGGCCACGCTGCGCTTGGTCGATTCGACCCAATACCAGGCCAGGCAGACGAGCTTCGACTACGATGCCATATCGGCGGCGGCCGGGTTTTCGGCGACACCCAGCCGCGACGAGATCGACGGGCTGTTTCATTCGCGCTCGGCCACCATGGAGGGCTCGACCAACCTGCCCGGCACTGCCGATCCCGCCGTCGACGCGCTGATCGACGCCGTGGGTGCGGCCAAGGATCGCGAATCGCTGACGGTTGCGATGCGCGCACTCGACCGACTCTTGCGCGCCCGGCAAGACTGGATTCCAAATTGGTTTTCGGCGAATCACCGCGCCGCCTTCTGGGACATGTTCGGCTTCAAGGAGCCGAAGCCGGACTTCGGCTTTCCCGTCGAGGCGATGTGGTGGTTCGACAAGGACAAGGCTGCACGTATTGGCAAGACCTGAGATTTCTAGGACTGAACCCGCGCTCCGTTCGAGGGGCCTCGCCTGATGGGCGCCTATATCCTCCGCCGCGTGTTGCTGATGATCCCGACCCTGTTCGGCATCATGGCGATCTCGTTCGCCGTCATCCAGTTCGCGCCCGGCGGTCCTGTCGAGCAGGTCATCGCCAAGCTGACCGGCCAGGGCGGCGACGCCGCTGACCGCCTGTCAGGCGCCAGCAGTGACCTCGGCGGTAACACCAGTTTCGACCCGGCGGGTGGCGAAGTCTCGTCCAAATACCGCGGCGCGCAAGGCCTCGACCCCGAGTTCATCGCCAAGCTCGAAAAGCAGTTCGGCTTCGACAAGCCGCCGCTCGAGCGTTTTTTCATGATGCTGTGGAACTATATCCGCTTCGACTTCGGCGAGAGCTACTTCCGCGACGTCTCGGTGCTCGACCTGATCCTCGAGAAGATGCCGGTGTCGATCTCGCTCGGCATCTGGATCACGTTCCTCTCCTACATGATCTCGATCCCGCTCGGCATCCGCAAGGCGGTCAAGGACGGCTCCAGCTTCGACATCTGGACCAGCGGCATCATCATCATCGGCTACGCCATCCCGGCCTTCCTGTTCGCCATCCTTTTGATGGTGGTGTTTGCCGGCGGTTCGTTCTTCGACTGGTTCCCGCTGCGCGGCCTGACCTCGGAGAATTTCGACCAGCTGTCGCTCGGCGGCAAGGTGCTCGATTATCTCTGGCACCTCGCGCTGCCGCTGACGGCACTCGTGCTGTCGGCCTTCGCCACCACCACGCTGCTGACCAAGAACTCGTTCCTCGACGAGATCCGCAAGCAGTACGTCGTCACCGCCCGCGCCAAGGGCCTGTCCGAGCACCGGGTGCTCTACGGCCATGTCTTCCGCAATGCCATGCTGATCGTCATCGCCGGCTTCCCCGGCGCCTTCATCTCGGCCTTCTTCACCGGTTCGCTGCTGATCGAGAACATCTTCTCGCTCGACGGGCTCGGCCTGCTTGGCTTCCGCTCGGTGCTCGACCGCGACTACCCCGTGGTGTTCGCCAATCTCTACATCTTCTCGCTGATGGGGCTGTTCGTCAGCCTGATCTCCGACCTGCTCTACACGTGGATCGACCCTCGCATCGATTTCGAACGGAGGGACGTCTGATGTCGGCGGTCGACACCGTATCCGTGCCGGTCAAGCGGCCCTGGCTCTCGCCGATCAACAAGCGGCGCTGGCTGAGTTTCAAGGCCAACCGCCGTGGCTACTGGTCGCTGTGGATCTTCCTCGTGCTGTTCGTGCTGTCGCTGTTCTCCGAACTGATCGCCAACGACAGGCCCCTTCTGATCCGCTTCAAGGGCGAGTTCTACTCACCGATCATCAGCGACTATGGCGAAGAGACCTTCCTCGGCGACGAAGGCTTCCTGCCGGTCACCGACTACCGCATCTCGGTGGTGCAGGAGGCGATCGCGGCCAATGGCTGGGCGATCTGGCCGCCGGTGCGCTATTCTTACCGCACCACCAACAACGAGATCCCCGAGGCGGCACCCGCCAAGCCGTCCTGGATGTATGCCAAGGACGTGCGCTGCCAGCGCTATCCGCTCGGGGTCGACGACCCCAACTGCACTGTCGGCAACTGGAACTGGCTCGGCACCGACGACCAGGCCCGCGACGTGCTTGCGCGCGTCATCTACGGCTTCCGCATCTCGGTGCTGTTCGGCCTGATCCTGACCGCCGGCTCGGCGCTGATCGGCGTGACCGCCGGCGCCATGCAGGGCTATTTCGGCGGCTGGACCGACCTTCTGCTCCAGCGCTTCATCGAAATCTGGTCGGCGATCCCGGTGCTCTATTTGCTGCTGATCGTCGCCGCCATCCTGCCGCCGGGCTTCTTCATCCTGCTTGGGCTGATGCTCTTGTTCTCCTGGGTGGCGCTCGTCGGCGTGGTGCGGGCCGAGTTCCTGCGCGCCCGCAACTTCGAATACGTCAACGCCGCCCGCGCGCTCGGCGTGCCTAACCGCACCATCATCTTCCGCCACCTTTTGCCCAACGCCATGGTGGCGACGCTGACTTTCCTGCCGTTCATCCTCAACAGCTCGATCTCGACGCTGACCTCGCTCGACTTCCTCGGCTTCGGCCTGCCACCCGGCTCGGCCTCTCTCGGCGAATTGCTGAAGCAAGGCCAGCGCAACCTCAACGCACCGTGGCTCGGTCTGTCCGGCTTCGTCGTCATTTCGGTGATGCTGTCGCTGCTGATCTTCATCGGCGAGGCGACCCGCGACGCCTTCGATCCAAGGAAGACGTTCAAGTGAGCGGCGCCCCTCTCCTCTCCGTCCAGGACCTGTCGGTCGCCTTCAGCCAGGGCGGCAAGACGACAATCGCCGTCGACCACATCTCCTTCGACATCGCCAAGGGCGAGACGGTGGCGCTGGTCGGCGAATCAGGCTCAGGCAAGTCGGTATCGGCCTTGTCGGTGCTCAAGCTCCTGCCCTATCCGCCGGCAAGCCATCCCTCAGGCAAGATGATGTTCGGCGGCCAGGATCTGCTCTCCCTGAACGAGAACGCATTGCGCAAGGTGCGCGGCAACAAGATCACAATGATCTTCCAGGAGCCGATGACCTCGCTCAACCCGCTGCACACGATCGAGCAGCAGATCGTCGAGGTGCTGTCGCTGCATCAGGGCATGGGCGAGCGGCAGGCCAAGGCGCGCACGCTCGAACTGCTCGAAGAGGTCGGTATCCGCGACCCCAAGAAGCGCCTCGACGCCTATCCACACCAGCTCTCCGGCGGCCAGCGCCAGCGCGTGATGATCGCCATGGCGCTCGCCAACGAGCCCGAGCTTCTGATCGCCGACGAGCCGACGACCGCGCTCGACGTGACCGTGCAGGCGCAGATCCTCGAGTTGCTCGCCAAGTTGAAGGCCCGTAAGGGCATGTCGATGCTGTTCATCACCCACGATCTCGGCATCGTCCGGCGCATCGCCGACCGGGTCTGCGTGATGACCAAGGGCCAGATCGTCGAGACCGGCCCGACGAAGGAGATCTTCGACAATCCACAGCACAGCTACACGCGCCACCTGCTGGCCGCCGAGCCCAAGGGCAAGCCGCCGGCGGTGGATGCGTCGGCCAAGACGGTGATGCAGGGCTCCGATGTCAAGGTCTGGTTCCCGATCAAGCAAGGCTTCTTCCGCAAGACCGTCGACCATGTGAAGGCGGTCGACGGCATCGACGTTTCGGTGCGCGCCGGCCAGACCGTCGGCGTCGTCGGCGAATCCGGCTCGGGCAAGACGACGCTGGGGCTCGCCTTGACGCGCATGATCTCGTCGCAGGGCCGGATCGATTTCGAAGGCCGCGAGATAGACAAGTTCAGCTTCAGTGCCATGCGCCCGCTGCGCCGCGAGATGCAGATCGTGTTCCAGGACCCGTTCGGCTCGCTCAGCCCGCGCATGTCGGTGGCCGACATCATCGAGGAAGGGCTCAAGATCCACGAACCCCGGCTCAAGGTGGCAGAACGCGACCAGAAGGTCGTCGACGTGCTGCGCGAAGTCGGCCTCGATCCCGAGACGCGCTTCCGCTATCCGCACGAGTTCTCAGGCGGGCAGCGCCAGCGTATCGCCATTGCCCGCGCCATGGTGCTCAAGCCTCGCTTCGTCATGCTCGACGAGCCGACCTCGGCGCTCGACATGAGCGTCCAGGCTCAGGTGGTCGACCTTTTGCGCAACCTGCAGGCCAAGCACGACCTCGCCTATCTGTTCATCAGTCACGATCTCAAGGTGGTGCGGGCGCTGGCCAACGAGGTCATCGTCATGCGCAACGGCAAGGTGGTCGAGACAGGGCCCTCCGAACAGATTTTCGAGCGCCCGCAAACCGACTACACTCGGGCGCTGATCTCGGCGGCTTTCCGGATTGAGACGGCGCCGACCGGGGTGGTGAGCGAATAGCAGGCGCAAGGGAAGAGCATGTCGACCAAGGCCAAGGGCAAGATCCTTCTTTCGATCACCGGGTTCAATCCGCAGCGCTGGTACGAGCTGCTGTCGGCGGAACGTGAGGTCGTACTCGAACCCGATGGCGCGGCCGACCCTTCGATCGACTACGCGGTTGTGTGGAAGCAAAAGCCGGGCACGCTCGCCAAGCTGCCGAACCTCAAGGCGATCTTTTCGATTGGCGCCGGCGTCGACCATGTCTTTGCCGATCCCGGCCTGCCGGACGTTCCGATCGTACGTGTCGTCGCCGACAATCTCAGCCAGCATATGAGCGAATATGTGCTGTGGCGGGTGCTCGACCATCATCGCCAGGGCCAGCTCTACCGCGCCCAGCAGACCAAGAAGGCCTGGCACGAGCCGCCGCAGCGGCCGGCCGAAGACATTTCCGTCGGCATCATGGGCATGGGCAATCTCGGCCGCGCCGCGGCCGACGTGCTCAAGGCCGTCGGCTTCCGCATCAATGGCTGGAGCCGCCGGCCGCAGGAGGTTACGGGCGTCACCACCTTCAGCGGCGATTCAGGCCTGGTGCCGTTCCTTAATGCCACCGACATCCTCGTCGTGCTGCTGCCGCTGACGGACACCACCAAGGGCATCATAAATTACGGCCTGCTCAAGGAACTGCGCCGGCGCAACGGCCTCGGCGGCGCCGTGCTGATCAATGCCGGCCGCGGCAAGCTGCAGCGCGACGCCGACATCCTGCGCGCGCTCGACGACGGCACGCTGAAGGAAGCCAGCCTCGACGTCTTCGAGGTCGAGCCGCTGCCCAAGACCAGCCCGCTGTGGAACCACCCAAAGGTGTTCGTCACCCCGCATGCGGCGGCAACGTCTGATCCGGCGCATCTGGTTGCCCCGATGCTTAGCCAGATGGACGCCTTCGAACGCGGCGCACCGCTGGAGAACGTCGTCGACCGCAACGCCGGGTATTGAGGCGCGTTGCCTTCTCCCGGCAAGCGGGGAGAAGGTGGCCCGAAGCTCGCGCTGCCTCTCACCTGCCTGCGGGCATCCTCTCCCGTGAACGGGGAGAGGTAAGCAGCTACGGCCGCCTGAAGCTTGTCGGTCCGCCGTAGAGATAACCAATGCGGTCGATGGCTTGGCGCAGGCCTTCGCGGGCGACGGTCATGGTGTGGCCGTTGGCGTGGATCATGTTTTCGGTGTCGGTCATGATCGCGACATGGCCCTTCCAGAAGACAAGGTCGCCGCGCTGGAGCCCGGAAAAGTCCGCGCCCGCATCGACCGGCATGCCGAGCGAGGCTTCCTGCATGTCGGAATCGCGCAGCACGTTGCGTCCGGTCATGCGCATCGACAGCTGGACGAGGCCCGAGCAATCAATGCCGAAGGCGCTGAGGCCGCCCCAGAGATAGGGCGTGTCGATCAGCCGTTCGGCAACCGCGACGAAATCGTCTGTCGTGGTGCCGAGCGGCGCGAGGTGCTGCAGGACGATTGCTTCCCCCGACGGCAGCAGCCCGTAGCGCGTCCCGCGCGTTTCGGCGAAGCCGGTGACCGCGACCTGCGAACCGATGGACAATTGGCCGCTGCGCGGAAACTTCATGTCGGGGCCAGGATAGACGAAGGTGCGCAAGGCGGTGACGACATGGGTCGGGTCCGCGCCACGCGCGGCGAGGTCGCCTGACGAGGCGTAACCGACATAGCCATCGCGCTCTGCCTGGAGCCAGGCAAAACCTTCAGCTTCCTCGAAGACAACGACCTCGTCGCCAAAAAGCAGCTGGGTGTTGAGGCCGGCATCGGGGCGCGGCGCTTTGCGGACGTCGGCCACTGATGCGGAAATGCGCGCCGGGCGGCCGGCAACGAAGCGTTCGGCCGCGACCTCGCCTTGCAGGCGGGCATCGGCAAGATCGGGACGGAAGGCGTGAAGGCGGCTGTCGCGGGCGGTCAAATCGGAAGCTCCATGGCTTTGGCAATGATAGCATCGCCCAATCGCTCGACATAGAGCGCGCCTTCGACGGTGCGCCGGATGAGCACGTTGCGCTTGTCGCTCTCGTCGCGGTGGCGCGACACCAGCTTGAGCGCGCCCATCGTGTCGAGCGCACGGGTGATGACCGGCTTGCTGACGCCGAGGCGCGCCGCCAGCCCGCGCACCGTGTGCGGCGGCGGGTCGAGATAGATGGTGAGCAGGATCGCCATCTGGCGCAGCGTCAGGTCGGGCGCGTCGTCACGCACCTCGGACAGGGAAAACTGCTGCAGCAGTCTCAGTGATTGGCTCGGACGCAATGCGATCGGCATGACGCCAGCATCCACTGTATTTGTTTCGGTTCCGTTTCATTCAATGGGGATTTTGCGGCGGGTGTGAGGCGCGCTCGCACTATCTGCCTAGCTCACGCCGCCCCTCATCCGCCTGCCGGCACCTTCTCCCCGTAATGACGGGGAGAAGGAACACTGCCGCAACGCTGACGCCCCCTCTCCCAGTTCGTCGCGGGGAGAGGGTAGGGGTGAGGGGCATTTTTACCCGAACCGGGCCGAAATGACCTTTTCCAGCGCGCGGATGGCCTGGGCCTCGCCGCCGGTCGGGCCGTGCGGACGATCGCTCGGGTTCCAGGCGAAGATATCGAAATGCGCCCAGCCTGATGTCTTTTCGACGAAGCGCTTGAGGAACAGGGCGGCGGTGATGGAGCCGGCGAAGCCGTCCGTGGTGACATTGTTCATGTCGGCGATCTTGGACGACAGTTTCGAATCGTAAGGCTTCCACAAGGGCATGCGCCAGATCGGGTCCTCGACGGCCAGCGACGCGGCAGTGAGATCGGCGGCGAGCGCTTCGTCGTCGGTGTAGAAAGGCGGCAGGTCGGGACCGAGCGCGACGCGCGCGGCGCCCGTCAGCGTCGCCATGTCGATCAGCAGTTCCGGCTGCTCGTCGTCGGCAAGGGCGAGCGCGTCGGCCAGCACCAGCCGGCCCTCGGCATCGGTGTTGCCGATCTCGACAGTGATACCTTTGCGGCTCTGCAGCACGTCGCCGGGGCGGAAGGCGTTGGCTGAGATCGAGTTCTCGACCGCCGGGATGAGCACGCGCAGCCTGACGTTGAGTTTGGCCGCCATGATCATCGAGGCGAGGCCGAGAACGTTGGCGGCACCGCCCATGTCCTTCTTCATCAGCAGCATGCTCGATGCCGGCTTGATGTCGAGGCCGCCGGTGTCAAAGCAGACGCCCTTGCCGACCAGCGTGACCTTGGGCGCGTCCTGGGGCCCCCAGCTCAAGTCAATCAGGCGCGGCGCATCGTCGGAGGCGCGGCCGACGGCATGGATCATCGGGAAATTGTGCTTCAGAAGGTCATCGCCGAGTGTGACGCGAACCTCTGCGCCGTGGACGCCGGCGAGTTTGCGCACCGCAGCCTCCAGCGCCGACGGGCCCATGTCGTTGGTCGGTGTGTTGACTAGGTCGCGGACGAGGAACACCGAATCGACGATGCGGCTGAGCCTGGCGGCGTCGACGCCCGTGGGCACTTCGAGGCCGATCGCCCTGCCCGGCTTCTTGCCGTAGCGGGTGAAGACATAGCCACCAAGGGCAGCACCCAGGGTTGCAAGTTCGGGCTGCGCCGGGGTGCCCTGGAAATGCCAGTTGCCCTCGGGCAGGTTGCGCGCAAGGGCGCCGAAGGCAAGCCCGCTGTCGCCCTGGCCCGTGCCGAACAGCGCGCCAGCAAGCCTGCCGTCAGCGCCTGGGATTGCCAGCACCTTGCCGGCCTCGCCGGCAAAGCCGTTGGCATTGGCCCAGGCGAGCACATCGGCAGTGAGCCCGGCATTTTCGAGACCGCCCTTGGCGACGAGGTGGATCGGCAGTGCGTCGGAGGGCTTTTGCTCGAACAGTTCGACCGGCATTTCGGCTTCCTTCAGTCTCGGATGGCTGTGCCGTCAGGCGTTCTTAACCATCCGTTAGGGTTAACAGAATATTTCTCCAAAGCGGGGAAATGGCCTGCGAACGGCCACGCGAACGAATGGAGACCCGTCGCCGATGTTGACCAATCGCTCGATGAACGCAACGGGAAAACGCCTCGCCAGAATGGCCTTGCTGACGCTGCTGATGGCGAGCGTCGCCGGCTGTGGCACCGCCAAGATGGTCACCGGCTCGATCGGCCGTGGCAAATCGGTCGACGCCATGTCGACCGGCGCGATCGGCGGCTCTGTCGACCAGATCGGCCGCGCCTATGCTAACGATCCCAACAACAAGCCGGTGGCGCTGCAATACGCTTCGGCGCTGCAGGTCAAGGGTCAGACCGACCAGTCACTGGCGGTGATGCGCAAGCTCGCCATCGGCTATCCCAAGGATCGCGACGTGCTCGCCGCCTATGGCAAGGCGCTCGCCGCCTCGGGACAATTCCAGCCGGCACTCGACGCCGTGCGCCGCGCCCAGACGCCTGAGTATCCCGACTGGAGGCTGGTGTCTGCCGAAGCAGCGATCCTCGACCAGCTCGGCCAAACACAGGATGCGCGCGGCCTTTACCGCAAGGCGCTCGATCTCAAGCCGAACGAACCGACGATCCTATCAAATCTGGGCATGTCCTATGTGCTCGAAGGCGACCTGAAATCGGCCGAGACCTATCTCCGCTCGGCCGCCTCGCAGCCCGGCGCCGACAGCCGCGTGCGCCAGAATCTCGCGCTGGCAGTCGGCCTCCAGGGCCGCTTCGACGAGGCCGAGCAGATCGCCAGCCAGGAGCTTTCGCCCGAACAGGCGCAGGCCAATGTCAGCTATCTCAGGAGCATGCTGTCCCAGCAGAACGCCTGGAACCAGATCAAGGCCGACGGCAAGCCGAAGAAGAATTGACGGGCCGTCTGCCCGAAATGAAAAAAGCCGCGTTATCACGCGGCTTTTTTGCGTTTGATGATGGCTTGTCGTTACTCGCTGCTCGACTGCTGACTGTTGCCCATGATGCCGCGCTCGCTGATCTGCATGCCGGCCGGGCCGAGGATGACGGCGAACAGCACCGGCAGGAAGAACAGGATCATCGGCACGGTGAGCTTCGGCGGCAATGCGGCCGCCTTCTTTTCGGCAGCGTTCATGCGCATGTCGCGGCTTTCGGCCGCCAGCACGCGCAGTGCATGGGCAACGGGCGTACCATAACGCTCGGCCTGGATCAGGGCCTGGGTGACTGATTTGACCGAGTCGAGGCCGGTGCGGCCGGCCAGGTTTTCATAGGCCTGGCGGCGCTCGGTGAGATAGGAAAGCTCGGCATTGGTGAGCACGAACTCTTCGGCCAAGTCGACGGACTGGGCGCCGATTTCGTCGGCAACCTTGCGCAAGGCAGCTTCAACCGACATGCCCGATTCGACGCAGATCAGCATCAGGTCGAGCGCATCCGGCCAGGCGGCCTGGATCGACTGCTTGCGTTTGGTGGCGCGATTGGAGACGTAAAGCACCGGCGCGTAAAAGCCGGCATATGCCAGTGCGATGCAGATAAAGATCTTCATCACAAACGGCTTGTCGGCAAACACGCCGAGCACGAAGACATAGAAGATGCCTAGCACCAGGCCGACGAATGGCAGGACGAGGCGAAAAAACAGGAAGCGGGTCAGCGGATTCTGGCCCCGGAAACCGGCGACCTTCAGCTTGTTGAGCGTCGCTTCGTCGACCAGCGCGCGGCGCAGGTCGAGCCGCTCGACGATGTTGCGCATGCCGATCGACTGCTGTTCGCGCAGGCCCTTGTGGCGACGGTCGGCTTCGGCGGCAAGGCGCATGCGCTGCTTGGCGCGCAGCTCGTCGCGCTCCAGCGCCACGGCCTTCATGCGCCCCTTGAGCGGGTTTCCACTCAGGGACGGCAGGACGGTGAAAACGGTCGCGAATACGGCGATAGCAACGAGCAACGCGATGAGGAAGGAGGGATCGGTAAGCGATTTGACAACCTGGTCCGTCATCGGCCTAGACCTCGAAGTTCATCATCTTGCGCATCACGAAGATGCCGATCGCCATCCAAACACCTGAGATGCCGAGGATGAGGTGGCCTGTGCTGGTGACAAACAGCGGCATGATATAGTTCGGACTTGAGAAGTAGACGAGCACGGCGACGACAACCGGCAACGAGCCGATGATTGCGGCCGACGCCTTGGCTTCCATCGACAGAGCCTGGATCTTGGCCTTCATCTTCTTGCGGTCACGCAGCACCCGCGACAGGTTTCCCAACGCTTCGGAGAGATTGCCGCCTGCTTGGCTCTGGATCTGGATGACGATGCCGAAGAAGCCCGCTTCTGGGCACGGCATGGTCTCGGTCATGCGGAGTGCGGCATCGGGGATGGAAACACCGACCTGTTGCGCCTCAACCAGACGACGGAATTCGCTACGAACGGGTTCAGGAGATTCCGAGGCGATAAGGCGTATGCCATCGTTGAGCGGAAGGCCTGACTTCACCGCGCGCACGATGATGTCGAGCGCATTAGGGAACTCTTCCAAGAACTGCTTGACGCGGCGGCCGCGTCTGAAAGCAACGAACCATCTGGGCAAGCCGATACCGCCGGCAAGTAATGCGCCAGGCAACAGGATCAGCGGCGCGCCGGCCAGGTAGATCAGCAGCGTGACGACGAGACCGCAGACCGCCGAATAGACGTAGAAACGTTCGATTGTGACCAGCATGCCAGCCTGGCGTATCTGGACACGCAGCGGCGGCTTCTTGATGTTGCGGTCCTTGGCCTTCTGCTTTTCCTCGAGTTCCTTGAGCGTGTCCTGCACGGACTTGCGCCTTTTGGCGACTTCGGCGACCCGGTCGCGCGAAGCCTTCACCACCGTTTTGTCCGACTCGGTCTGCCTCACCAGAGCCATGCGGCGGTCTGTATTGGCCTGGGTCTCGATGCGATTGAACAGAAAGGCATAGGCGACGGCGCCAGCACTCAGGCCGGCGAGTGCGACGAAGATCAGCATCATGGCGTCGAGGCCGAACATGGCGCGTCAGATCCTCATCCTGTGCATGTCAATCCGAGGCCTTTTCCATGGCTTCGAGTGCCGTCGCGAGGCGGGCTTCCTCGCCGTAGTAGCGGGCACGATCCCAGAAATGCGGCCGGCCGATGCCGGTCGAAACGTGGCTGCCTATCAGCCTGCCGTTCTGGTCCTCACCCTTGATGTTGTAGAGCACCAGGTCCTGGGTGATGATGACGTCACCTTCCATGCCGATCACCTCGGTGATGTGGGTGATGCGGCGCGAACCGTCGCGCAGTCGGGCAGCCTGGATGATGATGTCGACGGAGCCGACGACGATCTCGCGCACGGTCTTCTGCGGCAGCGAGTAGCCACCCATCGCGATCATCGCCTCGATACGGTTGAGGCATTCACGCGGGCTGTTGGAGTGGATCGTGCCCATCGAGCCGTCATGGCCGGTGTTCATCGCCTGCAGCAGGTCGAACACCTCCGGTCCGCGCACTTCGCCGACGATGATGCGCTCTGGGCGCATGCGCAGGCAGTTCTTGACGAGGTCGCGCATCGTCACCTCGCCCTCGCCCTCCAGGTTGGGTGGGCGGGTTTCGAGACGGACGACATGCGGCTGCTGCAGCTGCAATTCCGCCGAGTCCTCGCAGGTGATGACGCGTTCGTCGCGGTCGATGTAGTTGGTCAGGCAGTTGAGCAGCGTCGTCTTGCCCGAACCGGTACCACCGGAGATGATGATGTTGCAGCGGACGCGGCCGATGATCTTCAGCACCTCGGCGCCGTGCTGCGAGATGGCGCCGAACTTGACGAGCTGATCGAGCGTCAGCTTGTCCTTCTTGAACTTGCGGATGGTGAGGGCGGCGCCGTCGATCGACAGCGGCGGTGCAATGACGTTGACGCGGGAGCCATCGGGCAGGCGCGCGTCGCAGATCGGCGAGGATTCGTCGACGCGGCGGCCGACCTGGCTGACGATGCGCTGGCAGATGTTGAGCAGCTGCTGGTTGTCGCGGAAGCGGATGGAGGTCTGTTCGACCTTGCCGTTGACCTCAATGTAGACGTTCTTGGCGCCGTTGACCATGATGTCGGCGATTTCGTCGCGCGCCAGCAGCGGCTCGAGCGGTCCGTAACCGAGCACGTCGTTGCAGATGTCTTCGAGCAGCTCTTCCTGCTCGGAAATCGACATCGCGAAGTTCTTGATCGCGATAATGTCGTTGACGATGTCGCGGATTTCCTCGCGCGCACTGTCGGAGTCGAGCTTGGCAAGCTGCGACAGGTCGATAGTGTCGATCAGCGCCGAAAACACCTGGCTCTTGGTATCGTAATAGCTTTCGCTGCGCTCGCGCTGCGCCTTGCGTGGTTCGGGCGCGAAGGAAGGCGTCGGCTCGAAGTTGCGCCGCGGTGCGGCTGCCGCTGCCGGTGCCGGCGTTGCCGGACGCGGGGCCACCAGTGTGTCACCGACCTGTGGCGCCGCGGGCGGCGGCGTCGTTGCGAGCGGACGGAACCCAGGCGTCGGGCGATTGCCGTCGTCGTTGCCTCTCCTGCCAAACATGATCGACTAGCACCTCCGCCGCACTGGCATCACTTCTTGCGGGCTTTCAGCCGACTGAGAATTCCACCGAGCCCAGACACCTTCTTGGCCTTGGCCTCGGACCTTCCGGTCAGGACATGGGCGATCTCGTTGATCGTCTGGACGACGGCGTTCTTGGCATCCATCTCGCCCAGCATGCGTCCGTTGTTGGCGGCATTGCCGAACAGCAGCGGGTCGAACGGGATGACAGCCAACGGCGTGATGCCGAGCGGCTCCGCGAAATCCTTGGCGGATATTTCCGGGCGTTTCGGCACGCCAGCCTGGTTGAGGATCAGCCTGGGCGGCGGATCATTGGGCCGCAGCCGCTTCAGCATGTCGACCATGTTCTTGGTGTTGCGCAGGTTTGCCAGCTCAGGCGTCGCCGTGATGACAACCTCGTCGGCACGGAGTAGCGTGTTCTTGCTCCAGCCGCTCCAGATATGGGGAACGTCGAGCACGAGCATCGGCGAACTGCGCTGCGCCGTGTCGATTATCGAGGTGAAGGCCTCGGCGTCGAAATCGTAGACGCGCTCAAGGGTCGACGGCGCGGCAAGCAGCGACAGATGCTCGGCGCACTGCGCCAGCAAACGGTCGAGATAGACCTCGTCGACACGTTCTGGCGCAAACACCGCTTCAGCGATGCCTTGAGCAGGGTCCTGGTCGAAGTTGATGTTGGCTGTGCCAAAGGCCAGGTCGAGGTCGGCAACGACGACCTCCGACTTGAACAGGCTCGACATCGCCCAAGCGACATTGTGGGCGATGGTCGACGAACCAACGCCGCCCTTGGCGCCGACGAAGGCTATCGCGCGGCCGATCGGCTCCGCGTCGGGGTCGACGAAGATCGACGAGATGACGCTGACGACGTCAGCCGTGGAAACGGGCGCCACGACATATTCAGAAATGCCCGAGCGGATCAGTTCGCGATAGAGTGCTACGTCGTTGTAGTGGCCAATGACCACCACCTTGGAACTCGGATCGCAATACTCCGACAGCCGATGCAGCGCCTCGAGCAGGCTCTTGGGTTCGCTGCGCGACTCCAGGATGATCAGGTTTGGTGTCGGCGCACCGCTGTAAACTTCGATTGCGGTTTCAATGCCGCCCATATGGACCTGAAGATGGGCCTTGGCCATGCGGCGGTCCTCGCCGGCGCGACCGATCGGCCCGGCGACGCTGTCGGTCTCGCAGAAGGCCTGGATCGAGATCCGCGGCACGGGCCTCAATGTCTGCATGACATCAAGGTCATGCTGCGACAGCTCGGCACCCTCGGGCGGGGAATCGTAGGCGAGATTGCTCATATCGGACTGCCCCTACCCATCAATAGAACGTTTCCGGATCCCAAGGGGCCGGCGGCTTTCGATACTGATCGATCACAACGTTACGATTCTCGGCATCAATCTCGCTCTGCTTGCGCGGCCCGAGCAGGTCGGCCGGGTTGGCAATCTGCGCGGCAAGATTGTTCTGATAAGAACAGCCGAAATTGGCGTAATGCTTGTTGTCGGTGGTTTCGGCGACGTCTGCCGGCCAGCGGCCGCAGCGGCCCGTTTGCGCTCGCATCGCCGAGTAGACGGCGCGGATGGGCGACGAGGCCTCCGGATATTCAGCCTGATAGCTGGTGATGGCGATACGGTTCTTCGGCACGCCCGCCTTCATTGCGATGTTCATCAGACCTCGAGCGGCCCTTGAAGCAGCAGCGTCATTGGCGCCGCCCGCGGGGGTCATGATCGTCAGCGTGGGCGCAGCATGGCGATCATAGTTCTGCAGGAACCCCTCGAAGGTGACCTTTTGCCCCCTGGTGATGCCGCGATCGCCGACGCCGATCGGAATGTCGATGGTCTGGTTCTTCTCGGCAATAACGATCGGATGATTGGTGCGATAGTCGTCCGGGATCGAGCCGACGACGACGCTGTCGCGATTGGCGCAGCCTGCCAGCAGCGCCACAGTGACAGCTGCCAGCAGCGAACCAAAGAGACGCCCGTTGGTTGACATGTGGCGACCTGCGGTGCGTGAGAAGATTGCCTGAGCCATGCCCCTATCCCCGCTCATTTGTAGATGAAGCCGACGACGCCGTGGTAACGGCCGGCGGGCTTATCGGTTTTCATGGTGCCGTAGACACGGTTAACGCGGCCGAGGAACATTCCGGCGCCATCGCTAGCGGCGTTGAAATTGTCATCGGGCTTGGCGAGTTCGTTCCGCGCGGTCGGGCGAGCAAGATAGGGGGTCACGATGATGACCAACTCGGTTTCGTTGCGGATGAAGTCGCGGCTGCGAAACAGCGTGCCAAGGATCGGCACCTTCGACAGGCCGGGTACGCCGCCCATGACCTGCTTGACGTCGTCGCGAACAAGGCCGGCAATCATCATCGAGCCACCAGACGGAAGTTCGACAGTCGTGTCGGCGAGACGCTTGCGTAGGGACGGCAGCGTCGGACCGCCGCCAGCAAGGCCTGACGACTCGTTTGTCGGTTCGGAAACCGCCGTGCGGATCTTCAAGCTGATGCGCCCCGCCGAAAGAACAACCGGCTTGAAATCAAGACTGATGCCGTATTCGACGCGCTCATAACGGAGGCCGCCGGGATCGGTTACGCCGTCCTTGTCGCGCTTCTCGGCTTCAACTTCTTGCAGCATGTTGAATTCGCCGCCAACGCGGAAAGACGCCTGCTCGCCCGAGACGGCTGTCAAGGTTGGCTCGGCCAGTGTCTTCATCACACCGGCTTGCTCCATTGCGCTGACCGACGCGCCAAGACTACTGTTACCCAGCAGAAAGTTGCCGGCGTTGCCCACCAAGGGAGCGCCAAGGCCACCCGGAATGGCGTTCTGTATGCCCCAGTTGATGCCGTCTGAGTTGCCCTGCGCCAGCATGTTCACGCCAAGCTGCTTCATCACGTTGCGGCTGACTTCGGCGACCGTCACCTTCAGCATGACCTGGTCATCACCAACAATCTGGAGCAGATTGACGATCTTGCTCTTCTGGCGCGTCTGGTCGGGGTTATTGATGTCGACTCCGCCATTGTCGGATCCACCCGTGGCGGTTTGCGAATACTGACCCGTTGTCGCTTCGCCACCGGTAACGAAGATCGTCGCCAGATCGACCGCACGCTTGGCATCGAGAGGCGTGTCGACAGTACCGGTCAGCACGACGTTGTCATTCAGCAGCTCGACCTTGATGTCGGCGCCTGGAATGAAGCGCTTGATGTAGTCCTCAAGGCCGGCGACATCACGCTCGACAGCAAGATCGAGGCTGACGATCTGCTCGCCATTGGGCCCGAAGACGAAGATGTTGGTTTCGCCCACTGCCTTACCGAACAAGTAAATGCGCCGCGCCGTACGGGTGACGGCATCGGCGACGGTCGGGTTGGCGACAAGGATGTCGTAGGCGTCGCTCGGCAGGTCGATGACAACCGACTTGTTAAGCCCCAGCTTGACGCGCTGGATGTTGGTGGTGCTTGAGCCGACCTTGGCCTGTGCCGCAAAAGCCGGAGTAAGATCGGCAATGACAGCGCCTGTGGCAACAATGCCGAAGGCTGCGGTGGCAGTGGCCAAAAATCTGATGCAGGATCTCATTTCCTTGCTCCCGATTCAGAAATCTCGCCAGATTTGATCAGCCTCACGGTATCGCGCTTGCCTGAGCCAGAAACAAGGTAGTCGGCCTCGGCGAGGTTTTTCTGCTGCGTATCGGCGACAGAGCGTAGTGCCAGCGTCAGCCGGTCGGCCATCTGCTGCGCCACGGTAATGATCTCGGCCTGCTGCGGCGTGAGTTCGAGCGTCGCCGTCTCGCCGACCTTGACCTTCTTGCCCTCTTCGTCCTCCTGGATGGCCTGGTCGATTGCCAACACGCGGATGTTGCTGAGGATGGTTTCGGTGGTGAAGCCGCTACCCGACTTTGCCGCATCGGAGCGACGCGTCATGATGACATCGACATAGTCGTTGGGCAGGATGAAACCGCCAGCTGACGTGTCGGCGGAGATGGTGGTGGCAACCGCGCGCATGCCAGACGGCAGGACGGCCGACATGAAGCTCTGGCCTTCACCGATCAGCTTGGACTTGCGCAGCGGCTCGCCGCTGTACATGGCCAGACGCGCCACGGAGGTCTTGAACTTGTCGAGGGCTTCGGGCTCGGCGTCGCGTGTGATAAAGTTGGGATTGACGCCATCGCTCGGCCAGGGCTGCCAGGCGAGGTTGTTTTCAACGGTGCCACCCATCGGCACGTCGCCGGTCAGCACCAGAACGTCAGTGAGGGCAATCTGTGGCTGCTGCGGGCCGGATTCGACAATGACCGCGGCCGGTGGTGGTGCCGACATGTTTTTGGCGACAAAACCGGCACCGCCTGCGGCAGCGACCGCTACGCCAAGTATCATCAGTCGCGATGCAGCCATTTGTCCGAAACCTCGCCCTGGCACCCCATCAAGCCAAGCCGGACTTTGCATAGGCAATCGTCAACTTATGGTTAATGCAGTCCTTACAAGCGTGATTAATTGTTTCTTACGCAGGGGACAGTTGCAGCTATTGTGCCGCGAGGCGTTCGACGGCCCAAACCACCAGAGGTGACGCGGGATATGTCATGAGTCCGCCGAGACCAAGCGCGATGCCATAGGGTACTCCGCCCGCATCCTTGGAGAAATTCCTCAGGAACATATTCTGCCCGGTAATGTGAGACAGGGCGGAACTGCGAAAAGTCAGGATCGCAAGCGTTAGCAGGCCACCCAGGATCGTCGCGGTCAGGAGATATTGCATCAACGGCATGCCGAGCCCCATCCAGATGCCGGTCGCGGCGATCAACTTGGCGTCGCCGCCGCCCATGCCGCCAAGCGCGAACAGGCCAAAGGTAATGGTCAAAAGCAGAGCGCCGGCAGCCAGGTGCATACCGATATCGGCCCAGGCCATGCCGGTCAGCGGAGCGACAACGAGGAATACGCCGAGCAGCAACAACGGCACACGATTGGCGATGGTCATCGACAAGGTGTCGGAGACGGCCGAAAACACCATGCAAAAGGGAAAAACCACAAAGATCAGAGCTTCAAGCATGGCCCCGCATTCACCAAGGTTAAATCTCGACCAGCCTACGACAACGGAATTAAGCTTGAATGAAGTTCTGTTCTAGGCGCCGCTCCAAATGCAGAAAGGCCACTCGTAAGTGGCCTTTCGCTTGTCCCGCCGAAGCTAAATCGACGTGAGCATCAATTCGCCAGCGCGTCCCGGACTTCGTTAAAGCGGGCCTCGAGGTTGGTGCCGACGCTGCCGGCTGCGGTGATGATTGCAAGCGCGATAAGAGTGGCGATCAGACCGTATTCGATGGCGGTCGCGCCGGATTCGTCCTTAACAAAACGTGCGATGAGGTTCGACATTGTAAGCTCCTTGCTCCGTGTTACAGCACTTCCGCCAACATTTCTTTGTCGTCGATCGGATGACTGCAACCTAGCGGGGAGCTCTTTCGATCGGCTTAAGAAATAGCCTTACCGAAACCTTTCGCCGTGACTTGGCGTCATGTGGTTAACCACGGACTAAGCAGAACCGGACAATTGTGGGCGATGCAACAGCGCCAAGCCGTGGCTTTTTGCGACCTACTGCATAAGCATTCGAACAAGCCAGCATGGCGCCGTCTTCGCCCTATGGTTGTCTCGACCCGACGCTTAACCGTTGGTTCACCAAAGTCGTTCATGTTCCATTGAACCGTTGACCGACACCGACAGCCGCCGAGGGGGCGCCTATCATGGCCAAGCCAAACCTTTATGTCCTGGGAGCCTGCGCTTGGCTGGCATCGTTTGCCGCAACACACGCATACGCGGGCGCGGGCATTGAAGTGACGATGAACCAGGCCAAGATCGTACGGCTGACGCGCCCGGCCGACACGATCGTGGTCGGCAACTCGGCCATCGCCGACGCTTCGATACAGGATGCTTCGACCATCGTGCTCACCGGCAAGGGTTTTGGTGTCACCAACCTTGTCGTGCTTGATGCCGATGGGAGCCCTATCGTCGACGAGCAGGTGACGGTCATCCGGCACGACGCCTCATCGGTCCGGATCTACCGCCGTTCGGAGGTCCAGACGCTTTCATGCACGCCCTTTTGCGAGAGTTCCTACAAGAGCGACGCCGAGCGGATGTCCGAGAGCGAGATGAACGCCAGCCAATAAGGTGGCTGCCAGCTATGGTTAGCGATCAGTAAGCCCGGCACTGGCAATTTTCCGGACCATTCAAACCAGACCTCAACAGCTTTCCCTTATACATCGACCCAACCATGAGAGGCGGTCGGGACATGACCAAAGCAGCGGCTGCAGAACGCAACAGCGTGAACGGGTCCAGGCAAGGCTTCGTTGTTCGTTTCGTGCGCGATCAGAACGCAAGTACGGCGATCGAATTCGCAGTACTCGCGATCCCGTTCTCATTGCTGGTGTTTGCCATCCTGGAAAGCTGCATCGCCTTCGCCGGTCAGCAGATACTGTCGAATGCCGCCGACGAAGTCGCCCGACAACTGCGCACCGGTCAGATAAGGGCTGCGAATGTCACCGAAGTCTCATTGAAAGACGAGATCTGCACCAAGCTGGCAGTCCTAGTCTCGAAGGACTGCCAGAAAGAGCTACTGGTCGACCTGCGCAGCTATCCGACATTTGCCGACGCGGCAAAGGTAAAGCTAAAGCTGATCGGTAGTGGCGATCAAAAAGATATAGACACCACTGGCTTCGCAGTCACTCCGGGACCGTCGATGTCCAAGAACATGCTTCGTGTTTTTTATAGATGGCCAGTCATTACCGACTTCATGCGGGCATCTATGTCGAACATCAAGGGCGGCAAGACGCTGCAGTTCGCCGCCGTCGTCTGGCAGAACGAACCGTTTAACGATTGAAGACGCCGCGAGCAGTAACCAAGGGAACAAGCCTTATGTCTTTCTGCCCGGGGACACGGTCAAATCTGAAACGACTACGGTCAGCCGCGTGCGCTCTGATCGGCGACAGCAGGGGCATCGCAGCCGTAGAGTTCGCTTTAATCGCACCGCTACTGCTGTCGCTCTATTTCGTGACCATGGAAGTCTCCCAAGGGATCGAGACCAACAAGAAGGTCAGCCGCGTTGCCTCGATGGTCGCTGACCTGATCACCCAGCAACAGACAATCACCAGTGCTGAGGTGGACGCCGTGATGAGGATCGGCGAATCGATCCTACAGCCTTACAGCCGCAGCACCGGTAAGATCATCATCACAGCGATTGAAATCACTAACGAAGCGGCGCCCAAAGTCCTAGTCGTGTGGTCGCGCAAGCTCGTCAACGGCGTCACCAGCATCGATGCGATCAAGGGTACCGCGACGAATGTGCCGCCGACACTGAAGATCAAAGGCACCTTCCTGATACGGGTAGAGAGCGACCTCGCATACAAGCCTGTCATCACCTGGGCGGCAGAATCCAAGCCGGCTCTCGGCCTTGCCGCCGCATTCGACGGAATCGCAATGTCCGAGAAATATTATTTGCGTCCGCGCATGAGCCAAACGGTTCCCTGTCCCGACTGCTGAACTGCGCCCGCCTGCACGCCCCATGTCAGCTGCCTTTGCGCCGGATAATTGCCATTGCCGGCGACTGATCTTATGTCTGGCGGATTGGCAATCGAGAGCCCCTTGTAGATGGCGCGTGCATTCCTGTTTGTCCTGGATTCCTTCGGCATTGGCGGGGCGGCGGACGCCGAACGCTTTGGCGACGTCGGCTCGGACACCTTCGGACACATTGCGAATGCCTGCGCCGAAGGCCGCGGCGACCGCCAAGGCCTGCGCAGCGGTCCGCTCGACGTACCCAACATGGCATCGCTTGGCCTCGGCCTTGCGGCGAAAAGGGCAACGGGATTCGAATTCGCCGGCGACATGCCGCTGCGCGCCGGAGCCTTTCATGGCGCTGCCCAGGAAATCTCGAGCGGCAAGGACACGCCGTCGGGCCATTGGGAAATCGCCGCCCTGCCCGTCACCTTCGACTGGGGCTACTTTCCGCAGACAGTGCCGGCTTTCCCCGCCGCGCTGACCGACGCGATATCAAGGGAAGGCAAGGTTCCGGGCATTCTGGGCGACTGCCACGCCGGCGGTGTCGAGATCATCGAGCGCTTCGGCGAGGAGCACATCAGGACGGGCAAGCCGATCTGCTACACATCGGTGGACTCGGTGCTGCAGATCGCAGCGCATGAGGCGCATTTCGGGCTGGAGCGGCTCTACGAGCTCTGCCAGGTCGTCCGCCGCCTGGTCGACCCGCTGAAGATCGGCAGGGTCATTGCCCGTCCCTTCCTGGGCGAGAGCAAGGAAACGTTCCATCGCACGCCCAACCGCCGCGACCATGCCACCCCGCCACCCGAGGACACGCTGCTCGACCGGCTTACCGCGCGTGGCAGCAAGGTCATCGGCATCGGCAAGATCGGCGATATCTTCGCCCATCGCGGCATCAGCGAGATCCGCAAGGGTGTCGGCAACATGGCGATGTTCGACAAGGCGCTGGGCGCCATGGACGACGCCCGGGACGGCGACCTGGTGTTTGCCAACTTCGTCGATTTCGACACCGAGTTCGGCCATCGCCGCGACGTGCCGGGTTATGCCGCAGCTTTGGAAGCATTTGACCGGCGCCTGCCCGAAGCCTTCGCGCGGCTGAAGCCGGGCGACCTGCTCATCCTCACCGCAGACCACGGCAACGATCCGACCTGGCTCGGCACCGACCACACGCGCGAGCGCATCCCGGTGATCGGCATAGCCCAGGGCCGCTCCGGCGGTGACATCGGGCTGAGGCCAACCTTCGCCGACATCGGCGAGACGGTGGCCGCACATCTCAACCTGGCGCCCGGCCGCCACGGCAACTCCTTCCTGGAGACGATCGCCAGCCATGCCTGAATTGCCCGAAGTCGAAACCGTGCGGCGCGGACTGCAGCCGGTGCTGGAAGGCGCGCGCATCGAGCGCGTCGAGACCCGCCGCCCCAATTTACGCTACCCCTTCCCCGACAGGTTCGGCGAACGCCTCGAAGGCCGGAAGATCACCTCGCTCGGCCGCCGTGCCAAATATCTCATCGCCGACGTCGAGGATGCGCCGCTTTTGATCTGCCATCTCGGCATGTCCGGCTCGTTCCGCGTCGAGACCGACGAGGACGCGGCTCCCGGCAATTTCCACCACGAGCGCTCGAAATCGGAGACGCACGACCACGTCGTCTTCCACGTCGCTGATCCGAAGGGCGTTCCGGCGCGCGTCGTTTTCAACGATCCCCGGCGGTTCGGCTTCATGCTGTTTGCCGAGCGTAACGGTGCAGAACACCCGATGCTGGAGGGACTTGGCGTCGAACCGACCGGCAATGCGCTTGACGGCGGCCTCCTTGCCCAGCTGTTCGAAGGCAAGAAGACCCCGCTCAAGGCGGCCCTGCTCGACCAGCGCCTGATTGCCGGCCTCGGCAACATCTATGTCGCGGAAGCGCTGTGGCGCGCCGGGCTTTCGCCGACGCGGGCCGCCGGCACGATCGCCGGCAACGGCAAGGTGGCGAAGGAACGGGCGACGCTTCTGGCGACCTCCGTCCGGGAGGTGATCTCCGATGCCATCGCCGCAGGCGGCTCGTCGCTGCGCGACTACGTCCACACCGACGGCTCGCTCGGCTACTTCCAGCACTCCTTCTCCGTCTATGACCGCGAGGGCGAACCTTGCGCGCACAGCGGCTGTGCAGGCCATATCGAGCGCATCGTGCAGAGCGGGCGCTCAACCTTCTATTGCCGCCAGTGCCAGCGCTGAGTTAGAGCAAAACCTCATCGTTGACGCAGCGAGAGAGGGAGAGCCGCAAGATGGCCTATGAAACGATCATCGTGGAAACACGCGGCAAGGTGGGGCTGATCACGCTCAACCGCCCGAAGGCGCTCAACGCGCTCAACTCTCTTGTCCTGGCAGAGCTGCTTGCGGCCACCGGCACCTTCGAGGCCGACCAGGGCATCGGCGCCATCGTCATCACCGGCTCGGAAAAGGCCTTCGCGGCCGGCGCCGACATCAAGGAGATGCAGGGCAAGAGCTATGTCGACGCCTATATGGAAGACTTCTTCTCCGGCTGGGAGGCTTTCGCGGCCAACCGCAAGCCGATGATCGCCGCTGTCGCCGGCTACGCGCTGGGCGGCGGCTGCGAGCTCGCCATGATGTGCGACTTCATCATCGCCGCCGACTCGGCCAAGTTTGGCCAGCCCGAGATCACGCTCGGCGTCATGCCCGGCATGGGCGGCTCGCAGCGACTCACTCGTTTCGTCGGCAAGTCGAAGGCGATGGACATGTGCCTGACCGGCCGGATGATGGATGCAGCCGAAGCCGAGCGCTCCGGCCTCGTCTCGCGAGTGGTACCGGCGGCCGACCTGATGGAAGAGGCGATGAAGGCAGCGGCAAAGATCGCCGACTTCTCCCTTCCGGCCGTCATGATGTGCAAGGAAGCGGTCAATCGTTCTTATGAAGTAACGTTGTCCGAAGGCCTGCGTTTCGAGCGCCGCGTGTTCCATTCGATGTTTTCGCTCGACGACCAGAAGGAAGGCATGGCAGCCTTTGCCGAGAAAAGGACTGCGAATTTCCGCAACCGCTGACCTGAATCGCGTTGACGTTGGAAAGAAGCTGAACTATAAGCCGCACCAACTGAGGCGCCCCCAGGGACGCCCGATTTATTTTTGCGCTCTACGGATACCCGCGGGCGCCCACCTAGAGATCAAAGAGAGGCACCATGGCCAATACCTCCTCGGCCAAGAAGGCAACGCGCAAGATCGCCCGCCGCGCAGCGGTCAACAAGAACCGCCGCTCGCGCGTCCGGACTTATGTCCGCCAGGTCGAAGAGGCACTGGCCTCGGGCGACAAGGCAAAGGCAGAAGCCGCCTTCAACGCCGCCCAGCCGGAGTTGATGCGCGCCGCCACCAAGGGCGTCCTGCACAAGAACACCGCCTCGCGCAAGGTTTCGCGTCTGGCACAGCGGCTCAAGGCGCTTTCCGCCTAAGCCCTGCAAGCAATTGGATTTCTGATCAACCCGGCCTCACCAGCCGGGTTTTTCTTTTGCCGGCATGGGGCCAAAAAACCCGTCCGAAGGGCCGCCTGAGCAGGGTCTCCAGGGGGTCGAAATTTTGCCGGCATATGCGGCTATTCTGATAACTACAACTGTTAGAAGTAGCCCTACAACCAGACTCGGCCTGGCAGAAATTACCCTTTAATTTCAAAGACTTGCGAATGGTCATCCACAGCTTGTTCAAGCTGCCCGCAGGGCTCGGGGGACAAGTTGGTGTCAAGCGGATTCTTTTATAATTATTTCGGACGGCCTGCGGTTTTTTTCGATCCCCGGAAAAGGGTTTGAATCACAACGGCTTTGTCCCTTTGAGGGCGACCGGCAAGCTTTGAATCCGACGCCGAGGTAAGCAGATTCATTAAAAACGGGTTAGACTCGGCCTTGCCCTGTCCACAGCGATTTTTGTAAGGTCTTTTTATCGAAGGGACGGGCAGCAAGCCCTCTGCAAAGCCAAAAAATCGGCGGCGTTCTCGGCGTGGATGGAATCCGCGTCCGGGGGAGGTATGCCCACTTCGAAGTATACTTGGGGCGTGTGGGGATACACGGCATGGTGACTTTGCATCGCACCGGCGATTCCGCCGGATGGCTACGCATTTGCCTGGTGCTGCCGCCCCCGCGGCACTGGCCTTCCGAAAGTGCCGCTTGGCGCTAGGGGAAGGTGACTGGGGCTCCGCCGGCAACGGCAAGCATCCCGAATGAACATATACCGGTGGAGACGCGAGCGGCGCGTCCCCATTCGGCAACGAGGACCGAAGGTTAGGGATTGCAAACAATGCAAAGCGGCATCGAAAGGGAAGCAAATGCGGGCTTTCTTTTTACCGGCGAACTGATCGAGGGCAACGAAGTGGCAGCAACCAGCGCCGCAGAGAAGAATTTTGACCGGGTCAAGACGCAGCTCCAGGTTCGCCTGGGCAGCGAGGTCTTCTCAAGCTGGTTCGGCCGCATGAAGCTTGCGGAAACCTCGAAGGGCGTCGTGCGCCTTTCGGTGCCGACGGCTTTCCTGCGCTCCTGGATCAACAGCCATTATCTCGATCTCATTTCCGAACTCTGGCGCCAGGAAGAGCCTGGGCTGCTGAAGCTCGAGATCATCATCCGTACGGCGACCCGTACCGCACGCCCCGGCGTCGAAACCGAGGCCGCATCGCTGCGCAAGCCGGTGCGCCAGGCGCAGACCGCCCTTGCCACCAGCACGGCAGCTGCCGGACGCACTGCCGAGCGCCCTGCCCCGGTCCGCAACGGCACTGCCGACCAGGAGTTCAAGCAGAGCGTGCTCGGCTCGCCGCTCGACCCGCGCTACACCTTCCAGTCCTTCGTCGAAGGCCCTTCCAACCGGGTAGCCTTGGCTGCGGCCCGCGCGGTGGCTGAATCGAACTCGCGCTTCAACCCGCTGTTCCTCCATGCCACCGTCGGCCTCGGCAAGACTCACCTTCTGCAGGCGATCGCCGCCGAGTCGCTGCGCCAGAACCCGAAGTCGCGTGTCGTCTACCTGACGGCCGAATACTTCATGTGGCGCTTTGCGACCGCGATCCGCGACAACAACGCGCTGACGCTCAAAGAGCAGCTGCGCGACATCGATCTTCTGATCATCGACGACATGCAGTTCCTCCAGGGCAAGTCCATCCAGCACGAGTTCTGCCACCTCATCAACATGTTGCTCGATTCGGCCAAGCAGGTCGTGGTTGCAGCCGACCGCCCGCCGGCGGAACTGGAATCGCTCGAGCCGCGCGTGCGTTCGCGCCTCAATGGCGGCGTGGCGCTGGAAATGTCGGCTCCTGACTTCGGCATGCGCCTTGGCATGCTCAAGCTGCGCTTCGCCGGCGCCAAGCATGAAGACCCCAACCTGGCCATGGACGAGGAAATCCTCACCCATGTCGCCCGCACCGTGACCGGCTCGGGCCGCGAACTGGAAGGCGCTTTCAACCAGCTGATCTTCCGCCAGTCGTTCGAGCCGCAGCTGTCGATCGAGCGCATCGACGAGATCCTCGGCCACATCTACCGCTCGGGCGAGCCCAAGCGCGTACGCATCGAAGACATCCAGCGTATCGTGGCGCGCCACTACAACGTGTCGAAGACGGAGCTTCTGTCGAACCGCCGCACCCGCACCATCGTCAAGCCGCGCCAGATCGCGATGTACCTGTCGAAGGTGATGACGCCGCGCTCGCTGCCCGAGATCGGCCGGCGTTTCGGCGGCCGCGACCACACCACGGTGCTGCATGCCGTGCGCAAGATCGAGGACCTTTCGGGCGGCGACAACACGCTCGCCCAGGAGCTCGAACTGCTGAGGCGGCTGATCAATGACCAGGCCTGACGGACTGCAAGCGCAGGCGACAGTTTGACGCCTGCGACTTATCCCCAGAACGCCCGCGCCACGGCCGCCGAGTCGTCGCGCGGGCTTGCCTTTCCGCCGTTTTTACTGTCAGACTCAGCACAATTCCGATCGTGTTGCGGGCTTTCCCGGGCGCATTCGAGCCCGCGAGCCCGCACCTTCAAAAGAAGCGAGCCTGTTTCGTCATGCGTGTTATCCTGGAACGCTCCAACCTGTTGAAGTCCTTGAACCACGTGCACCGCGTGGTCGAGCGCCGGAACACCATTCCGATCCTGTCCAACGTGCTGCTGCAGGCCAATGGCGCGAGCCTCGAACTGAAGGCGACCGACCTCGATCTCGAGATTTCGGAAGCCACACCTGCCTCCGTCGAACAGGGCGGCGCCACCACGGTTCCCGCGCACCTGCTCTACGACATCGTGCGCAAGCTGCCCGACGGTGCGGAAGTGATGCTGAAGACCGACGAGGACGGCAACGCCATGTCGGTCGTGTCGGGCCGCTCCAGCTTCCGCCTGCAGTGCCTGCCGCAGTCGGACTTCCCCGAGCTGTCAGCCGGCACGTTCTCCCATATCTTCCGGCTCGACGCCAACGCGCTCAAGGGCCTGATCGACAAGACCCAGTTCGCCATCTCGACCGAAGAGACGCGCTATTATCTCAACGGCATCTACCTGCACACGCATGAGAGCGGCGGCAAGCTGATGCTGCGCGCGGTTGCCACCGACGGCCACCGCCTGGCGCGTGCCGAAGTCGAGGCGCCGGCTGGCTCCGAGGGCATGCCGGGCATCATCATTCCGCGCAAGACCGTTTCCGAGCTTCAGAAGTTGATCGACGACCCGGATGTAGCAGTCACCACTGAGATCTCCGACACCAAGATGCGCCTGACCATCGGCGGCGTGATCCTGACGTCGAAGCTGATCGACGGCACCTTCCCCGACTACCAGCGCGTCATTCCGAGCGGCAACGACAAGAAGCTGATCATCGACCGCCAGAGCTTTGCCGCAGCCGTCGACCGTGTGTCGACGATCTCGTCCGAGCGTGGCCGCGCGGTGAAGCTGTCGATCGCAGACGGACTGGTGACGCTCGCCGTCAACAACCCCGATTCGGGCAGCGCCGTCGAAGAGCTCGCCGCCGACTATTCGTCGGACCCGATCGAGATCGGCTTCAACGCCAAGTACCTGCTCGACGTCGCCGCCCAGCTCAAGGGCAGCGAAGCCCGCTTCATGCTGGCCGACGCCGGCTCGCCCACGCTCATCCACGACACAGCCGACGAGAACGCTCTCTACGTGCTGATGCCGATGCGCGTGTAGCGCCCACACGCCGGTGCAAGAGCCAGATACGGGGGAGACGCGGAAACGCATCCCCTCGACGCATATTGGTAAGCTTAAGCTTACAGACTTCCGCAACTACACCTCGCTTTCGCTCGACCTCAGGCCGGGCGCGGTGGTGTTCACCGGCGAGAACGGCGCCGGCAAGACCAACCTTCTGGAAGCCATCTCATTCCTGACGCCGGGACGCGGCCTGCGCCGCGCGCCCTACCCCGATGTCGCCCGCGAAGGCAGCACCGGTGCCTTTGCCGTGCATGCGGCGATCGAAGGGCCGTTCGGCGATGCCGAACTGGGCACCGGCACGAACCTTGACGCCATAGGCGAGGCCGGGCGCCGCGTGCGCATCAACGGTGCCACCGCCAAGGCTGACGACATGCTGGAATGGCTGCGCGTGGTGTGGCTGACGCCGTCCATGGACGCGCTGTTCACCGGCCCAGCCGGCGATCGCAGGCGATTCCTCGACCGATTGGTGCTGGCCATCGACCCGGCGCACGGTCAGCGTGCGCTCGACTACGAAAAGGCTATGCGCGGCCGCAACCGGCTGCTGTCCGAAGACCGCCGCGACAACGCCTGGTTCGATGCGATCGAGATCCAGATGGCGGAGACGGGTGCCGCGATCGCCGCCGCCCGCGTCGAGATGGTGCGGCTTCTGACGGCGATGATCGGGCGGATGCCGGAGACCGGCCCCTTCCCGCAAGCCGAGCTCAGCCTGGCCGGCAGCCTCGAGCAGAGCATCGGCGACATGCCGGCAGTGGAGCTGGAGGAGCGCTTCCGCGCAGCACTGGCCAGCGGGCGCGAGCGCGACCGTGCGGCGGGACGCACGCTCGAAGGCCCGCACCGTTCCGACCTCGTCGTGCGCCACAAGCCGAAATCCATGCCAGCGGAGCTGTGCTCGACCGGCGAGCAGAAGGCCCTGCTGGTCGGCATCGTTATTTCGCATGCCCGTCTCACCGGCGAGATGGCTGGTGCTGCCCCCATCCTGCTGCTCGACGAGATCGCCGCCCATCTCGATGCCGGACGGCGCGCGGCGCTGTTTGAAATCCTCGAGGACCTCAATTGCCAGGCCTTCATGACCGGCACCGAGGCCAGCTTGTTTTCGAGCCTCATCGGCCGGGCGCAGTTCCTGACCGTCGACCACGGCAGCGTTAGCGAAACGCCGTTGTCCGACAGCCTGGACCGATAGTTCCGGACGCAACCCGACTGACAAGCTGAACTCGCGGCGATATGGTTGCGCCATGAACCAGCCAGCCCCGCTCTCCCCGGAAGAACTCGAACGTTACGCTAGGCATATCGTGCTGCCGGAGATCGGCGGGCCTGGCCAGCAGAAGCTGAAGCGGGCGCGCGTGCTGGTGATCGGCGCCGGCGGGCTCGGCGCACCGGTACTTGAGTATCTGGCGGCAGCCGGCGTCGGCACGCTCGGCATCGTCGACGACGATCATGTCTCGCTGTCCAATCTGCAGCGCCAAGTGATCCACGCCACTGATTCCGTGGGCGCCTCCAAGGCGGACAGTGCCGCCGCAACGATCGCCCGCATCAATCCGCATGTGACTGTCGAGCTGCACAAGCTCAGGCTGACGCCGGCGAACGCCGCGGAGCTGATCGTCGGTTACGACATGGTCATCGACGGCTCCGACAATTTCGAGACACGTTATGCGGTCGCCGATGCCGCGGCCGAGGTGAAACGGCCGCTGGTGCATGCTGCCGTCGGGCGTTTCGATGGCTCGATCACCGTGCTGAAGCCGTTCGAGAGCAATGCCGAAGGCCGCAGGAACCCTTCCTATCGCGACCTGTTTCCCGAGCCGCCGCCGGCGGGACTGGTGCCGTCCTGCGCCGAGGCCGGCGTGCTTGGCGCTTTGACTGGCGTGATCGGCACGCTGCAGGCGATGGAGGCGATCAAGCTGATCACCGGCATCGGCGAGCCGCTTGTCGGCCGGCTTTTGCTCTACGATGCGCTCGGCGCGCGTTTCGACACCGTGCGCTACAAAGCCTCCTGAACGATGACCACTGAGCCGACCATTACCCGCCTGCCCCAGGATTTCGATCGCTGGGATGAGCTGCTCGGCCTTATCATGCACGCCTTCGCCTATATGGACGGCGTCATCGACCCGCCGTCCTCGGCGCACCGGCTGACGCCTTCCAACCTCCGCGACAAAGCGAGGGAAGAAGTCGGCTTCATCGCCACCCTGCACGGACGCCTCGTCGGCTGCATCTTCGCCGCCGAGCGTGATGGGCTGTTCTATGTCGGCAAGCTGGCCGTCGACGACAGTGCGCGTGGCCTGGGTATTGGCCGGGCGCTGATGCTGGCGGCCGAGCGCCATGCCATCGAACGGGGCAAACCTGTCCTCGAACTGCAGACCCGAATCGAACTCGCCGCCAACCACGCCACCTTTGCCAGGATGGGTTTCGTCGAGTTCGAGCGCACGGCGCATGACGGCTTTGATCGCCCGACCTCGATAACCTTTCGGAAGACGCTGAGGTGAACCTCGCTCTCACCAGCGACGAGCGGCGAATCGCCGGCGGCACTGATGGTGCCGCGATGGCGATGCGCATCGTCGCCGACAGTGCCGCCCTGCTCGGCGCGCCCAGGCTGATCCCGATCGCCTCGGCACACATAGACGGCGCACTCTATCACGGCGATTCGGGCACTTTGTTCGCCGAACGGCTGGTCGAGGGCGATGCGCGCGTGGCCGTGCGCTCGACGCTCAATGTTGGCGCGCTCGATCTGATGGGCTGCGCGCGCGTTCGCCTTGAAGAGCCACAACGTTCGATGGCGCGACGGATGATGGAAGCCTACCGCAAGCTCGGCTGCGAGCAGAGCTGGACCTGCGCGCCCTACCAGGCCGGCCACCGTCCCGCATTCGGCACGGATGTCGCCTGGGGTGAATCGAACGCCGTCGTCTTCTGCAACTCGGTGCTCGGCGCCCGCACCAACCGCTATGGCGACTTCCTCGATATCGCCTGCGCGATTTCGGGCCGCGCGCCCGACTACGGCCTGCATATCAAGGCGAATCGGCGCGCAACACTGGTGTTCGACGTCTCCGCCCTGCCCCCTGAGTTCCTCGCCTCCGAGATCGCATGGCCGGTGCTCGGCAGCCTCTATGGCAGCGAGGTCGGCAACGCCGTCGGCGTGGTGACAGGCGTGAGCCAAAAACCCGGCGAGGACGCACTCAAGGCCTTTGGTGCTGCCGCCGCATCGTCGGGCGCCGTCGGGCTGTTCCACATCGCTGGCGTCACGCCTGAGGCCCCCGATGCGGTGACCGCGCTGGGCGGCATCGCCGCTGAAACCACGATCCGGGTGACGCCTGACATGGTGGCCGCCGCCCAGGCCAGGCTTTCGACCTCAGATGTCACCGAGCGCATCGACGCTGTCGCCATCGGCAGCCCGCATCTGTCGCTTGCCGAGTTCGACGCGCTGGAACGGCTGATGGCGGGACGGCGGCTTGCGGTGCCGATCCATGCCTGCACCGGCCGGCATGTCCTGACCGAGCTCGACCGCGATGGCCGGCGCAAGGCGCTGGAAGCTCTGGGCGTGGTCATTGTCACTGATACCTGCGTGGTGGTGACGCCGATCCTGCCGGACCGGATTGGCGGCGTGCTGATGACCAATTCGGGCAAGTTCGCCCATTATGCGCCGGGGAATACCGGCTACGCGGTGCTTTACGGCTCGCTCGCCGACTGCGTCGAAAGTGCTGTCACCGGGCGGCCGGTGTTCGCGAGGCTCGGCTCGTGAGCACGCACGGCGAAATCCTCGTTCCGGGCAAACCGGGCGAAGGCCCGGCACTGGTGCTGTCGGCGCCGATCAGCTTCTGGGGCGGCGTCGACCCGAAATCCGGCCGCCTCGCAGACGTGCGCCACCCCGAATGCGGCCAGAGCATCTCAGGCAAGGTGCTGTTTTTGCCCGGCACCATAGGTTCGTCGTCGGCCTCAGCCGTGCTGATGGAACTCGTCCATGCCGGCCACGCTCCGGCGGCACTCGTACTGCACGAGCCCGACGCCATCCTGCTGCTCGGCCTGATCGTGGCGCGCGAGATGGGTTGGGAGACACCGGTGGCGGTGAGGCTACAGCGGGAGGCGTTCAGCGCCTTCGAGGGTAAGCAGGTGCGGGTTGGCGCCGATGGGGCAATAGCTATTTCTGGCTGACGTGGCGCCGCCCCTCACCCTTACCCTCTCCCCGCAAACGGGGCGAGGGGGGCGTCAGCGCAGCCGCTGTCCCTTCGCCCCGTTTACGGGGAAAAGGTGCCCGCAGGCGGATGAGGGGCAGCGCAAACCTGGGACAGAAAGAGCTCAGGTCCTCAGCGGCAGGACCCGGTCCGGCGGACGGTGGCCGTCGACGTGGGCGCGAATGTTGATGATGACCTTCTCGCCCATGTCGATGCGGCCTTCGATGGTCGCCGAGCCCATATGCGGCATCAGCACCACCTTGCCGCGGGCGGCGAGCTTGAGCAGCTTGTGGTTGACCGCCGGCTCGTGCTCGAAGACGTCGAGGGCAGCGCCCGCAAGCTTGCCGTCCTGCAGCATCTTGACCAGCGCGTCCTCGTCGATGATGTCGCCGCGGGCGATGTTGACGAGATAGGCGTGCGGCTGCATCAGCGCCAACCTGCGCCCCGACAGCAGATGGAAGGTCGCCGGCGTCGACGGGCAGTTGATCGAGATGATGTCCATGCGGGCGAGCATCTGGTCGAGGCTCTCCCAGTAGGTCGCCTCCAGCTCGTCTTCGACCGATTGCAGCACGCGGTGGCGGTTGTGATAGTGGATGGACAGGCCGAAGGCCTTGGCGCGGCGGGCAACGGCGGTGCCGATGCGGCCCATGCCGACGATGCCGAGGCGCTTGCCGCCGATGCGGCGGCCGAGCATCCAGGTCGGCGACCAGCCGGCCCATTTCTTGTCACTGGTGAGAACGCTGGCACCCTCGGTCAGGCGGCGCGGCACGGCGAGCATCAGCGCCATGGCCATGTCGGCGGTATCTTCGGTCAGGACGTTCGGGGTGTTGGTCACGGTGATGCCGCGCTTGGCGGCGGCGGTGACGTCGATCTTGTCGACGCCGTTGCCGAAATTGGCGATCAGCTTGAGGTTGGGGCCGGCCTGCTCGATCAGGGCCGCATCGATGGTGTCGGTCACCGTCGGCACCAGCACGTCGGCTTCCTTGACCGCCGCCACAAGCTCCGGCTGGCTCATCGGCTTGTCGTCGACATTCAGCCGCGCGTCGAAGAGTTCGCGCATCCGCGTCTCGACCTGGTCGGGCAGCTTGCGCGTGATGACGACGAGAGGCTTTTTTCGACCGGCCATTCTATCCTCGACGAAGATCTCGTTGAGACCTCTTTAACCAAGACCGGCGAAACTGCAATCCGATCCATGAGCGGTAATCTGTGTAACAAGCAGTGCCGCCGAAGACAAAGAAAAAGGGTGTCCACCTAAAGGGCGCCAAGTTCAAACAGAGGTTACGGAAGTGTCTGGTTTCGCGTCGCTCCGTCTGGCCGTCAGCGCAGCCCTGATCGGCCTTGCTTTCGTTTCGCCCGATACCGGTTTCGTCGGCCCGGCCACGGCCGCCCCGAATGGGACGATCGGCCCGAGCGGACTGCCGCTGCCGCGATTCGTCAGCCTCAAGTCGGGCAAGGTCAATTCGCGCATCGGGCCCGGCGTCAATTATCCGGTCGACTGGCTCTACATGAAGCCGGGCCTGCCGATGGAAATCATCCAGGAATATGACAACTGGCGCCGTGTGCGCGATTCCGAAGGTGCCGAGGGCTGGATCAACCAGTCGCTGCTGTCGGGTCACCGCACCGCGATGACGGCCCCTTGGCAGCGCGGCAAGCCGGCGCAGCTCAACCTGCTGGCCAAGCCCGAAAACGGCGCGCGCACCGTCGCCATCATCGACCCAGGCGTCGTTGGCTCGATCAAGCAGTGCAATGGCACATGGTGCGAGATGTCGTTTGCCGGCACCAGCGGCTGGCTCAACCAGTCGCAGGTCTGGGGTGCCTATCCCGGCGAAAGCATCGAGAACTGATCGTCTGCGCCGCGTGTCCACGGACGCGCGGCAAACGCAGTGATGCAATCAATGGATAAGAGCGGATAAGTGCCCGATTACGCCGGGCGCTTGGGCCTCAGCCTCACCACGATATCAACATTGGCGATTTCCATGCCTTCCGGAGGTTCCGGCAGGTTGGTCACGCAAACCGAATTCGACTCGATGTCGAAGATACGGTTCTCGCCCTCGATATAGAAATGGTGGTGATCCGACGTGTTGGTATCGAAATAGGTTTTCGACCCCTCGACGGCGAGGATGCGCAGCAGGCCTGATTCCGTGAACTGATGCAGGGCGTTGTAGACGGTTGCCAGCGACACCGGCACACCGGCCGACAAGGCTTCCTCGTGCAGTTCCTCGGCCGAAAGGTGCCGGTCGCCCTTGGCGAACAGCAGTTCAGCCAATGCGATACGCTGACGCGTGGGCCTCAGCCCCGCATCGCGGACACGCATTTCCACAGCAATGCTTGCCTTGTGGGAATCCACTCGTCGCCTCGTCGAAGTTTTGCCTTCGCCCCATTTAGAGCCTGCAAGCATGCCAAAAACGGATCGGCAGCCGGCAAGCTATGGTTGACATATATTCTGTCGCTCAAATGCGATCAATAGCGCGCATTGACCCAGGCGGACGGGCGCGTTAATCGCAAACGCCGGTTTCCGGCTGCAGACAGTCTGTGCTAGTGAGAGCACACAAGAAGGGCGTGGCACCGCCCGAAACGATTACGGGAAGGTGTTCATGGCCGAACAGAAATCCAGCTACGGCTACGAGGAATTGCTGGCATGTGCCCGCGGCGAGCTGTTTGGAGACGGCAACGCCCAGCTGCCCGCCCCGCCGATGCTGATGTTCGATCGCATCACCGAAATCAGCGAGACCGGCGGCGAATTCGACAAGGGCTTTGCCCGCGCCGAGTTCGACATCAAGCCGGACCTTTGGTTCTTCCCTTGCCACTTCATCGGCAACCCGATCATGCCCGGCTGCCTCGGCCTCGACGCCATGTGGCAGCTGACCGGCTTCTACCTCGGCTGGCTCGGCGAGCAGGGCAAGGGCATGGCACTGTCCACCGGTGAGGTGAAGTTCAAGGGCATGGTCACGCCTTCGGTCAAGAAGGTGGAATACGGCATCGACTTCAAGCGCGTGATGCGTGGCCGCCTTGTACTGGGCATCGCCGACGGCTGGTTGAAAGCCGACGGCGAGACCATATACAAGGCCACCGACCTCAAGGTCGGGCTCTCGAAGCAGGAAGCTGCGGCCGTCTGATCGGCCCCTTTACACTGGACCGGAGATTTTCATGAGACGTGTCGTCGTAACTGGCCTTGGCATCGTATCGTCCATCGGCAACAACGCCGACGAGGTTCAAGCTTCGCTGCGTGACGCGAAGTCCGGCATCAGCTTCTCCGAATCCTTCGCCGAGCACGGCTTCAAGTGCCAGGTCTGGGGCTCGCCCAACCTCGACACGACGGAGCTCGTCGACCGCCGCGCCGCCCGTTTCCTGTCGCAGGGCGGCATGTGGAACCACGTCGCGATGAAGCAGGCGATCGCCGACAGCGGCCTCGAAGAGAGCGACGTGTCGGGCAACGAGCGCACCGGCATCATCATGGGCTCGGGCGGTCCGTCGACGCGCACGATCGTCGAAGCCTCCGAGATCACGCTCAAGAACAACTCGCCCAAGCGCATCGGACCGTTCGCTGTGCCGAAGGCGATGTCGTCGACGGCTTCGGCGACGCTCGCCACCTGGTTCAAGATCCACGGCGTCAACTACTCGATCTCGTCGGCCTGCTCGACCTCGGCGCACTGCATCGGCAATGCGGCTGAGATGATCCAGTGGGGCAAGCAGGACATCATGTTCGCCGGCGGCCACGAGGACCTCGATTGGACCATGTCGAACCTGTTCGATGCCATGGGCGCCATGTCGTCCAAGTACAACGACCGCGCATCGGTCGCCTCGCGTGCCTATGACCTCAACCGGGACGGCTTCGTCATCGCCGGTGGTGCTGGCGTGCTGGTGCTGGAAGAGCTCGAACACGCCAAGGCGCGAGGCGCCAAGATCTATTGCGAACTGGTCGGCTACGGCGCGACGTCAGATGGCTACGACATGGTCGCCCCGTCGGGCGAAGGCGCAATGCGCTGCATGCGCCAGGCGCTGTCGACGGTGAAGGGCCCTGTCGACTACATCAACACCCACGGCACCTCGACGCCGGTGGGCGATTCGAAGGAAATGGGCGCCATCCGCGAAGTGTTCGCCGGCAACCTGCCGAACATCACCTCGACCAAGTCGCTGACCGGCCACTCGCTGGGTGCCGCGGGCGTTCAGGAATCGATCTACTCGATCCTGATGATGCAGGGCGGCTTCATCGGCGAAAGCGCCCATATCGAAGAGCTGGACCCGGAATTCGAAGGCATGCCGATTGTGCGCAAGCGTATCGACAACGCCAAGATCGATACCGTGCTGTCCAATTCCTTTGGCTTCGGCGGTACCAACGCCACGCTCGTTTTCCAGCGCCTCTCGGCATAGGGACCCCGACATGGACGGATTGATGAAGGGCAAGCGCGGGCTCATTATGGGCGTCGCGAACGACCATTCGATTGCCTGGGGCATCGCGCAGAAGCTCGCCGAGCATGGCGCGGAACTGGCCTTCACCTATCAGGGCGAGGCATTCGGCCGCCGGGTCAAGCCGCTGGCCGAAAAGGTCGGCGCCGAAATCCTGGTGCCGTGCGATGTCGAGGACAGCGCTTCGGTGGCGGCTGCCTTTGCAACATTGAAGGAAAAGTGGGGCGGCATCGACTTCCTGGTCCATGCCATAGGCTTCTCCGACAAGAACGAGCTGAAGGGCCTCTACGCCGACACCACGCGCGAAAACTTCGTGCGCACCATGGTGATCTCGTGCTTCTCCTTCACCGAGGTGGCCAAGCACGCCGCAGCGTTGATGAACGACGGCGGCTCGATGATCACGCTGACCTATGCCGGCTCGGTGCGTGTCATGCCGAACTACAACGTCATGGGCGTTGCCAAGGCCGGCCTCGAAGCCAGCGTGCGCTACCTCGCCAACGACTACGGCCCGCGCGGCATCCGCATCAACGGCATCTCGGCCGGCCCGGTGCGCACGCTTGCGGGCGCGGGCATTGCCGACGCACGCCACATGTTCACCTACCAGCAGCGCAACTCGCCGCTGCGCCGCACCGTCACCCTCGACGAGGTCGGCGGTTCGGCGTTGTACCTTCTGTCCGACCTGTCGTCGGGCGTCACCGGCGAGATCCACTACGTCGATTCGGGCTATCACATCGTCTCTATGCCGACGCTGGACGAACTCAAGCAGATGGATGGCGGGCGCGACTAGCGCCTCCGCCCGAAATCGGCACCGATTTTCGGGACGGGTTTGCGCCCTCGATACGGCGCACGGCACCACAATAAAAAGCGCCTGCTGGTAAAATTGTAGACAATCGTCAAAATCGATCTTAACGAGCGAACCGGTAGAAATGCCACGCAAGTTAGGAAAATCAGCATGTCTGCCGCCAGGAACCCCCGTCGAAGCCCCACGTTTCGACTTATCACCATCGCCGCTTCCGGCATGGGCAGCTTCGTGCTGGGTCTGTGGTGGCTGAGGTTTGCTCTTGGCGACAACATCGGCGGCATGTCGGGCGAAGCGGTCAGCGCGGTCATTGCTGGACTTTGTGCCCTCGCCGCCTCGATCGCCGCGATGTCATTCTTCGCCGGTGTCGACGAATCGGCTGATTTCGTCTTCAACGAAACGCATTACGACAAGCTGACCGGCCTTCTGGCGCGGCCGGCGATGGTCGGAAAGATCGCCGAGGCAGCGTCGGCCACGGCCCGCACCGGCAAGCCGATGTTCCTCATCGACATCGACATCGACCGCTTCAAGCAGATCAACGACGCCATCGGCTACAGCAATGGCGACGCCCTGATCCGCGCCTTCACCGCCAGGCTCAAGGCAGCCCTGCCGCGCGACATGGTCATCGGCCGCATCGGTGCAGGCGAGTTCGCCATTCTTTATCCCGACCAGATGCTGCGCTGCTCGCTCGACACGCTCATCGAACGCCTGATCCACGATCTGATGCGCCCCTACCAGTTGGCGTCGCACCAACAGTCGGTCAACGTCTCCGTCGGCGTCGTCGCCATGCCCAAGGAAGGCTACGACCCGGTCGTTCTGCTGCGCCGCTCGAACCTCGCGCTGCAGAATGCGCGCGCCAGCGGCATTGGCGACTGGGCCGTCTTCCAGTCCGAAATGGGTCGGGTTGCCGACCACCGCCAGTGGGTGGAATCGGAACTGCACATCGCCTTTGAATGCGGCGACTTCGACCTGCACTACCAGCCGCAGCTCGACCTGACGTCGGGCCGCGTCGTCGGCTACGAGGCGCTGATCCGCTGGCGTCACCCCGAGCGCGGCATGATCCCGCCGGTCGAATTCATCTCTGTCGCCGAAGAGACTGGCATGATCGCGCCGATCGGCGAGTGGGTGCTGCGCAAGGCCTGCACCGACGCCCGCCTGCTGCCGGAAGACTGCTTCGTTGCCGTCAACATTTCGCCGGTGCAGTTCATGACCCGCGATTTCGTCGGCATCGTCGAGCGGATCATCAAGGACACCGGCATCGAGCCGAAGCGGCTGGAACTCGAACTGACCGAATCGGCGATGATGCAGGACCGCGACCGCGCGGCCTCGATCCTCAAGCAACTAACAGCGATGGGCATTTCGGTGGCGGTCGACGATTTCGGCACCGGCTACTCGAACCTCGCCTATCTGATCGACTTCTCGTTCCACAAGCTCAAGATCGACCGCTCCTTCGTCAGCCGCATGGAGACCGACAGCAATTCGGGCGCCGTGGTGTCGACGATCGTCGGCCTGTCGCGAGCGCTTGGCGTGCGCACCATTGCCGAAGGCGTGGAGACGGAGAACCAGGCGACCCTGCTCAGGGCCGCGGGTTGCCAGGAAGTCCAGGGCTATTTCTACGGGCGCCCAGCACCCCTCAGCCTCGGCGACCCGGCTTTGACCCAGGGCACCGAAGGCATCGCCAATCTGCACTGACGCCCGTCAGCGCCGTTGCATGATGGCCGGCTCGGCACCTGGCGCCGACCTCAGCGCTTAGCCGAATAGACCCTGAAGGCGTTGTCGACAGCGATTTCCTCGACCGATGAGAAGGCCTGCGCCAACACAGCCGGATAAGGCAGATGGCGGTTGGCCACCATGAACAGACGCCCGCCCGGCTTGAGCGCCGCCGCTGCCGCCTTGATCATGCGATGGCCGATCTCGGGATCCGCGTCGCGATCCTGGTGGAAGGGCGGGTTCATCACCACCACATCGTAGCGCCGCTCGACCGGCTCCTTGGCGAGATCCTGCCAATGGAAGCCAGGCTGGACGAGCGCCGCAGGCACGTTGGCCCTGGCCGCCTCCAGCGCATCGAAGTCCGCCTCGAACAGGTCGAGCGCCTTGAGTTCCTTGGCGCGCGTGACCACCTCGGTGGCGACATAACCCCAACCGGCGCAGAAATCGGCGACCTTGCCCTTGATGTCTGAAGGCAGGTTGTCGACCAGAAGGCGCGAGCCGGCGTCGATGCGTTCAAACGAGAACATGCCGGGCGCTGTACGGAAGCGGTCCTCGACCAGCATCTCCGGGTTGTCGGCGCGCAAGGTCGCGGCGGCCGCCTCGGCTTGAGCGGTGCGGCGGAACCAGAGTGCGGTGCCGTGATATTTGGGCAGGTGGTCCTCGATCTCGAGCAGGCCGCCCAAACGCTTGCGCAGGCTGGCGATACCATCCTCCTTGCCACCCGCGACGACCACCAGCCCGCCCGGCTGGACGCGCTCGATCGCTTCTGCGACACGCAGTTCGTTCAGCCCACGATGACGCCCGGCCAGCGCCAGGGTGATGTCGAAGCCATGTCCCTCGGCACGCGCCGTAACATCGTGTCCAGCCGCCGCCAGAGCCAGCACGTAAGGCCTGAAGCCTTGGACGAGTGAAAGCTTGGCATCGAAGCCCTGCGGCTTCCTGAATCCCGGCTCGGCGCCAATGAACAGGACACGCGTGCCCTGCCCCGGCATCGCCAGCAGCTCGGCCTCGAAGGGATAGAACAGGGTTTTCAGGGCGTCACGCATTGTGGATCCTAACAGTGAGTCCTTCGAAGCTCGCTCTCCGGGCGAGCACCTCAGGATGAGGACGGTCGGCGCTATCGCCAACCAGAGATGTAGTCGCGCACCACCTACCTCATCCTGAGGTGCGAGCGAAGCGAGCCTCGAAAGACGCACGACAAACAAAAGCGGGCGCGACCTTACGGCCACGCCCGCTTCATATCAGGATGTCAGCCTATCAGGCGGCGGTTTCTTCGCCTTCGGGCTTCTTGGCGATCTCCTTGCCAGTGGCCTGGTCGACGACCTTCATCGACAGGCGGACCTTGCCGCGCTCGTCGAAGCCCATCAGCTTGACCCAGACCTTGTCGCCTTCCTTGACCACGTCCGAAGTCTTGGCAACGCGGTCGTTGGCAAGCTGCGAGATGTGGACGAGGCCGTCGCGCGGGCCGAAGAAGTTGACGAAGGCGCCGAAGTCAGCGGTCTTGACGACCGTGCCTTCGTAGATCTCGCCGACTTCCGGCTCAGCCACGATGGTGTGGATCCACTTCTTGGCCGCCTCGATTTCCTTGGCGTTCGACGAAGCGATCTTGACCGTGCCGTCGTCCTCGATGTTGATCTTGGCGCCGGTCTTTTCGACGATCTCGCGGATGACCTTGCCGCCAGAACCGATGACTTCACGGATCTTGTCGGTCGGGATGTGCATGACCTCGATGCGCGGAGCGAACTCGCCGAGTTCCTTGCGGCCTTCCGACAGAGCCTTCGACATTTCGCCGAGGATGTGCAGACGGCCGTCCTTGGCCTGGCCGAGCGCGATGTTCATGATCTCTTCGGTGATACCGTCGATCTTGATGTCCATCTGCAGCGCGGTGATGCCGTTGGTCGTGCCGGCAACCTTGAAGTCCATGTCGCCGAGGTGATCCTCGTCGCCCAGGATGTCGGACAGGACGGCGAAGCGCTCGCCTTCCTTGATCAGGCCCATGGCGATACCGGCAACCGGCTTCTGCAGCGGAACACCAGCATCCATCAGCGCCAGCGAGGTGCCGCAGACGGTGGCCATCGACGACGAGCCGTTCGACTCGGTGATCTCGGAGACGACGCGCAGCGTGTAGGGGAACTGCTCGGCAGCCGGCAGCATCGGGCGCACTGCGCGCCAGGCGAGCTTGCCGTGGCCGATTTCGCGGCGGCCGGGCGAACCCATGCGGCCGGTCTCACCAACCGAGTAGGGAGGGAAGTTGTAGTGAAGGAGGAACTTCTCCTTGTACATGCCGGTCAGCGAGTCGACATACTGCTCGTCTTCGCCGGTGCCGAGCGTGGCAACGACCAGCGCCTGGGTCTCGCCGCGGGTGAACAGCGACGAACCGTGGGTGCGCGGCAGGACGCCGACTTCGGAAACGATCTGGCGAACCGTCGAGAGGTCACGGCCGTCGATGCGCGAACCGGTGTCGAGGATGTTCCAGCGCACGATCTTGGCCTGGAGTTCCTTGAACACGGTGGCGACCTTGTCGGCCGACCACTTCGGAGCTTCGTCGCCTTCGGCGGCAAACGCTGCCTTGACCTTGGCCTTGACGGCGTCGACGGCGGCGTAGCGGGCCTGCTTGTCGATGTTCTTGTAAGCGTCGCGCAGCTCGCCTTCGACGATCTTCAGCATCTCTGCTTCAAGCTCGGAATAGTCCGGCGCGGTGAAGTCGCGCGGATCCTTGGCCGCCACTTCGGCCAGCTTGATGATGGCGTCGATGACCGGCTGGAAGCCGCGGTGACCGAACATGACGGCGCCGAGCATGACGTCTTCAGCCAGTTCCTTGGCTTCCGACTCGACCATCAGCACGGCAGCATCGGTGCCGGCGACAACGAGGTCGAGCTTCGATTCCTGCATCTCGTCGATATGCGGGTTGAGCACGTATTCGCCGTTGATGTAGCCGACGCGCGCGCCGCCGATCGGGCCCATGAAAGGCACGCCCGAGAGCGTCAGCGCAGCCGAGGTGGCAACGATCGACAGGATGTCAGGATCGTTTTCGAGGTCGTGCTGGACGACGGTGATGACGACCTGGGTGTCGTTCTTGTAGCCGGCAGCGAAGAGCGGACGGATCGGACGGTCGATCAGGCGCGAAACCAGCGTTTCCTTCTCGCTCGGACGGCCTTCACGCTTGAAGTAGCCGCCGGGGATCTTGCCGGCTGCGTAGGTCTTTTCCTGGTAGTTGACGGTCAGCGGGAAGAAGTCGAAGCCCGGCTTCGGCTCCTTGGCCGAAACGACGGTGGCGAGCACGACGGTTTCGCCGTAGGTGGCGAGCACGGCTGCATCGGCCTGACGCGCGATCTTGCCGGTCTCGAGGATGAGCGGACGGCCGCCCCATTCGATTTCAACTTTGTGGTGATTGAACATATTCTGTCCTTCGTGGCGGGAACGGCCGACGCCGCATTCCGGCGCGCCAATTCCCTGGCTTGTTCGGCGCGCCATAGGGAAAACCGGCTGGTCTTCCGCACGCGCCTTGGCTTCGGTTTGGCCAGCCACGGGCAAGACAACAAGAAGCTCGGTGGAAATGTGAGCCGCAACGCGGCCGACCGAACGTCCTGCAATCCTGCCCCATGACCGTCCATGGGCGGTTCGGGCGCGTCGCTGCGGCGCTCCGGAACCTTTTTCAGCGCGACCCCGCCCCTGTGGCGTGATCGGACCAATGGACCATCAAAAAAAGATGGCCCGAATGCGCGAACGGCGGGCTCTCGCTCGGAGAACCCGCCGATCAATTCATCAGCGGCGCAGACCGAGCTTCTCGATCAGCGTCTGATAGCGTGCGTCGTCCTTGCGCTTGAGGTAATCAAGCAGCGAGCGACGCAGGGAGACGAGCGCCAGAAGACCACGACGGGAGTGGTTGTCCTTCTTGTGGTCCTTGAAGTGCTCGGTCAGGTTCTTGATGCGCTCGGAGAGGATCGCAACCTGGACTTCCGGCGAACCGGTGTCGCCCTTGGCGGTTGCAAATTCAGCCATCAATTCCGACTTGCGCTCGGCAGTAATCGACATCGTGTTTTCCTTTCAATCTGGAGGAAACGGGACGCCCTCGGCCGGGATGTCGTCCAGCTGGGGCCAATGGAACAAGGCGCTTAAAAGCGCGATGTTGCGGCGCATATAGTAGAATTTGGCAACAAAAGCCAGTCCCATTCGCAAGCCGGCTCCGAGCCGCCCTTCAGAGCCATTTGCGCCAGCGGAAAAACAGCACCAGCGAGATCGCGACCAGGGCCATGAAGCCGAGCGCTGCCGGATAACCATAGGGCCACAGCAACTCGGGCATGTTCCAGGGCGAACTGGCGGGGTCGAAATTCATGCCCCAGATGCCGGCGAGGAAGGTTAGTGGGATGAAGATCGCCGAGACGATCGTCAAGACGCCGATGATTTCGTTGGTCCGCGATTGCGACAGCGACAGCTGCATCTCGATCAGGCCGATCATTGTCTCGCGCTGGGACTCGACCGTTTCGGCCAGCCGGATGGAATGGTCGAGCGTGTCGTTGAAATAGACCTTGGTCTCGGCCGAGATGAAGGCCGCATCGGAGCGGATCAGCGTGGTCAGCGCATCGCGCAACGGCATGATGGTGCGCTTGAGCTGGCTGGTCGCCCGGCGCAGGCCGTGCAGCTGGCTGATGTGCTGCTTCCTGGGGGCGGCCAGCAGCTCGTCCTCGATGGCTTCGACCTTGTCGCCGGTGGCATCGACGATCGGGAAGTAGCTGTCGACCACAGCATCGATCAGCGCATAGGCGAGATAGTCGGCCTTGCGGTGGCGCAGCCGGCTCGGATTGGAGGTTCGGATGCGCTGGCGCACCGGCTCGAACGGATCGCCCTCGCGCTCCTGGAAGGTGACGACGAACTTGTCGCCGAAAAAGAACGAGATCTGCTCGTAGCGGCTGGTCTTCACGTCATCGATCATCGAGAGCACGAAGAAGGCATGATCGTCGAAGAAGTCGGCCTTGGAGCGCTGGCCGGTGTTGACCACATCCTCGAGCGCCAACGTGTGCAGATGGAAGATCCTGCCGATCTCCTCGATCAGGCCGATATTGGCAAGGCCGACGCAATCGAGCCAGATCAATGGCCAGTTGTTGCAGGCCGCCTCGACGTCGTCGAGGCTCGCATCGTCGACGAACTCGCAGGTATCAGGCGAAATCAGCGTCAGGTTCAGCGCCGACTGGCGCGCCGACGGGTCGGCGATCAGCGTGCCGGGCGACGCGCCAACCGGTGGCCGAGTGTGCTGGCGATGACCGTGTTTGCCGGTGGGTTCAGCCAGTGCCATTTCGCCTCGCTCGCGGAATCATGTCAGCGATCCAAGCGGAAACGGCACCGGCAGACAAGTGTCAGGCAGTGAACACCCGCTTGGGCTTGAACATGCCCTGCTCGATGGCGCCGATGGCGACGAGCTTGCCACGCGCGGTGGCGCAGGCTTCCTCGGCCTCGACAGGGGCATCACGTCCGCGCACGATAACCGGGTTGCCGAGCCTGATCTTGGAGGCGGCCTCGTCCGTCACGGCGACCTGTGGCAGGCAGTCGAGTGCCGCCGAAGTGTCGACAACGAATTCATCGATCGCTGTGAAGTCCCACTTGCCCTCTTCACCTTCCGGCTGGCCGGCGGTGCGAGCCGCTTCGAGCTCGGCGATAGTGACGAAGTCTTCCGCGGTGAACGGATCGACCTCGGTGCGGCGAAGCTCCGAGATGTGGCCGAAGCAGCCGAGATCGCGGCCCATGTCACGGGCCAGCGAACGGACATAGGTACCCTTGCCGCAATCGATCTCGAAAACGGTGCGATCGGCACTGTTTTCGATGATCTCGAGGCGGCCGATCTCGACTTCACGGGCCGGAATGTCGACGGTCTCGCCTTCGCGGGCGAGGTCATAGGCACGCTCGCCGGCGATCTTGATCGCCGAGAACTGCGGCGGCGTCTGCATGATGACGCCGGTGTATTTCGGCATGACGGCGCGGATCTCTTCCTCGGACGGACGCTTGTCCGAGGTCTTGGTCACCGGGCCCTCGAGGTCGTCGGTCGAGCGCTCTTCGCCCCAGGAGACGGTGAAGCGGTAAACCTTGGCGCCGTCCATGACGTAAGGCACGGTCTTGGTGGCTTCGCCGAGCGCGATCGGCAACATGCCGGAGGCGAGCGGGTCGAGCGTTCCGGCGTGTCCGGCCTTTTCGGCGTTGAACAGCCACTTGATCTTGGAGACGGCCTCGGTCGAGCCCATACCCACAGGTTTGTCCAGCACCAGCCAGCCGGAGACGGGCCGGCCTTTCTTCTTGCCGCGACGCGACATGTCAGTCTTCCTTGTCTTCTTCGCCGTCGAGGTCGCGCGCCACTTCGGGCGAGCGCAGCAGATCGTTGATCTTGGCGAAATTGTCGTAACTGGTGTCCAGCCGGAAACGGAATTCCGGCATGTATTTCATCTGCTTGAGGGCAAATGAAACGCGGCCACGGATGAACTTGGCATATTTGTTGAGCGCGACGATGACCGCGTCCGCGTCCTTGGCGCCGATCGGCGACACGAAGGCGGTGGCGATCTTGAGGTCAGGCGACATGCGCACCTCGGTGATCGAAATAACCGTCGTTTCAATCACCGGATCGATGATCTCTCCGCGCGGGAGCATTTCGGAAAGCGCATGGCGCACCTGTTCGCCGACGCGAAGCTGGCGCTGGGATGGGCCTGAACTCTGAAAACGCGACATGGTCCTGAAAATCCATATGTCGCAGGAGGCGGAATGGGACCGCGCTTCCTGCTGCACGAAAACGGACGGCGGCCGAACGGCCACCGTCCAAATGACTAGACTGATGCCAGAGTCTTAGAGCCTCCGGGTCACCATCTCCACGCGGAAGCACTCGATGACATCGCCAGCGCGCATGTCTTCGTAGTTCTGGAAGGCCATACCGCATTCCTGGCCGACCGGCACTTCGGAGACTTCGTCCTTGAAGCGCTTGAGCGTCTTGAGCGTGCCTTCGTGGATGACAACGTTGTCGCGGATGAGGCGGACGCCCGCACCACGTTCGACCTTGCCTTCGGTGACACGGCAACCAGCGACCTTGCCCGTCTTCGTGATGTTGAAGACTTCGAGGATCTCGGCGTTGCCGATGAAGGTTTCGCGGCGTTCCGGCGACAGCAGACCCGACATCGCATCCTTAACGTCATCCACGAGGTTGTAGATGATGTTGTAGTAGCGGATCTCGATGCCCTGCTGCTCAGCGGCGTGACGCGCCTGCGCATTGGCGCGGACGTTGAAGCCGATGATTGCCGCACCCGAGGTTTCGGCGAGCGTGACGTCGCTTTCGGTGATGGCGCCGGCGCCCGAATGGACGATGCGCGCACGCACCTCGTCGGTGCCGAGCTTGTCGAGTGCTGCGATGATCGCTTCGACCGAGCCCTGCACGTCACCCTTGATGATGAGCGGGAACTCCTTGAGGCCGGACGACTGCAGCTGCGACATCATCTGCTCGAGCGAGCCGCGCTGGGTTGCGTGCTTGGCGACAGCCTTGTCACGCGCCAGACGCTGGCGGTACTCGGTGATCTCACGGGCACGGGCTTCGTTGTTGACCACCGCGAAGCGGTCGCCAGCCTGAGGCGTGCCCTGGAGGCCGAGAATCTCGACCGGCATCGCCGGCGGAGCTTCCTCGAGACGGTTGCCACGATCGTCGACCAGGGCACGGACGCGGCCCCACTGGTCGCCGGCGACGAGAATGTCGCCTGGCAGCAGCGTACCGGTCTGGACGAGCACGGTCGCAACCGGGCCACGGCCCTTGTCGAGCTTGGCTTCGATGACGACACCCTCGGCCGTACGGTCGGGGTTTGCCTTGAGGTCGAGAACTTCGGCCTGCAGCAGGATCGCTTCGAGCAGCTTGTCGAGATTGGTGCGGTTCTTCGCCGAAACCTCGACGTCGAGCACTTCACCGCCCATCGATTCCACGAAGACTTCGTGGCGCAGCAGCTCGGTACGGACCTTCTGGGCGTCAGCCGACGGCTTGTCGATCTTGTTGATGGCAACGATGATCGGCACGCCGGCAGCCTTGGCATGGCTGATCGACTCGATGGTCTGCGGCATGACGCTGTCGTCGGCCGCAACCACCAGGATGGCAATGTCGGTCGCCTGGGCACCACGAGCACGCATCGCCGTGAAGGCGGCGTGGCCGGGGGTGTCGATGAAGGTGATCTTCTGACCGTTCTTCTCGACCTGGTAGGCGCCGATGTGCTGGGTGATGCCACCGGCTTCGCCTGACACGACGTTGGCCTGGCGGATGGCGTCGAGCAGCGAGGTCTTGCCGTGGTCGACGTGACCCATGATGGTGACGACAGGCGGACGCGTAACCAGCGTTTCGCTGTGATCGGCGATGTCGAACAGGCCTTCTTCGATGTCGGACTCGGCAACGCGGCGAACCGTGTGGCCGAACTCGGAAGCGACCAGCTCGGCCGTATCGGCGTCGATGACGTCGCCCGGCTTCAGCATCTGGCCTTGCTTCATGAAGAACTTGACGACCTCGACGGCGCGTTCGGACATGCGCTGGGCCAGTTCTTGGATGGTAATGGTCTCAGGAAGAATGACCTCACGCACGATCTTCTCGCGCGTCTCCTGGTGCATCGCACGCTTGAACTTCTCCTGGCGGCGACGCATCGCCGACAGCGAACGCGAACGGGCGTCGCCATCCGCGGAAGTCAACGCCGTGTTGAGCGTCAGCTTGCCACGACGACGGTCGTCCTCGGTCTTGGTCTTGGCCGGACGGGCAATCTCAGGGGTCGCAACGCGGCGGATCGGCGATGCGGTTGCGGCACCGGGGCCAACGCGGCCCTTCGGCTTGGCTTCCACCTCGTCGGGCACATTGGCCTCGAGGGCTGCGGCCGGCGCACGGCGGCGTGCCTCGTCCTCGGCGCGGCGGCGGGATTCAGCCTCGGTCTTGAGACGGGCTTCTTCTTCTGCCTGGCGACGAGCCGAATCCTCGCGCTCCTTGCGGCGGCGCTCGTCTTCCTCGGCACGGCGGCGCGCGTCTTCGGCAGCGCGTAGGCGATCTTCCTGTTCACGCGCGACCGAGCCTTCGAGCGCGCGACGACGCGCATCCATCTCGCTGCGCGACAGTGAATTCAGCACCATGCCTGAACGCTCGGGCTGGCGCGGCGCGGGCCGCGGCGCCTCTTTCGCGACAGGCGCGGGTGCAGGCGTTGGTGCAGGTGTCGGCCGGGGTGCAGGAGCTGCCGCGACCGGCGTCGAAACAACAGGCGTCGCTGCCACAGGCGCTACCGGCGCTGCCGGTGCGGGCGCTGCTGGCTGCGGCTTGGGCGCGAACACCGTCGCTGCCGTCGGTGTGGGCTCGTGCTTGTCGCCGGGCATGGAGAACTTACGCTTCTTCGTCTCCACGACGACCTGCTTTGTGCGGCCGTGCGAGAAGTTCTGGCGTACGGTTCCCTGCTCCGATCCCGGGCGCTTCAGCGTCAAGGTCTTCTTCGGAGTGACGCTCAACGTGTTGTCATCGCCCGATTTGCTATCGCTCATTCCATATCCTCTGCGGCATCATCGTCGTAGGCAATCGCCGCAATCATTGCCAGATCATCCGGGGATCCGCCCCGATATCGGTCAAGCGCAACCATGCGCTTCGCGACCGCCTTGCCCGCTTCTCCCGCGAGGACGGCAGCATGTATCACATTTGTTGCCCCCAATGCCAAACCCAATTCCGCTTCCGAAAAAAGTTTGTAGGCGGGCGTTGCAGGCCCGCCGATATGCACTGTGGCCTTGCGGGCCTGGGTGATCTTGCGGACGCCATCCTCGGCGCCCTCGTAAGCATGGAGTACTAGAAGCGCCTTGCCGGCACGGACCGTGGAGTCGACCTTGGCGGCACCTAGTGCCACCAGACCGGCCTTGCGGGCAAGCCCAAGCGAGCCAAGTGCTGACCGGGCGAGCAGATTATCCACCATTGCGCCCAGATCGGGCGGCACGACGACCTGCGCCTTGAAGGCACGGGCGAACATGCCCTTGGCCGCCGCCTTGTCGATATGTAGGCGGTCGGCCGTCACCCAGCAACCGCGGCCGGGCAGATTTCTCTTCAGATCAGGATAGACGGCCGAATCCGGGCCGACGACGAAACGGATCAGATCATCCGGTTCGGCGCTTTTGCGCGTGACGATGCAGGTGCGATCGTTCATCTCGTCCAACAGTTTCTCCGGCCGGCCTCACGTCACTCACCGGCGACGTCGGCAGGCTCTTCCTCGGACGCAATCTCGTCCTCGGCGATCCAGCCAACCATGCGTCGGGCAGCAACAACCATCTGTTCCGCATCGGTACGCGAGACGCCGTAGTCGGCGAGCACGCCTGGGAAGAATTTGGTCTCTCCGTCCTTGCGTTCCTTCCAGCCGACGAGATCGTCGGCGGCGTAGCCGGCGAAGTCCTCGACAGTCTTCACGCCGTCATTGCCGAGAGCGACCAGCATCGCGGTGGTGACACCGGGGATCTCGCGCAGTTCGTCCTGCACGCCAAGCGCCTTGCGCTTCTCGTCGTGCTCGGCCTCGATCTTGCCGAGGTATTCGCGGGCGCGGGTCTGAATCTCGCTGGCCGTGTCCTCGTCGAAGCCGTCGATCGATGCGATTTCGTCGGCATCGACGTAAGCCACTTCTTCAACCGAGGTGAAGCCTTCGGATGCAAGCACCTGGCCGACCATCTCGTCGACGTCGAGCGATTCCATGAACAGGGTCGAACGCTCGACGAATTCCTTCTGGCGGCGCTCCGACTCTTCCTGTTCGGTCAGGATGTCGATGTCCCAGCCGGTCAGCTGCGAAGCCAGGCGCACGTTCTGGCCGCGGCGGCCGATGGCCAGCGACAGCTGGTCGTCGGGAACCACGACTTCGATGCGCTCTGCGTCCTCGTCGAGAACGACCTTGGCGACTTCAGCCGGCTGCAGGGCGTTGACGATGAACGAGGCTGCGGAAGGCGACCACGGAATGATGTCGATCTTTTCGCCCTGGAGCTCGCCGACGACGGCCTGGACGCGCGAACCGCGCATACCGACGCAGGCGCCGACCGGGTCGATCGAGCTGTCACGCGAGATGACGGCGATCTTGGCGCGCGAACCGGGGTCGCGGGCAACCGACTTGATCTCGATGATGCCGTCGTAGATCTCCGGCACTTCCATGGTGAACAGCTTCGCCATGAACTGCGGATGGGTACGCGACAGGAAGATCTGCGGGCCACGCTGTTCGCGGCGCACGTCGTAGACGTAAGCGCGGACGCGGTCGCCGTACTTGTAGTTTTCGCGGGGGATCAGCTCGTCGCGGCGGATGATCGCCTCGCCACGGCCGAGATCGACGATGACGTTGCCGTATTCGACGCGCTTGACCGTGCCGTTGACGATCTCGCCGATACGATCCTTGTACTCGTCGTACTGGCGGTCTCGCTCGGCTTCACGCACCTTCTGGACGATGACCTGCTTGGCCGACTGGGCGGCGATGCGGCCGAAATCCATCGGCGGCAGCTGTTCGGCGATGAAGTCGCCGAGCTGCGCATCGGGATTGCGTTCGCGCGCCGAGCTCAGCGCGATCTGGATGGCGTAGTCATCGACCTTTTCGACGACTTCCATCAGGCGCTGCAGCTTCATCTCACCCGTGTTGGGGTTGATGTCGGCGCGGATGTTGGTCTCCTGACCATAGCGCGAGCGCGCTGCCTTCTGGATCGCGTCGGCCATGGCGGCGATGACGATCGACTTGTCGATCGACTTCTCGCGGGCGACCGCATCGGCGATCTGCAGCAGTTCGAGCCTGTTGGCGCTTACAACCATTGTCTTTCTCCCGGAGCGTCCGGCCGGATCAGGTCCAGCCGTTGGGCTCTATCAATCTTCCGTTTCGGTTTCTTCGTCTTCCGGCGCATCTTCGGGTTCGCCGCGACGCTTCCGTGCTTCCTTGCGCGCCTGATTGTCCTTGCTCAGGGCATCGCGAATGAGATCGTCGGTGAGGATCAGCCGCGCCTCGGAAATCGCCTCGAAAGGCACGCGCACGGTCGGCTCCTCGCCGTAGGCGGCCTGGTCACGCTGGATCAGGACGCTTTCTTCGTCGACTTCGGCGATCTTACCGCGGAAGCGCTTGCGGTCGGCAACCATGACCGAGGTCTCCATCTTGACGATGTGACCGATCCAGTTGCCGAAATCCGACTTGCGAACCAGCGGCCGGTCGATGCCCGGCGACGAAACTTCGAGATGATACGCCTTTTCGATCGGATCATCGACATCGAGAGCAGGCGAAACCGCACGGCTCACTTCTTCGCAATCCTGGACGGTCATGGTGCCGTCTTCGCGCTCGGCCATGATCTGCAGCGTCAGCCCGTTCGTGCCCGACAGGCGGATGCGAACGAGGCGGAAGCCGATCGCGCGAAGGACGGGCTGAACGATCAGGGCGATGCGGGCGTCGATGCCGGTCTCGCGAATGATGCGGTCGTCGCCTGTCTGTTCGACTGCGTTTTCGGTCATTGGTTCTCCAGACGGTCGGCAGGTAACAAAAAAGAGCGGGACCGGGTGGACCCACTCTTCGTCATACCGACCAAGAATTTGAGGCTGATATAGCCGAAGGCGGCGCGCCTTTCAAGTCCTGTGGCCGGTAGCGTCCACTGCCACCTGTTTAGCCGACCATTGCAGCAGATGCATGGCAAACATGCGCAGACATCCCTACCGCTTCTCTCAACGTCACCTATATTTGTTGCGTTGCACAAAATGATGATGCAGCGCAAAAGAGGATAAAGAGATGAACACCCGCAAGCCCCTTGGCCGCATTGGCGTACTGGTCCGCACCTTTGGTAGCGCCGTCGCTGCCGCAGCTGCCGTCGAGCGCGGTCATCGCCCAACCAACCAGGACCTGGTGATGCTCGGCATCGACCCGCTCCACTTCGACCGCATTCGCAAGTACTGATCAAACGCATTCAGGGTAGAGAGCGCACCGCTGGTTGCGTCATTGGCGATAGCCGAGACGTGGCCAGCCGGGCAGTGCTCCGGAGCGGCCGGTTATTTTCACCGTCGCTCTGTCCCTGGGTATCCAGCCTCGCTGTCGAGGCAAAGAAAAAGCCGAGGCCGGAATTCCGGGCCTCGGCTTTTTTGTTTCAGCAGACGGGGCTAACTCAGTCCTCGTTGGCGCCCAGCTGGGCCAGCACTTTGCCGCGGCCACGGGCACGCAGATACAGCGGCAGCAGGACAGCTGTGGCCGCAAGCAGCAACAAGACGATCGCAATCGGCGAATGCACCAGGATTGTCGGGTCGCCCTGGCTGATGGCCAGCGCGCGGCGAAGCTGCTGCTCCGCCATCGGTCCAAGTATCAGGCCGACGACGACAGGCGCAATCGGATAACCGAAGCGGCGCAGGCCATAGCCGAGCAGGCCGAATGCCAGCAGCATGCCGAGCTCGAAGGTCGAGGGATTGGCGCCGATGGTGCCGAGCGTCGCAAACAGCAGGATGCCCGAATAGAGCCAGGGTAGCGGTATGGTCAGCAGCCTGACCCAGACGCCGATCAGCGGCAGGTTGAGCACCAAGAGCATCAGGTTGGCGACCAGCAGCGAAGCGATCAGGCCCCAGACGAGCTGCGGGTTGGTCGCAAACAAGAGCGGACCCGGCTGCAGGCCGAACTGCTGGAAACCGGCGAGCATGATGGCGGCAGTCGCCGTGGTCGGCAGGCCGAGCGTCAACAGCGGCACCAACGTGCCAGCGGCGGAAGCATTGTTGGCCGCTTCCGGACCAGCAACACCTTCGATCGCGCCATGGCCGAACTCTTCCGGCTTCTTGGCCAGGTTCTTTTCCACCGAATAAGACAGGAAGGTGCCGATTTCAGCGCCGCCAGCCGGCATCGCGCCGATCGGGAAACCGATTGCGGTGCCGCGCAGCCATGGCTTCCATGACCGGCTCCAATCCTCGCGGGTCATCCACACCGAACCCTTGATCGCCTGGATCGTCGAATCGCCGCCCTTGCTGGCAGCGACACTGAGTGCTTCGCCGACGGCGAACAGGGCGACCGCAAGCGTCGTCACCTCGATGCCGTCGAGCAGGTCGGGGATGCCGAAGGCAAGACGCGCCTGGCCGGTCTGCAGGTCGATGCCGATGAGGCCGAGGCCGAGGCCGATGAACAGCGCGGTCAGGCCGCGCAGCGTCGAGTCGCCGAAGGCGGCGGAAACGGTCATGAAGGCCAGGATCATCAGCGCGAAATATTCGGCCGGGCCGAAAGACAGCGCCATCTTGACGACGGTCGGGGCGACAAAAGCGAGACCGACGGTGGCAATCAGGCCGGCGACGAAGGAGCCAATGGCGGCGGTCGCCAGTGCCGGGCCGCCTCGCCCGGCGCGCGCCATCTTGTTGCCTTCGAGCGCGGTGACGATCGAGGCACTTTCGCCAGGCGTGTTGAGCAGGATCGACGTCGTCGAGCCGCCATACATGCCGCCGTAGTAGATGCCGGCGAACATGATCAGCGAACCCGCGGGATCAAGCTTGTAGGTGACGGGCAAAAGCAGGGCGACGGTCAGTGCCGGGCCGATGCCGGGAAGAACGCCGACAGCCGTGCCGAGCGTCACGCCGATCAGCGCATAGAGCATGTTCATCGGCTCGAGTGCCGTGAGCAGTCCCTGCGCGAGCAGACCAAAGGTATCCATTTAGAGCCGAGCTCCCTTGATAATCGCTCAGAACAGCAGGTGTTCGAGCGGGCCGGCGGGCAGCGAGAGCTGCAGTCCCTTGGCGAAGATGATCCAGATGACGAACGAAAGCACGATGCCGATCGGGATCGTCCTCCACAGCGGTCCGCGGCCAAAGGCGCGTGCCGTCGCGGCGAAGAGCAAGCCGGTGGCGATCGAGAAGCCGGCTGCCTTGAGCAGCAGCATCTGGGCGGCAAGACCGCCGACGATCCACAGGATCGGGCTGATCTCTTGTTTTTCGCGTTCGGGGAAATCGCCACGCCAGGCTTCGAAGAACGTCCAGATCGACAGGCCGAAGAAGGCCACCGCGATCACATAGGGAAACGTTGTCGGGCCGACACGGGCATAGTTCGCGCCGGTGCCATGGCTGGCGGTGCTCCAGGCGATGACCACCGACACCACCATCAGCAGGGCGGCGATGACAAGCGCCGCCCGATCGGGGCGGCGCCTTTCTTGTTGCTGGTTGTCCAGGCTCATTTCACCAGGCCGATGTCTTTCAGGATCGCGGACGTCGCCTCGGTGTCCTTCTTCAGCTGTGCTGCGAAGTCGTCGCCGGCGAGGTAGGTGTTGGCCCAGCCCTTGTCTGCGAGGATCTTCGTCCACGAGGCCGAGGTCACCATCTTCTCGACGTCGGCGAGGACGGCCGCCTTCTGCTCTGCCGAGATGCCGGGAGCTGCAGCGACCATGCGCCAGTTCTGGATCGAGACGTCAACGCCGCCTTCCTTAAAGGTCGGGGCGTCGATGCCTTCAACCTTGGCATCCGACGAGATGCCGATGATGCGCAGCGTGCCGGCCTTGATCTGCTCGGCGAATTCGCCGTAGCCGGAAATGCCGACAGTCACCTGGTTGCCGAGGATGGCAGCAAGGGCTTCGCCACCGCCGGAATAGGCGATGTAGTTGACCTTGGTCGGGTCGACGCCGGCAGCCTTGGCGATGAGGCCGGCCGTGATGTGGTCGGTACCACCGGCCGAGCCGCCGCCCCACGACACGGAGCCGGGATCAGCCTTCAGCTTGGCAACGAGGCCAGCCATGTCCTTGATCTCGGAAGCGGCCGGAACGACCAGCGCTTCGTATTCGCCGGTCAGGCGCGCGATCGGTGTGACCTGGTCGAGCGTGACGGGCGAGGCGTTGGTCAGGATCGCGCCGACCATGACGTAGCCGCCGACGATCAGCTGTGCCGGGTCGCCATTGGCCTGGTTGACGAACTGGGCGAGACCGATTGTGCCGCCGGCGCCAGGAACGTTGTTGACCTGGACCGAGCTGGAGATCTTCTCGTCCTGGAGCGCGGTCTGCATCGAACGCGCGGTCTGGTCCCAGCCGCCGCCAGGCGCTGCCGGAGCCATGATCTTGTAGTCGGCCGCGGCGGCCGGCAGGGCAAGCGCGCCCGCGATGATGGATGCCAATACGAACTGCTTCATTGCTGTTCCTCCCTTGCCCGCATGCGCGGGGCAAAATGCTTTTTCAGTTTCGAAGCCCGCGCCTGAAGCAGCGTCTCGGAACGTGAAGGGAAGGAACGGGCTGGCTGAACGCCGGCCTCTTTATGCAGCGTTTCCTGGCTCCTCTGCGCGGCGGTGAGTACCGCCGTCGGGTAGCCTTGCGGAAACGTGTTCGAAATCCTCCCGAACTTTCCGAGCCTTCACCGCCTCCAACGGGTGGGCCAAAACTTCCCTATCGCAGCAACCTGACATCAGACTGACACCGATGCAACAGCTTGGGGAACATCCTGACATCAGGGACTGCGCAGCGCCTCGTTCCAGCGCCCGATGACGCGCGAGCGCTTGACCTGGTCGAGATAGACCATCAGGCCCGGACTGACCGGCACCGGGCGCAATTGCCCGCCCAGTACCTCCTGCATGCGGTTGGCGGTGTTCTCGCCCGACACGTCAGGATTGACGGCTGCGATATGCAGTTGCCGCGCCATGACAGTCTGGCCCTCGGCCGACATGAAATATTCGAGATAGCGTCGGCCGAGGTCGGGCGACTTGGCTGCCGCCGGCACTAGGCCGATGCGCGACATCACCACCGTATAGTCCTTGGGCAGGACGATGCCGACGTCGGGATTGCGCGCCGCCCAGTCGGCGGCATAGGAGCCCAAAATGTTGTAGCCGAGCACGAAGCGGCCGTCGGCGATGCGTTCGAGGATCGCGCTGCTGGTCGAGTAGAGCTTGACGCCCGCCGCACCCATGGCGCGGATCACCGACCAGATGTCGGGATACTGCTCCTGGTCGCGCGCCATGAACATGAAGCCGACGCCGGAGCGCTCGATGTCGTAGGTGGCGATGCGGCCATAGACCTTGTCGCCCTGGGACTTGAGATAGTCGACGAACTGGCCGCGCGTCGCCGGCGGCTCGACATCCCTGAAGCTCGGCTTGTGGTAGACGAACACCGCCGGCTCGTAGGTCAAGGCATAGGCGGTGTCGCGCCAGTTGGCCCAGCGCGGCCAGCGGTCGGACAAAGGCAGGCGGCTTTCCTGGGCGTAACCGTCATTGGCGAGCTTGACCTGCAGGTCCATCGCCGAGGAAAAGGCGATGTCGGCGGTGCCCTTGCCGGCGTCGGTTTCGGCAAGCACGCGGTCGTAGATGTCGACGGTCTGCAGTTCCTCGTAACGGACGGCAACGCCGGGATTGGCTTTCTGGAAGCCTGCGATCATCGGATTGTTCAGCGGCGCGTCGAGCGAGGAATAAACGACAAGCGTGCGGGCGTCCGACGCGCCGTTAAGCGCGGGGAAGACGGTGACCTCGGCCCGCGCGGGCGCTGAAAGGCAGACAAGGGCGGTGAGAATGGCTAGGCGCATGATCGCCGGACCATGCCTCAGCGCGGTGAACGACACAACGGCGAAGCGCGGGTGGGTGCGTCGAACGGGCTCTGGACCTTTGCCCAACGAATGGGCATCGTTCGAACGGGGCGGGCAAGGAGAACAGGGTTGCGCATTCTGGTGGTGGAGGACAACGCGACGCTGGCCGGGGGGCTGGCGGCGGTGCTCAAGGGCAGCGGCTATGCCGTCGATGTTGTCGGCGACGGCGCATCCGCCGTGGCGGTGCTGGCCACCGAGCGCTTCGACCTGGTCATCCTCGACCTCAATTTGCCGGAGATGGACGGGCTCGACGTGCTACGCACCATGCGTGGGCGCCAGCACGATGCCGCGGTGCTGATCCTGTCGGCGCGCCATTCGCTCGACGAGCGCGTCAAGGGCCTCGACCTCGGCGCCGACGACTACATGGTCAAGCCCTTCGACGTCGGCGAGCTGGAGGCACGCGTGCGCACGCTGCTGCGCCGCCGCGCCGGACTGAAAGCCGCAACTGTCACCTTCGGCGAGGTGGCGCTCGACCTCAACACCCGCAGCTTCTCCTCGCACGGGGCCGCCATCGACATTCCGGCGCGGGAGCTGGCGCTGCTCGAAACGCTGTTCATGCGCGCCGGCAAGGTCGTCGCCAAGCAGGCGATAATCGAATCGCTCGCCGGCTTCGATGAGGACCTGAGTGCCAATGCCATCGAGCAATATGTCAGCCGGCTGCGCAAGCGCCTGGCGCCCTACGGCCTGACGGTGCGGACGGCGCGCGGCATCGGCTACTATCTCGAAAAAATCCAAAGCCCCTGATGGCGCGGACGAGGCCCTATTCGCTCCGCCGCCGGCTGCTGCTGTGGCTGCTCGTGCCACTTGTCACGCTTGGCCTGATCGCGCTCGTCGACACCTATCGCGAGGCGGTCGACACCGCGAACGCCGTCTCCGACCGCGTGCTCGCCGGCTCGGCGCTGGCAATCGCCGAGCGCGTGGTGGTGGCAGAGGATGGCGCGCTGGAGGTCGACATCCCCTATGTCGCGCTCGAAATGCTGACCTCGGCAGCGCAGGACCGCGTCTTCTACCGCGTCGACGGGCCCGACGGCTTCATCACTGGCTACCAGACGCTGCCCGTCATCGGCGGGCTGGAGCTCGAAGAAAGCGGTTATGAAGATGCCCGCTTCCGCGGCGAGCCGATCCGGCTGACCTCGCTGTCCCGCGCCGCCTCGACGGGTGCGACCTCGATCCCGTTCGTCGTCACCATCGCCGAAACGACGATCGCCCGCACCCAGCTGGCGCAGACAATCCTGCTGCGCTCGGCGCTGAGGCTCGCCATCCTGATCGGCAGTGCGGCCGCCATCGTCTGGTTCGCCGTCACCTTCTCGCTCAGGCCGCTCTACCGGCTGCGCGACGCGATTGCCGAGCGCAACCCCGACGACCTGCACCCGATCGAGCAGTCGGTGCCGAAAGAGGTGGGCGGGCTCGTCGATACGGTCAATTCCTTCATGGGCCGGCTCGGCTCGGCGCTCGGCGCGATGCGGCATTTCACCGGCAATGCCAGCCATCAGCTGCGCACACCGCTGACCATCATCCGCACTCAGCTGGCGCTCGCCTCGCGTGCCCATTCGCTCGACGAAGCCCGCCAGGCGGCGCGCATGGGCGACGAGGCGGTGGCCCATGCCGAGCGCGTCATCGCCCAGCTGCTGCTGCTCGCCAAGGTCGACGAAGCCGCATCCGACAGGCTGAAGAACCTCGACGCGGTCAACCTGACCGAGCTCGCCCAGCAGCTCACCGCCGACCGCGTCACCCAGGCCCACGCGGCCGGCATCGATCTCGGCTTCGAGGGTGAGGAGCCGCTTTACGTGCGCGGCGAGCCGATGCTGCTCAGCGAGATGATCCGCAACCTGATCGAAAACGTGCTCGCCTATGCCGGCAATGGCGCCGAAGCGACCGTCAAGGTCATCGATGGCAGCACGGAAGTGGTGCTGGAGGTCGAAGACACCGGTCCAGGCATCCCGGCATCCGAACTGGAAAGCGTGCGCCAGCGCTTCGTGCGCGGACGCGAGGGCGACAAGCCTGGCGCCGGCCTCGGCCTGCCGATCGTCGAAGAAATCGCCTCGCTCTTCAGCGGCCAGCTGGAGCTTCTGGCCGGTGCCGACGGCCGCGGGCTCAGGGTGCGGGTGGCGTTTGGGAAGGCAGCGGCGTGACGGGCGCAGAACCTCTTCTCCCCTGGGGGAGAAGAGAAGCCTGCGCTCTACACCCTGACGAACGTCAAATACGCTGGCGTCCTGTTCTCGCGGATTGCCTTGGCTTCGTAGCGGGTGCGGGTCCAGCCTTCGTAGGGCGTGTGCCAGTCCTTGGCGTCGGCCGCCTGCCACTCGAAGGCGGGATGGGCGCGGCAATGCTGCAGCGTCCAGTTGACATAGGTGTCGATGTCGGAGGCAAAGCGGAACTTCGCACCGCTTTTCAGCACGCGGGCGAAGCGGTCGAGATTGACCGGGCTGACAAAGCGCCGCTTCCAGTGCTTCTTCTTGCGCCACGGGTCGGGATAAAGCAGGTCGATGCCATCGAGCGAGGCTTCCGGCAGCCAGTCAAGCAGCTGGGTCGCATCCTCGTCATAGAGGCGGATGTTGGCGAGCGGCTTTTCATGGAGCGCTGCCGCCATCTTGGCCATGCCATTGACGAAGGGCTCGATGCCGATGAAGCCGTCATCGGGATTGTTCGCGGCGATGTGGCGAAGGTGTTCGCCGCCGCCGAAACCGATCTCGAGCCTGACCTTCGAAACCTCGGCTTCGAACATAGTTCGCAGATCGGCGGGAGCGGCCACGCCGAGGTCGATGCCTAGGCGGGCCAGTCCTGTTTCAAGCGCCTCCGCCTGATACGGGCGGATGGGCTTGCCGCGCCGACGCCCGAAGAAGGCTTCCGTCGAGCGAGTGCGGCGCGGTTCCTGTTCCATCATACCACGGTCGCCTTAAGCGGCGACCGCATCCTTGAGTGCCTTCACCAGGTCGGTCTTTTCCCACGAGAAAGAACCGTCGCGACCAGCCTTGCGGCCGAAATGGCCGTAGGACGAGGTCTTGGCGTAGATCGGCTTGTTGAGGTCGAGGTGACGGCGGATGCCCGACGGCGACAGGTCCATGACCTGGCGCAGCGCATCTTCCAGAACCGCCTCGTCGACCTTGCCGGTGCCGTGCAGGTCGACATAGACCGACAGCGGCTGGGCAACGCCGATGGCGTAGGACAGCTGGATGGTGCAGCGCTCGGCGAGCTTGGCCGCAACCACGTTCTTGGCGAGGTAGCGCGCGGCATAGGCTGCCGAACGGTCGACCTTGGTGGTGTCCTTGCCGGAAAACGCGCCGCCGCCGTGCGGGGCTGCGCCGCCGTAGGTGTCGACGATGATCTTGCGGCCGGTCAGGCCGGCGTCGCCGTCAGGACCGCCGATGACGAACTTGCCTGTCGGGTTGATGTACCAGTTGCAGTCGTTGGCGATCTCGAGTTCGCCCAAGGCTTCGCGGATGTACGGCTCGACCACCTTGCGGACCTTGCCCGAATCCCAGCTGCCGTCGAGGTGCTGGGTCGAAAGCACGATCTGCGTGACTTCGTGGGCCTTGCCGTCCTGGTAGCGCACGGTGACCTGGCTCTTGGCGTCAGGACCGAGCTTGCCGGCATCGCCCTTGTTTTCGTGGCGGGCGGTGGCGAGCAGTTCGAGGATCTTGTGGCTGTAGTAGATCGGCGCCGGCATCAGGTCGGGCGTCTCGCGGCAGGCATAACCGAACATGATGCCCTGGTCGCCGGCACCTTCTTCGCCCTGGCGGTCGGAAGCGCTGTCGACGCCCTGGCCGATGTCGGGCGACTGGCCGTGCAGCAGCACGTCGATGCGGGCGGTCTTCCAGTGGAAGCCGGCCTGCTCGTAGCCGATGGCGCGGATGGCCTTGCGGGCCACCGACTTGAACTTGGACGGATTGACGACCGGGTGGCCGGCGGCGTCCTTCACGATCTGGCCGTTCTTGTCTTTCTTCAGCAGCGTGTCCGGCACGCGAACTTCGCCGGCGATCACGACGCGGTTGGTGGTTGCCAGGGTTTCACAGGCAACGCGGACCTTCCACGGATCCATGCCGGTCTTTTTGGCCTCACGGTAGACGAGATCGACGATCTCATCGGAAATGCGGTCGCACACCTTGTCGGGGTGACCTTCGGATACGGACTCGGAAGTGAAGAGATAATTCTGCCGCTGCACGGGATGTCCCCTCTAGAAAGCGATCGGCGCGATGCCGATCATTTGGCGCGACACGTGTTAGCGAAGCCGGCCAGACCTCGTCAAGCAGGCTTTCGTCGCGGAAGCGCTGTTAATGCAAGGGAGTTGCGACGGCGCATCGCCGTCGCACTCGCGCATCGCCCCGAAGATCAGAACCGATTTTCGGAAAGTGAGATGCGCAATTTGGGCAGCCGGGGCGTCGTCTGCGCATCCGGCGGGACGCGCAGCGCTCCGCTACTACTGGTCTTCGTCGTCGGCCAGGACCTTAGCCAGCTCGATAACCTTGCGCCGGACCTTGGGGTTGGAAATCCGGGCAAACGCGCGGTTGAGCTGGAGGCCTTCGGCACTCGAGAGAAAATCGACCACAAAAGACGTGGACGAGTCTTCCGACAGCCCTTTGTGCTCGCTGCCCTCGCTGCCGGGGGCATCTTCGAAGAAGAAAGCAACCGGAACGCTCAGGATCGAAGCGATGGCCTGCAGGCGACTCGCTCCGACGCGATTTGTTCCTTTTTCGTATTTCTGGATCTGCTGAAAGGTAATGCCGAGGCTCTCTCCAAGTTTTTCCTGGCTCATTCCAAGCATATTGCGTCGCAGGCGAATGCGTCCGCCGACGTATACGTCGGTCGGATTTGGCTTTTTCTTGTTCTCTTTTTCCACTGTCTTTCCTCGCCGGATTTTTCCAGCTTATTATTTGGGCAGGCACCCCATTCAGGGCAATTTATGACGTCCGGGTGCAGACGTTGATTGGCACAGCTTCTGGCTGCGCGGCGACATATGAGTTTCTAACAAGCGCAGTGTCAATTCGCCCTGAGCCTCTGTCTGAGCTTCAAGCCAGTTGCCGCTACGGCAATCAACAACATGATCAGGAAAGCGTTAACGCGCGAAAACGGCGGCGAGGCAGCGCCAATGGCGGCCACCGGAAGCGAGACATCAATGGTGCCGCGAACATTCATCGCAAGTGCATCCACTATTCGCCCGCTCGGGTCGACAATGCCGGAAATTCCTGTGTTGGCCGCGCGCAGGACCGGCAACCCGTTTTCGACCGCGCGGACCTGCGACTGCCGGAAGTGCTGGTAGGGGCCCGGAGTGTCGCCAAACCACGCGTCGTTGGTCACATTCACAATAATCCCAGTTGACGCTGCGTCAACTGCAACCATGCGGGGAAAGATGATTTCGTAGCAAATGAAGGCTGATGCCTTGACCCCGCCGGGCAGTTCCAACGGCCGCCTGTTGGCGCCGGCAGCGAAGTTCATCGGCCCGGCGACCAGTTGCGTCAACCCGATGCGTTCCATCAGCCCGGCAAAGGGAATGTACTCGCCGAAGGGAACGAGATGGACCTTGTCGACGGCGTCGACGATCTCTCCCTTGTCGTTGATGCTGACGACGGAGTTGTAATAGCGGGTGTCGTCGCCGGCTACCGATTCGCCTTCGGCGCGCACGGTGCCCGCCATCAGCGTCTGGCCCTCGCCCAGCATGTCGCCGATCGCCACCAGCGCGTCCGGACGCTCGGTAAACAGGAACGGCACCGAGGTCTCGGGCCAGATGATCAGGTCCGGCTTCTTCGCGCCCGGTTTGGGCGCCTCGGCCGAGAGCTGCAGCATGCTGGCAAAGATGCGGTCGCGGACGCGGCCATCCCATTTTTCGCTGAGGTCGATATTGGGCTGGACGATACGGACATTGAGGGTCCGCTCCGCTGGCTGGGCCGGCCTGGTCAGCTTGAAATAGCCAAAACCGGCATGGGCCGCGACCAGCAGTGCGGCAAGGGCAGCACCCAGCTTGAGATTACGCCGGTCGGCGAGCAACGCCGGCATGGCGAAGACGAAGACCGCCAGCACGTTCATGCCGGTGACGCCAATCATCGTCACGCTCTGCATGAACAAAGGCACGGGCATGGCGGCAAAGCCGAGCGGATTCCACGGAAAGCCGGTGAACAGGAAGGTGCGCAGCCACTCGATCAGGCCGAAGGCGAAGGCAAGCGCTGCGATGCGACCGATGCCGTCGCTCCACAACAGCCGCGCCAGGGCGGCGGCAAAGCCATAGAAGAAGGCCAGGATCAGTGGGATGCCGACAACGGCGAAGGGCAGCGCCCAGGCGAAACTCTCGGCTTCGACGAGCAGCGCGCCACCGACCCACCAGAGCCCGGCGAGGAAATAGCCGAAACCGAACCACCATCCGGTGGAGAAAGCCGGCATGAGGCGGCGGATGAAACCGGCCGGCCTGTCGGCGACGGCACCATCAAGCAGCCAGACCAAGATCGGGAAGGAGACGAAGCAGGCGGCGAAGAAATCATAGGGCGCCTGGCCCAGGACGGCAAAGGCGCCGGCCACAAAGGCCACCAGCGCCCTTTTCCATCCCCACAGCAGAATTATCCGCCCAGCATGACGCTCCATCCGTGCCCTCGTCGCAGAATCACGGATCGAAGGTGTAGCAGCACCGCAGGGCGGCACCAAATGGCGGACCGCCCTGGGACAGGCTCACGCCTGTTCAGCCTTGGCGCGACGGCGGCGCTCGCTCTTGACGCTGTGGACGATGCGGACGCGCTTGACGCGGCGCGGGTCGGCGTCGAGCACGTGGAACTCGAAGCCCGGTATCGCCTGCACCACTTCGCCGCGCGCCGGCACGCGGCCGAGCGCGTTGAAGATCATGCCGCCGATGGTGTCGACATACTCGCTGTGCTCGCCGGGCGAGAATTCCTCGCCGAGAACCTTGGCGACTTCCTCGATCTCGGCCTTACCGTCGACGACATAAACGCCATCGCCGGCCTGGGTGATCATCGGCTCGTCGTCGTCATGCTCGTCCTCGATGTCGCCGACAACCATCTCGACGATGTCCTCGAGCGAAACGAGACCGTCTGTGCCGCCATATTCGTCGATGACCAGCGCCATCTGGGTGCGCGTCGCTTGCATGCGGCTCATCAGGTCAGAGGCCAGCATCGACGGGGGCACGAACAGCACCGTGCGGATCAGGTTGAGATCGCCGATCGTGCGCTTGAGATCGACCTGCGCAAGGTCGAGCTGCACGTCAGCAGGCTGCGGCGTCTTGCGCGCCCTGCCCTTCTTGACGCGCGCGCCACGGGTGATGTGGGCCAGCACGTCGCGGATGTGGACCATGCCGCGTGGGTCGTCGAGCGTCTCGACATAGACCGGCATGCGCGAATGGCCCGACTGCTCGAACACCGAAAGCAGCTCGCCGAGCGTCGTCGACAGCTCGATCGCCTCGACGTCGGCACGTGGCACCATGACGTCCTCGACCCTGACTTCGCGGAGCCGGAGGATGTTGTTGAGCATGGCGCGCTCGCCCGGCGAAAACGAATCGGCGTCGCTGCCGGTTTCGGCCAGCGCGTCGACAATTTCCTCACGGATATTGGTGCCATTGCTGCGGTGACGGAAAAACCGGCTCAACCGCTCGATGAATGTTGGCCGCTCGGCCTGGGGGTCGTGCGTCGCTTGTAACGGCGCACTGCTACTAGGTCCGTCCTCGGTCTGGTCGGAGGCCTTTGCCGCGGTTCCCGTATCGGGCGTGGCGGCAGTCTCTTGCTTGTCGTTCATCGTCTTCCGGTCGTTGTTCGTCCCTGTTACGCGTAGGGATCGGGAATGGCAAGCCTCGCCAGTGCCTGGCGTTCAAGCGCTTCCATTTCCTCGGCCTCCTCGTCGGTCTCGTGATCATACCCCAAAAGGTGCAGGAGTCCGTGGATTATGAGGTGGGTGATGTGGTTTTCGAGCGGCTTGCCTTCAAGCTCGGCCTCGCGCACCACGGTCTCGTAGGCCAAAACGATGTCGCCCAACATTGGCGGCAACGGATCGCCCGGCGCCATCGGGAAGGCCGGAAAGGACAGCACGTTGGTCGGCTTGTCCTTCTGGCGCCATTCAGCGTTGAGGCTCTGGATGGCGTCGTCGTCGGTGAAGACCAGGCTGAGTTCGACGTCGTCAACGACCTCGACTGCCGCCTCGGCCAAGGCGGCAGGCACGGCACGGTCGACAAGCGCCCGTAGCGCGTCTTCACTCGGCCAGGCGCCTTCCTCGATCATCAGGTCGATATCAAGAGCGCCCGCCGCAACGGCGGACGTCGGTATCTTCTTGTCAGGCATAGCGTTCCCGATCAGCCCTCGGTGCCAAGGCCGCGCGCGACCTTGCCGTCACGGTCATAGGCCCTGACGATCTCGGCGACCAGCGGATGGCGGACCACGTCGGCGTCGTTGAAGCGCACGGTCACAGCACCGGGCACGCCGTCGAGGATACGCAACGCCTCGACCAGGCCCGACTTGGTGTTGGGCGGCAGGTCGATCTGCGTCGGGTCGCCGGTGATGATCATACGCGAGCCCTCGCCCAGACGGGTCAGGAACATCTTCATCTGCATCGAGGTGGTGTTCTGCGCCTCGTCGAGGATGACGGCCGAATGGGCCAGCGTGCGGCCACGCATGAAGGCCAGCGGCGCGATCTCGATGACCTCGGCGGCAATGGCGCGTTCGACCTTGTCGGCCGGCATCATGTCGTAGAGCGCGTCATAGAGCGGGCGCAGGTAGGGATCGACCTTTTCCTTCATGTCGCCAGGCAGGAAGCCGAGGCGCTCGCCCGCTTCCACCGCCGGGCGCGACAGGATGATGCGCTCGACCATGCCGCGTTCGAGCAGCATGGCGGCGTGCGCCACCGCGAGATAGGTCTTGCCGGTACCGGCCGGGCCGATGCCGAAGACGAGCTCTGCGCGTTCCAGCGCCCGCATATAGGCGTCCTGGTTGAGCGAGCGGGCATAGATGGTGCGCTTGCGCGTCGAGATCTGGGCCGCGGCCATCTTGCCCTTGCGCTCCAGCGTCGGCAGCGTCAGCTGGTCATCGGGGGCAACTGCCATGCGCACGGCGCCGTCTACGTCGGATTGCGCCACTTCGCCGCCTTTCTGCAGGATGGCATAAAGATGATCGAGCGCGCGACGCGCCTGCTCGGCGGCTGTCGCGCTGCCCTTGATGGTCAGCTGGTTGCCGCGCGAACGGATGTCGACGCCGAGTTTCTGTTCCAGACGGGCCAGGTTCTCGTCGAACTGGCCGTATAGCGCACTGGCTAGCTTGTTGTTGTCGAAGGTCAGTACGATGTGCGCCATGTCAGACGCCCCGGAGGGCAGGTTCTTGAGTTCAGCAGCGCTCAACCGTCTCTCCTCATCTGCCGTACGGCCGATCAGACCGCTTCGGCGAACAGGCTGTTGGTGCCTGTCTTCGTGATTCGCACATCAACAATGTCACCGATTTCGCCGGCCTTTTCATCAACAATAACCGGCTGCAGCCAAGGTGACCGTCCGACGATCTGTCCGGGCTGGCGGCCCGGCTTTTCGATCAGCGTCGAAATCGTCTGTCCGACCAGTCCGTCGGCGAAGGCGTGCTGTTGCTCGGTGATCAGCTTTTGCAGCCGCTGCAGGCGCTCGTCCTTGACCTGTTCCTCGACATGGCCGTCCATATCGGCGCCCGGCGTGCCGGGACGCGGCGAATATTTGAACGTGTAGGCCGAGGCGTAATTGGTCTGGCGCACGATCTCCATTGTAGCCTCGAAATCGGCATCCGTCTCGCCGGGAAAACCGACGATGAAATCGCCCGACATGGCGATGTCGGGACGGGCCGCGCGGATGCGGTCGATCAGCCTGAGATAGTCCGTCGCCGTGTGCTTGCGATTCATCGCCTTGAGGATACGGTCCGAGCCTGACTGCACCGGCAGGTGCAGGTAAGGCATCAGCGCGCGCAGGTCGCGATGGGCCGCGATCAGCTCGTCGTCCATGTCGCGCGGATGGCTGGTGGTGTAGCGCAGCCGGGCGATGCCGGGAATTTCGGCAAGCCGGTAGAGCAGGCGGCCAAGCCCCCATTCCTTGCCGTCGGCGCCCTCGCCATGCCAGGCGTTGACGTTCTGGCCAAGCAGCGTGACCTCGCGCACCCCGGCCTCGGCCAGCCGTTCGGCCTCGGCGACGATCTGCGCGACCGAACGCGATACCTCGGAACCTCTGGTATAGGGCACCACGCAGAAGGTGCAGAACTTGTCGCAGCCTTCCTGGACCGTCAGGAAGGCGGTGACGCCGCGCTTGGCGACCTCGGCCTTCCTCGGCTGCGGCAGGTGCTCGAACTTGTCTTCGAGCGCGTATTCAGTCTCGATCACCTTCTGGCCGTCACGCGCCCTCTTCACCACTTCGGGCAGGCGGTGATAGGTCTGCGGTCCGACAACGAGATCGACCGCAGAGGCGCGGCGCAGGATCTCGCGGCCCTCGGCCTGGGCGACGCAACCGGTGACGCCGACGATCAGCTCGCGGCCACTCTCCGCCCGCTCGGCCTTCAGCTTGCCCAGGCGCCCGAGCTGCGAATAGACCTTCTCGGCGGCCTTTTCGCGGATATGACAAGTGTTGAGCAGGATCAGGTCGGCGTCGTCGATGGTCTCGGTCGCGGCATAGCCGTCGGCGGCGAGCGCATCGCTCATGCGCTGCGAGTCGTAGACGTTCATCTGGCAGCCATAGGTCTTGATGAAGACCTTCTTGGCAGCGCTGGTGCTTGCCGCGGCGACCTCACCAGAGGCTGCCGGCATGATTTCAAACATATCGTCGAGTTCCATGCCGCGCCTATTAACGCCTTTCCACGGCAAAAAACAGACGCTTTGCGGCAAGAGCTTGGGCGGTTCGGTCGGCCGCGGCGCAACGTGCCTGTTGACGGCTGGGCTGGCTATGCCGGGACGTCTTGCCCACAGCTCACCAGTACATTCGTATTATCTAATATGTTGCGCATAAGGCACACCTAAAAGTATATGCAACCTATTATTTTGCAACCACTTTCTACAAACCATTTAGGTTGTATATTTCAGCAGGCTATTGATTAGGGGTTTTGATGAAACAGATTCTCGCAACGGCGATTGCATTGCTCGCCATCTCGTCGGCAGCCAATGCTGCGGACAACCTCGCAACTGAGCCCGGCTCAGCCGTGTACAGCTGGACTGGGGGATATATCGGCGGCCAGATTGGCTACGGTTTCGGCAACGCCGACTATGTATATGAAGGCTCCAGCGACTACGATTACAGCAACGACCCGGACGGCTTCCTGGGTGGCATTTACGCGGGCTACAATCACCAGTTCGCCAACGGCGTGGTGCTGGGCCTCGAGGCGGATGTTGCCTGGGGCGGCCTAAAAGACTCGGCTCTGGCACCAGGCGATAGCGAATACTCTGCCACGACCACGATCGACCTCACCGGTTCGGCCCGGCTGCGGCTGGGTTACGCCATGGACCGCCTGCTGCCCTACGTTGCGGGTGGCGTCGCCTTCGGCAAGTTCAACTTCGACGAATACAATCTGGGCGATTTTTATAGCAGTGCAGACGAAAGCCTAGTCGGCTGGACCTTGGGCATTGGCGCCGAATACGCGCTGACCGACAACTGGACGCTGCGTGGCGAGTATCGCTATGCCGACTATGGCACGCATGACTTCATCACTCAGCCGGAAGATGAAGAATACTCAGCCGATATCAGGACCCACGACGTCAGGTTCGGCGTCGCCTACAAGTTCTGAGACAGCCACACCTCAAAAAACCCGGCTTCGGCCGGGTTTTTTTGTTTTCCGAACTAGTTCCAGAATCGCCTCAGGAGCGGCCAAACGTTTCCGCCGGCGGATGCTCAGCGCGACGGATGCGGCTGACCGAGCGACTGCAGCATCATTTCGCGAACCCGCTCTTCCATCAGCCGCGTCGCTTCCTTGCGGCTCGATTTGGCGGAAAAGTCGATCGGCTCGCCGAAGCGTATCTCGACGTCGAGGCCGCCTTCGGCCAGCAGTTGGCCGACATGCGGCACCAGGTCCATGTCGCCGATCCAACTGGCGAGCGGGCGGTGCTGGCGGCCAAGCGGAATGCCGTGGATGCGGATATAGGCGATCGACACCGGCTGGATGACGACATGCTCGGCCGCACCCTCGGCGATCGCCATCGACGCTGCACCGAACAGCGTGCTCTTGAACGGCAACAGCATGTTGCCGTCGCCGGTGCTGCCTTCGGCAAACAGCACCATGGCGTTGCCGGCGGCGAGGCGCCGGGCGATCTCGCTGGCCTGGTCACCCGACTTGCGCTTGCGTTCACGCTCGATGAAGACGGTACGCTGCAGCCGCGACAGGAAGCCGAAGATCGGCCAGCCGCTGAGTTCAGACTTGGCGATGAAGGTGACATCGAACCGCGACCCCATCGCCATGATGTCGGTCCAGGAGATGTGGTTGGACGCGATCATCAGCGGCCGGGTCTTCACCATCTCGCCGACGACATGCACGCGCATGCCGAGCGCCTTGAGCATGGCGCGGTGCCAGATCTTCAGGATCACGGTTTCCGGCCACAAGCCGGTCTTCATCGAGATGACCTGCAGCGGCACAAGCACCAGCGAGGCCGCAACCATCCAAAAGAGCGCGAGCCCCGTACGGATCTTTCCGATCATGTAGTGCGCGATGCCCTTTTTAATTGGAGCCTTTCCATTCCGATGGCTCGGAATGGGCTCCATCTTTTTGTTTGAGCATGATCTTGTCCGAAAACCGGTACCCACTTTTCGGGATCATGCTCGGGGCATCTGGCTAGCGAAGATCGAGCCGCATGACAAGCGCGCCCGTCGCCCCTTGCGCCGACTGGTAGTAGTTCGGGCGCTTGCCGACCTCGTGGAAGCCGAACTTGCGGTAGAGCGCGATCGCCGGCGCATTGGTCTCGTCGACCTCGAGGAACAGCGCCTCGGCACGCTGGGCGTGCAGTTCGCGCAGCACCGCATCCATCAGCCGCCAGCCCAGGCCATGGCGGCGGTGCGAGCGCGAAACCGCAATCGTCAGGATTTCGGCCTCGCCGGCGGCGAGCCTTGCCAGCACGAAGCCGGCGGGCGCTTCCGCGCCATGGCCGATCTCGCGAACGGCAAAGCCGAACACCGTGTCCTGCTCGAGCAGCGCCGAAAACTCATCGCTCGACCACGGCCTGACGAAATCCTCGCGATGCAAGGGAGCGATGGCGGCGCTGTCGTCAACGGTCAGGAGTTCGAGGGCATAGTCGCGTTTCAGCGGCCAGAACGGCAGTTTCATTTCTCTTCCCTAGGCAGCACGAAGCCAGCCTGCGGCTTGGCATCCGGTGCTCTCAGATAAATCGGCTTCGGCCGCTCGCCATCAACCGTCTTGCCGGCAGCGATGCGGGCATAGGTGCCGATGTCGGCGGTGGCAGACACGGGCCCGAATTCGAAGATCTTGCCGGTGACGGCGCCAGCGACCAGCCGCGCCGCGGTGCCGGCAAGTGCTATCTTGTCGGAAGCAGCAATGGCGGCGGCTTCGTCGAGCGTCAGGACCACAGGGGTATGGATCGCCTGCCCGTCTTCGTCATAGACAGCCGCATGCAGTTCCGCGCGGCCGGCATCGAGGGCGGCAAGCACCTTGCACGGCCCGAGCGCATCGCGCGTTTCGGCGGCCAGTGCTTCAAGCGTTGTTACGCCGACCGCCGGAACCTTCAGCGCCAGCGAAAAGCCGCGTGCCGCCGATACCGCGACCCGCACGCCGGTGAACGAGCCGGGACCCGTGGAAACCGCAATCCGCCCGAGATCGGCATAGCTCTTGCCAGCCTGCGTCAAAGCCTCGTCGATGACGGCCATCAGGTGTTCGGCGTGGCCCTTGCCGAGGTCACACACGGAGCGGCCAAGCTCGCGCCCGGCGTCGACATCGTAGACGCTGGCGGCACAGAGGCTTGCGGCACAGTCGATGGCGAGCAGGATCATGATGCCCAGTACCTTGCGGATATGGTGAGCTCTTTCGCGCCCCCCTCTGGCCTGGCGGCCATCTCCCCCACAAGGGAGGAGATCAGCAGGTGCTGCGTCCCGCTCGTTCTGTAGGGTCTCAAGCCGTTCCCGTCGCGCCGCAGTTGATTAGCTGAGGCGTGCATGAAGGCCTGATCTCCCCCCTTGTGGGGGAGATGCCCGGCAGGGCAGAGGGGGGCGTGAAGAAACGCTGTCATACAAGATAAGCTACCACGGACTGCTTAGCATTCCGTTGGCAATGCTCAGCCCCGTTCCTTCGCCTTGAGCTCGAGCCTGCGCTTGTGGAGGACCGGTTCGGTGTAGCCGTTGGGCTGGGCGCGGCCTTCGAAGACGAGGTCGCAGGCGGCGCGGAAGGCGGTCGACTGGTCGAATTCGGGTGCCATCGGCTTGTAGAGCGGATCGCCGACATTCTGCCGGTCGACGATCGCTGCCATGCGCTGAAGCGAATCCATCACCTGGATGTGCGAGCAGACGTCGTGGCGCAGCCAGTTGGCGATGTGCTGGGACGAGATGCGCAAGGTGGCGCGATCTTCCATCAGCCCGACGTCGTTGATGTCGGGAACCTTCGAACAGCCGACGCCCTGGTCGATCCAGCGCACGACATAACCCAGGATGCCTTGCGCGTTGTTGTCGAGCTCACGCTGAATCTCGTCGGGCGTCCAGTTGGGACGCACGACAACAGGCACCGACAGGATGTCGTCGAGGCGCGCCTTGGGCCGGCTCTTCAGCTCAGCCTGCACGGCGTGCACGTCGACCTTGTGGTAGTGGGTGGCATGCAAGGTAGCC